>NZ_KI912637.1:71140-71306 GCF_000519345.1 Deinococcus pimensis DSM 21231
GAGGCGTCCGCACCACCGTGGAGCGCGGCCTCGATCCGCTCGGGCGGGAGCGGGTCGTGCTGCTCCTCACCCATGAGGACCCTCGTGAGGTCGCCCGCGCCCGAGAGGCGTGGACGGCCGCCCTGCGCGCCGAGGGGTACCGGGCGTACCTCGTCTAGGAGGCGTG
>NZ_KI912637.1:71406-76506 GCF_000519345.1 Deinococcus pimensis DSM 21231
ACGGAGCCGGACGAACGCGCCGAGCAGCTCCCGCTCGCGCGGCCACAGCGGGCGGATCTCCTCGTACCCGGCCAGGAAGGCCGCGCGCAGCGCGCCGTCCCCGTCGCCCACGCCGAGGTGGGCCAGCATCGCGGCGAGGTCGTACAGGGCGGGCCCGAACTGACAGTCGTCGAAGTCGATCCCGCCGATCCCGCCCGCCGAGCGCACCACGTTGCCCGGGTGCAGGTCGATGTGGAGCAGATGGGACCGCACCTCGCCCCGCTGGGCCGCCGCGAGCGCCGTTCGCGCCGCCCGGCGGGCCAGCGTGATCGCGCGCCGCTCCACCCGCGTGAGGTGCGTGCCGTCGAGCAGGTCGGGAGGCCAGGCCCGGAAGGCCGCCTCGTCCCCCAGGTGCGGCCTCGTGAACTCCTCGGGAAGGGTGAAGCACAGGGCGTGCTCGTGCAGCGCCGCCGCGAAGCGCCCGACCGCGCGGGTGTCGTCCGACGTGGGCGTCCCCCCGAGGACGTCGCCCTCCACCCAGTCGAGCAGCGCGGCCAGCCACGTGGTTCCCGCGGCGCGCGGCGGACCCTGGAAGGACCGCACGAGGCGGCCGTCCGGAAAGGGTCGCGGGGCGGGCACGCGCAGGGGCGTGTCCCGACGCAGCGCGCGTAGCCACGTGAACTCCGACACCATCCGAGCAGACGTGAGCCGCCCGGGAGGCTTGAGCCTCAGCAGCAGGACCCCGTTGGGCGTGTCCACTCGGAACGTGACGTTCTCCGCGTCCCCGAGGGGCGTCAGGTCCAGGACCGTGAGGCCGCCCGAGCGGAGCACCTCGCGCGCGAGGTCCGTCACGCTCCCCGCGTGGGGCGTGTCGCTGGTGTCGGGAATGGGGACCATGAGGTTCTCAGACTACCCGGCCTTCGCGCTAGACGCTGAGGGACACCACGAGCCGTTCGAGCGCCAGCGCGGGGTCCGCGCCGCTCTTCATCGCGAGGTCCGTCTGCGCGATGCGCGAGAGGTGCGCGCGGATCCTCGCCTCGTTCAGGCGGCGCGCGACCTCCAGCGCCTTCTTCGCCGGGTAGGGCTTCACCCCGAGACGGCTCGCGGCGGCGTTCTCGTTCGTGCCGGGCTCCTGCTGCACGAGCGCCACGCAGCGCGCCACGAGGCTGTACTGCCACACGACGGCGCCCATGATCTTGAAGGGATCCTCGCCCTGCGCGAGGAGCCGCGAGAGCTGCGCGATCGCCTCCTGCGGACGGCCCGAGGTGGCCGCGCCCAGCATCGCGAAGCTGTCGCCGGGCGACTCCCGGCCCACGACGCGCCGCACGGACTCGCGGTCCAGCTTCGTGTCGATCAGGGCGAGCTTGAGCAGCTCTCCCTCGATGCCCGCGAGGTCCGCGCCGAACACCTCCGCGAGGTACGACGCGGCGTCGCGCTCCAGCTTCAGTTTGTGCTCCTTCGCGCGGGTCACGACCCAGCCCGTCACGTCTCCCGGACGTTCCGGCGCGGGCGACGCGACGTGCTGCCCGCGTTCCTCGTAGAGCTTCACGCGTGTCTTCGGGCCGCTCGGGTCGATGACCACCACCGTCGCGTGCGCCGCACCCCGCCCGATGACCTCCAGCAGGTCCTTCGTGATCTTCGCGCCCTCCAGGTCGACCACGACGCCCGCCTCACCGAACAGGCTGGGCATCAGGAGGGGCGCGAGCGCGTCGGGCGTGACGTCCTCGCCGGAGAGGCGCGGCAGGTCCCGCCAGCTCAGCCCGCGCGCCATCACGGCGCGCCGCGCGGCCTCCTCCGCGAGGAAGCGGTTGCCGCTGAAGCCGAGGAGCGTCATCGGAGGTTGCTCTCCGCGCGCTCCAGCTCGATCAGGAAGGCCAGCGCGCTCGACGGGCGCCGCTCCGGGTCGCGCGACAGCGCGGACTCCAGCAGGGGATGCAGCGCCACCGGGAAGGGGAGGGGGGCGCGCTCGTCCTTGATGCCCGCCAGCCAGCTCAGCGGGTCACGGTACGGCGGTCCGCCCGCGAGGCACTCGAAGAGGATCGCGCCCGCGCTGTACAGGTCGCTGCGCGGGTCCGTGCGGACGCCGCGGAACTGCTCGGGCGCCATGTAGTGCGGCGTGCCGAGCCGATCGCCGCGCGCCGTGATGCGCGGCAGCGCGCGGTCGTGCGACAGGCCGAAGTCCGTGACGCGCACCCGCCCGTGCTCCAGCAGGATGTTCTCCGGCTTGAGGTCGAGGTGCGTGACGCCGCGCGTGTGCGCGTGCCCGATCGCGGAGAGGACGCCGCGGATGATGTCGATCGCCTCGGTCGGTTCCAGCACGCCACGGTCGAGCCGGGCGCGCAGGTCCCCGCCGGGAATGAAGCGGAAGATGAGCTGGGTCTCGGTGTGCGCGAGGAGGGGCACGACGTTGGGATGGCTGAGCCGCGCGGCGATCTCGCCCTCGCGGTGGAAGCGCGCGGCGAACTCCGGCGTGTCGCAGGTGAGGGACTTGATCAGAACCTGCTGACCCCGCCATTCGGACCGTTCGAGCCGGACGCCGTAACGTTCGTGGAGGACCTCCAGGCAGCGCGCCCTTTCGTTGGCTGGAAGCAACGTCACGCGAACATTCTACGAGAGGATCCGTGAGAGACCGATTCGCACCGAACGCGCCCGGCACGCGAATTTTCATGATTCGTGAAAAAGTCGTCCTGGCCGCGAAATTTCGCACGTCCCGTCTCTCATGCGAGGGTGCCGTCGCCCTCACGGCGCCGCGACGTCTCCTCACGCCCGCCCGACCGTTCACACTTCCGTTCTCATGTCCGGTGCGGGCCGCAATCGTGGCGGAGGACGTGAGCGCCCACGGGCGCCTGCGCTAGCCTGCCCGCATGACCACGACCGACCCCCGGCCCTCGGACGCGCAGCTCGCGGCGCGCCTCCAGCTGCAGGAACGTCCCCGCCGTCTGCGGCGCACGCCCGCCCTGCGCGGCTTCCTGCGCGAGGCGCACCTCGCGCCGCACCAGCTGATCCTCCCGATGTTCGTCCACGACGGTACGGAGCGCGAGGAGATCCGCTCCATGCCCGGCGTGTACCGCCACTCCATCGACGGGCTGCTGCGCGAGGCCGAGACCGCCGCGCGGCTCGGCGTGGGCAGCGTCGCCCTCTTCCCGCGCGTGCCCGACGCCCTGAAGGACCCGCGCGGCAGCGAGAGCCTCAACCCCGAGGGGCTCTTCCAGCGCGCCGTCCGCGCCCTCAAGCGCGAACTGCCCGACCTCGCCGTCGTCACGGACGTCGCCCTCGACCCGTACTCCAGCGACGGGCACGACGGCCTCGTGAGCGAGGGCGGCGAGATCCTCAACGACGAGACCGTCGAGCTGCTCGTCCGCATGGCCGTCTCGCAGGCCGAGGCGGGCGCGGACGTCATCGCGCCGAGCGACATGATGGACGGCCGCGTCGGCGCGATCCGGGCGGGTCTCGACGAGGCGGGCTTCGGTCACGTCGCCGTGATGGCGTACTCCACGAAGTACAAGAGCGCCTACTACGGCCCCTTCCGCGACGCGCTCGATTCCGCGCCCCGCGCGGGCGACAAGGCGACCTACCAGATGGACCCGCTCGGCGGCTACCGCGAGGCGGCGCGCGAGTCGCGGCTCGACGTGGCGCAGGGCGCGGACTTCCTGATGGTGAAGCCCGCCCTCGCGTACCTCGACGTGCTGCGCTTCGTCCGCGAGCACTTCGATCTGCCCGTCGTGGCGTACAACGTCAGCGGGGAGTACGCCATGGTGAAGGCCGCCGCGCTCGCCGGGTACGTCGACGAGCGCCGCATCGTGCTCGAAACGCTCGGCAGCATGCGCCGCGCGGGCGCCGACGGCATCCTCACGTACCACGCGCTCGACGCGGCCCGCTGGCTCGCGGAGGAGTAGCCGCGCCGCGCCGCCGCTCAGCCCCCGTGGCCGGGCGGCGGCGTCTCCTGACGCAGGCTGAAGTCGAACACCTGCCGTCCGCCCACCTCGCGGCGCGTCACGCCCGCGAAGCGGAACCAGCCGAGGTCGTACCAGACGTTCGGGCGAAGCCGCTCCCACACGCGGGCGGGTGTGCCCCCGTGCAGCGCGTCGAGTCCGAGCGCGGTGGCGGGCGTCAGGACCTGATCGCCCGTCACGCCGTCCCCGAGGTAGTGCAGCACCTCCCCGTCCCAGAAGTTCAGGTAGCCGCTGAGGCCGTAGTCCAGCAGGAGGCTCAGCCGACCGTCGGGAAGGCGGCGGATGCCGCGTCGCCCGCCGTGCGCGGCCGACACGTGCGTCCACGGGTACGGTCCGGCCCGGGGGAGGTCGGGCGGGCCGGGCTTCACACCTGCGACGGCACCAGCGCGCCCGCGAAGCTCACCGCGAAGCGCTGGCCGCTGCGCGCCACGATCACGCCGCCCTGCGGGAAGCTGAAGACCCACAGGTCACGCACGGGCATCGCCGGGAAGCCCGGCAGGACCGCCGTGACCTCGCCGCGGTAGTCGGCGCGCAACGTGAGGACGCGGCCCAGCACGGGCACCGTGACGGGATCGCCGTCGTACTGACGCGTCCAGAGGTCCCCGTCGCGCTGCACCTCGTGGTCGCCGCCGAGGTCGTGGTCGCCCTGCTGCTGCGCCTGACGGGCCGCGCGCAGGACGTTCATGAGGCGGGTGGCGCGCGCCTCGTCGCACCCGAGGGTCCGCGCGACCTCGCGGAAGGCGCGCGTGACGTCCTCGTCGGGCCGCCTCGCGATGCGCGCGAGCAGGTTGTGCGCGCCCCTGCGGGCGAAGGCGAGGAGCGCGCCGGGCGCAGCTGCGCCGTACTTCTCGGCGGTGCCCGGCGCGAGCGACGCGAGGTCCATGCGGCCGTCACGCAGCCACTGCGCCACGCCACGCGCCACCCGCAGGTGCAGGAAGGCGTCCGAGGGCTCCAGCAGGGCCGTCACGACCCGCCCGAGCGCGACGAGTTCCGGGAGGGACACGCGCTCCACGAGCTCCAGGTCCAGCAGCAGGTAGTCCTGCCTGACGAGGGCGCGCAGTTCCACACCGTCGAGCGCGACGGTGGTCACGCCGATCCCGTCGGGTTCGCGGCGCAGGGGCGTGGCGGTGCCGCCCGCCACGAGCGTCCAGCCCGTGCCCTCGGGACG
>NZ_KI912637.1:76606-85987 GCF_000519345.1 Deinococcus pimensis DSM 21231
AGGCGCCACAGGTGCGCGGCGAGCGTGCCCAGCGTGACGGACTCCTCGTCGGCGGGTTCCACGCCCGGCAGGTTCCAGCCCTCCACGTGCGGGCGGCCGCCCTCGGGCCGCTCAACCGTGCCGTACGTCGCCGGGACGGCGCTCGCGACGGTGAATTCGCGCCAGAGCTTGTCGGCGTAGCGGAAGCGCCTCAGCAGGGGCGATTCGAGGTCTCCCAGCAGCAGGCGGTCGCGCAGGGCGCCCAGAGAGCGCTTGCCTCCGCGCGGGTCGCGCCCGGCGAGCACGTCCGCGACCTTGTACTCGTACAGCTCCACCAGTTCCGGCCAGACGTCCACGCCTCCAGTATATGAGTGTTCGTGGTTTGTCACAGCGTGAAAAACTGGTGATGTTACCATGAAGCCAGAGCAAAGGAGTCCGGCTTGAACATCGGCAACCATGACACTGCGCGCCCCGTCCGACCCGTTCCGGTTCGGACCCGTCCCCTCGCGCTTCCCGGGAGGGCCGTGTGAGCGGTCCGCTGCTGCTCGCGGGACTCTTCGTCGTCTCGCTGCTGCTGCTGCTGCGTCTGCCCGAACGGGTCCTCGGCGTCACCGTCGCGCTGATCGTCACCGCCGTCGGCGTGGGCGTCGCGGCGCTCGGCACCCCCGACCGCGCGCAGAGCGCCCTCGTCGTCGCGGCGCTCCTGCTCGGCGCGAGCGTCATCACCGCCGAGGTCGCGTGGCCCCGCGTCCGCGCCCTGCGGCGCCGCCCCGCCCGCAAGCAGGCGCCTCCGCCGCCCGTGCTGTCGGGGCCGCGCACCACCGAGATCAACTTCAGCGAGTACGAGGTCCTCGACCGCATCGGCATCGGCGGCATGGGCAGCGTGTACCGCGCGCGCCGTCAGTCCGACGGACGCGTCGTGGCGCTCAAGGTGCCGCAGGAGAAGTACCTCGCCGACGCGAAGTTCGTCAAGCGCTTCTACCGCGAGGCGGAGGTGCTGCGCCGACTCGCGCACCCCAACATCGTCAAGGTCTACGACTACAAGGCCGAGGAGAACGAGCACTACATCGCGATGGAGTACCTCGACGGCGAGAGCCTCGAACAGCTTCTCGAGCAGACCCCGCCCAGCTACGAGCAGAGCGTGCAGATCATCCGCGCCATCGCGGACGCGCTGCGTCACATCCACGCGCAGAACATCGTGCACCGCGACATCAAGCCCGGCAACGTGATGGTGCTGCGCGGCGCCTTCAAGGACGGCCGCCTGCGCGAGGGCGGCGTGAAGCTCATGGACTTCGGCATCGCCGTCGGGAAGGTCCTGACGCGCCTCACCATGACGGGCGCGCGTGTCGGCACGCCCATCTACATGGCGCCCGAGCAGGCCAAGGGCAACAAGGTGGACGCCCGCAGCGACGTGTACAGCCTCGGGCTGGTGTTCTACGAGATGGTCACGGGCACCACCGCCTTCAAGGGCAGTTACGAGGCGGTCGTGCACCAGCAGGTCTTCGAGCAGGCCCGGCCGCCCAAGCAGGTGAAGCTCGACGTGCCGGGCCGCATGAACGACCTGATCCTCCACATGATCGAGAAGGACCCCGCCGCGCGTCCCACCCTCGACGAGATCATCGACGCGATCGACGCGGGCGTCCTGGAGGACGAGCGCTTCGACGACCCGTGGGCCGTCACGATCAGCGTCGGGGAACGGCAGGGCGCCCTGCGTCTGCTCGACGCGTCGGGCCGTCTGCGCCTCAGCCTGCGCGACCTGCAGGGCGAGGGCGCCCTGCCCGCCGCGCCGAGCGCGCTCGCGTCCACCCGCGCGGGCGACCTGTACATCGCGGTGGTGCAGTACCGCGCGGGCGGCAACGTGCCCAGCATGATCCGCAAGCTCGACGCGGCGGGCCGCGAACTCATGACCTTCGGACGCTACGGCCTCGGGGAGAGCGAACTGCTGCAGCCCGTCAGCCTCGCCGCGAGCAGCGAGCGCGTCTACGCCCTCGACGCGGAGACCTGCTTCGTGTCCATGTACGGCCCCAACGGGGAGTACCTCGGACGCTTCGGCGGACGCGGCACGGGTCGCGGCACCTTCGACCGCCCGCAGCTCGTCGCGGCGAGTCCCGCCGGGGACGTGTACGTCCTCGACACGGGCAACCGTCAGGTGCAGCGCTTCTCCCGCGAGGGCCGGTACCTGTCGCGCCTCGCGTTCAAGGTGGACCGCGCGGCCGAGGAGCTCCGCCCGCTCGACGGCCTCGCCGTGGACACCGAGGGGACCGTGTACATCGCGGACGCGCAGGCGCAGAAGATCCGCCGCATCGAGTCGGGCGGCAAGACGGGCGTCGTGTACCCCATCGAGCTGCTCCAGGGCGAGGCGGAGGACGCGCCGTGGCTCATGACCGTGGACCCGGAGGGGCACCTGTACGTCGTGCGGCAGGGCGGTCAGACGCTGCGCCGCTTCGCCCCGGACGGGCGCCTGCTCGCCACGATGGACACGTACTCGCCCGTGCTGGCGATCACGATGCTGGAACGCGGGGCCGTCCCGGCCTGAACGCGACTCGGGGAGGCGGGCGGACGCGAGGCGCGTCCGCCCGTTCGATTCTGTACGGCCGCGACGCCGCTCGTCGAGTACTTCCCGGGCGAGCTTCCGAGCGTACTCGGATGAACACGAACGGAGCAGGAGGACCTCCTGCTCCGTTCGTCTCTGCTTCTCTTCAGGCGATGCGCGCTTCGAGGTACTCGCGTTCGCCGCTCACGATGCGTTCCACCTCGGCGAGGTCCTTCGGGAACTCCTTGCCGCGGTTGATGAAGTGCGTGTCGTAGCGGCCCATCTCGAAGTGCTCGATGAGGTAGTTCAGGGCCTTCTGCACGTCGAACTCCTTGCAGGAGAAGACGTCGACGCTGAGGAAGCCGCGCTTCGGGAAGGTGTGGATGGCGATGTGCGACTCGGCGATGATGACCACGCCGGTGAAGCCCGCGTCGTCGCTCGTGGAGCCCTCGTAGGCCTGCACGTGCGGCGTCATGACCTTGGTCATGTCCATCTCGGCGGGAAGTTCTTCGAGGACCTGACGGATGAGCTCGGCGTCGGCGAGCTTTTCGGGGTTCGCGTGGTACCCGTCGATCATCAGGTGCGGGCCGAAACCAAAGAGTTCCATCTCAGCGACCTCCTCAGCGCAGCCCGTGCGCTGGAACCGGCCCTCCCGCCGCCCTCGCGGCGCCCGGTCTGGTGCCGCCCCGCAGGGCTGGGCACGATTGAAAAGACTACCGCCTGTCGCCACAAATGTCAAGAAATCCCCCGTCTTGAGCGAACGCGGGAGGCGGTCCGCGGGGACACGAAGGAGGGGTTTTCGGGACTACAATCACGCCTCCGGAGGGAGTCCCGCGTCCCGATCCCGGTGGGCGCGGGTGCTATTCTATGGGGCGGAAATAAAGCCCCCGCGAGGCAAACCAAGTCCGGCCTCAAACAGGGCCTCCCAACTCTCATTCCTTCCAAGGAGGACTCCTAATGTACCGAGGCAGAGAAGGGCAGTGGGCGTGGTTGCTCCACCGCCTGTCCGGTCTGGCCATCCTGGCCTACCTGATGCTCCACATCGTCAGCATCGGCTCCATGATTTTCGGCGAAGAGGTCTACATGAGCATCCACGAGATCTACGATCTCGCGCTCTTCCGGCTCGGCCTCATCGCCGTGGTGGGCGGCGTGCTCTACCACTCGCTCAACGGCCTGCGCGTCATCCTGCTCGACATGACGGGGCGCGGCATCGTCTACCAGCGGCAGCTGTTCTACGCCACGCTCGTCCTGACCCTCGCGGGCATGGCGTTCACAGCGTACAAGGTCATTCCGCGCGTCCTCGGAGGCTACTGAATGATCCGCGCCAAGACCTACAACGACGCGAAACAGCAGTCGCACACCAACGCCGAGCTGAACTGGTGGATCTTCATGCGCATCAGCGGCGTCGTCCTGACGTTCCTGATCCTCGGGCACATCTGGATGACGTACGTGCAGGTGTCCGAGAAGGACGCGACCTTCGACGCGGTCGTCTTCAAGCTCCAGCAGCCCGCGTGGAAGCTGTACGACTGGCTGATCCTGTCGCTGTCGCTGCTGCACGGCGCCAACGGCGCGCGCTACTCCATCGAGGACTACGTCCGGTCGCGCCCCAACCGCTTCTGGGTCAAGTCCATCTTCTACACCCTGATCGCCGCCCTGTTCGTGTTCGGCACGGTCGGGCTGTTCTCGATCTAACGAGGTCAACGCATGCAGCACCATCGTTACGACGTCATCGTGGTCGGCGCGGGCGGATCGGGCCTGATGGCCTCCCTGTACGCCGCGAAGAACAAGAACGTCTCCGTCGCCGTCATCTCCAAGCTCTACCCCACGCGCTCCCACACCGGCGCCGCCCAGGGCGGCGTCGGCGCGGCCCTCGGCAACGTCAGCGAGGACCACTGGGAGTGGCACATGTACGACACCGTCAAGGGCGGTGACTACCTCGCCGACCAGGACGCCGCCGAGATCTTCGCGAAGGACATCATCGACGCCGTCTACGAGCTCGAGCACATGGGCCTGCCCTTCTCGCGCCTCCCGAACGGCAAGATCGCGCAGCGCAAGTTCGGCGGTCACACCAAGGAGTTCGGCAAGGCCGCCGTGGAGCGCGCCTGCTACGCCGTGGACCGCACGGGCCACATGATCCTCCAGACGCTCTACCAGCAGAACGTCAAGGCGGGCACCACCTTCTTCAACGAGTTCCAGGTCCTCGACCTCATCATCGAGGACGGCGTGTGCCGCGGCGTCGTCGCGTACGAGATCAGCACGGGCGAGGTGCACGTCTTCCAGGCGAAGTCCGTCGTGCTGGCCGCGGGCGGGTACGGCCGCGTCTTCAAGATCACCTCGAACGCGCTCTCCCTCACGGGCGACCTGATGAGCATCTACTACCGCAAGGGCCTGCCCCTGGAGGACCTGGAGTTCTACCAGTTCCACCCGACCGGCATCGCGAAGCTCGGCATCCTCATCACGGAGGGCGCGCGCGGCGAGGGCGGCATCCTGCGCAACGACAGCGGCGAGCGCTTCATGGAGCGCTACGCGCCCAGCATCAAGGACCTCGCGCCGCGCGACATCGTGAGCCGCGCGATCTACATGGAGCTGCGCGAGGGCCGCGGGGCGGGCAAGGACAAGGACTACCTGCTGCTCGACCTGACGCACCTGCCGCGTGACGTGATCGAGGGCCGTCTGCCCGACATCACGGACTTCAGCCGCACGTACCTCGGCGTGGACCCCGTGACGGCGCCCGTGCCGATCCAGCCGACCGCGCACTACGCGATGGGCGGCATTCCCACCACGGTGGACGGCGAGTGCCTCGCGAACTCCAGCACGACCGTGCGCGGCCTGTACGCGGCGGGCGAGGTGGCCTGCGTGAGCCTGCACGGCGCGAACCGCCTCGGCACCAACAGCCTCGGTGACCTGATCGTGTTCGGCAAGCGCGCGGGCATCGCCGCCGCGAGGTACGCGCAGGACGCGCAGTTCGAGGACCTGCCCGCCCGCGCGGACGGCGCCGCCCTCGACGAGATCGAGCGTCTCAAGAGCGGTCACGGTACCGAGAACGCCGCGCGCATCCGCAAGGAACTCCAGGAGACCATGATGGACAACGTGTCCATCTACCGTACGGACGAGACGATGTCGCGTCAGGTGGAGATCCTGAAGGAACTGCAGGCCCGCTACCGCAACGTGAGCGTCACGGACACGAGCACGAAGTACAACACGGAGCTCATGGAGGCCATGGAGCTCGGGTACATGCTCGACGTCGCCGAGGCGATGACGGCGAGCGCCCTGAACCGCAAGGAGTCGCGCGGCGCGCACGCCCGCGAGGACTTCCCGGACCGTGACGACGAGAACTGGCTGAAGCACACCATGGCCTACCGCGACCTGTCGCGTCCCGGCGAGGTGAACATCGGCTACAAGAACGTGGTGCTCGGCAAGTTCGAGCCGAAGCCGCGCGTCTACTGAGGTTTGGAGACCCATGCACGTCAACCTGAAGATCCTGCGTTACAACCCCGAAGTGGACAAGAAGCCGCACTGGGAGACCTACAACGTCGAGTGCGAGCCGGGCGACCGTGTCCTCGACCTGCTCAACCACGTGAAGTGGTACGTGGAGCCCACCCTGACGTACCGCCGTTCCTGCGCGCACGGCGTGTGCGGCAGCGACGCGATGCTCATCAACGGCCGCAACCGTCTCGCGTGCAAGATCCTCATCCGTGACCTGACGAAGGACGGCGGGACCATCACGGTCGAGCCGATCCGTGGCCTGAAGGTGGAGAAGGACCTGCTCGTGGACATGGACCCGTTCTTCGAGAGCTACCGCGCGGTCCTGCCGTTCTTCATCAACGACGATCCCGTCCCGGCGGGCGAGCGCCTGCAGACCGTGGAGGACCGCGAACGCTTCGACCAGGGCACGAAGTGCATCCTGTGCGCGGCGTGCACGACGTCCTGCCCGATCTTCTGGGTGAACGGACGCTACCTCGGCCCGGCCGCGATCGTGCAGGCGCACCGCTTCATCTTCGACAGCCGCGACAAGGGCACGTCGGAGCGCCTGAACCTCCTGAACCAGAACACGGGCGTGTGGCGCTGCCGCACCGCGTACAACTGCACGGAAGCCTGCCCGCGCGAGATCCCGGTGACGCAGCTCATCGAGGAAGTGAAGCGCGCGATCATGTACCAGCAGGCCTGAACAAGTTGTAGAGACGCTGGGGCGGCCACGGCATAAGGACCGGGCCGCCCCGGTCCGTACGCAGCCAAAGGCTCGACGGCCACAACTGCAGGGAAGGACGCTGGGGCGGCCACGGCATAAGGACCGGGCCGCCCCGCCCATGAGTGTAGAGGCACGTCAACGCCCCAGGCAGGAGGACCCGACCGCTCGGGTCCGTACGCAGCCAAAGGCTGGACGGCCACAGTTGCAGGGAAGGACTCGGGGACGGCCCAGCCATGAGCGAGGGGCCGTCCCTGCTCTTTGTCCTTGTGGAACGCGAGCGTATTTCTTGATTCCACGATGAACCGTAAATAACTTCACGCCGATTGTCTTGCTGTATAGACGAATTTGACAGGAACTTCGTCCAGTACTAAGCTTGCCCGGTACCGGATGTTCGTTTACGGCGAACGCGAAAGAATTCTGAGCAGGAAGTGAAGCGGCCCCCTCTCCCGTCGCGACACTGATGATGCAGGACCTTGCTGCGGTCTGATTCTCGGAACACGTGACGCGGCGCTCGCGACGAGAGGGAGAGTGACTTCATGAACATCGACGCACGATGGAGAACGGTGCTGATCGCGCTGCTCCTCATGACCAGCCTCGCCTCGATCTTCGCGACGCAGAAGTTCCGCAACGTGTTCTTCGTGGTCATGCTTCTCATCGTGGTCCTCGTGGCCGCGCTGAAGAAGAGAGGGGAGTAGACATGAAGAAAAGTGGTTCGTTCGCCTTCGCGCTCGCGGTGGTCATCACCGCGGTGGGTCTCTCGAACAACACGAACGCCGTGGCGGTCTCAACCACGACGTCCGCGTCATCGGAGGAGCTGCTCGTGAACCGGGCGCCGAGCTGGACGTGGCGTGACTTCGGCAACGCCGTCGGCGGCAACGCCCTCGGCGGCGCCCTCGCGGGCGGCACGTACACCGCGCTGGTCGGCACGCCCGCCGCCACCGTGGGCGCGGCGGCCGGCGGTGTCGGTGGCGCGCTGTGGGGCGCCGCGACGTACGGCTGGAGTCAGGCGTTCGGCAGGAGCGCGCCGGACCAGTAACCGGACGTCTCGTCGGGGGGACGGCCGCGCGCGACGTCCCCCCTCCAAGACATGGGAGAGGGAATGACCAGCCTCAGGACACGACTCTCGCTCGCCCTGCGCGTCCTCGCGCTCGCGGTCTTCGCGAACCACTTCCTGCAGACCGCGCTGTACGTCATGCCGAACAACGTCCTCAAGGACGGCACGCTGCTCGGGCGCGTCAACGCCGCGTACATGCTGCCCTACTTCGATCAGGTCTGGACGCTGTTCGCGCCGAATCCGGTCTCCACGGACACGCTGCTGCTCGTGCAGTGCCTCGCGCCCGGCCAGAAGCCACGCGCGCACGCCTGGGTGGACATCCTCACGCCCGTCTGGGCGGCGAACCAGCGCAACCGCCTCTCCGCGTACGACCGCTTCAGCCGCACCATCGAGAATCCCCTGCGCGACATCGTGCAGCTCCCCATCCACCTCGTGGAGGCCGCGAAGAAGTGCGAGGGCGGTGACGCCGCCTCCTGCGACGCCGTGAAGAAGGGACGGCGCGCGAGCCGGGACCGCGCCCTCGGGCAGGTCCGTGACGCCGCGTCCGTCTACTGTCTCAACCTGCGCCGTGAGACGCGCCTTCCCTTCGAGCGCGTGAGCCGCATCGCGCTGCGGATCCGCGTGGTGACGCCGCCGACGTGGCGGGACCGCCACACGGCCCGGTCCCGCACCCAGGACTACGACCTCGGCGTCCACGCCACGCGCGTCGTCGCCGCCCCGCCCGTCTACAGGAGTTCACGATGACGCCCGCCACGTTCCTCCGGACGCTCCTCCTGCCACGGGAGCGCGTCCACCTCGTCGGGAGCCGCCTGCTGCAGCGGTTCGCGGGCTTCTTCCTGCTGTGGCGGGCCTTCACCGAGCTGCCCTTCGCCACGTACTTCTGGGGCGCGGGGGGCGTCGGGCACGGTCGACTCACGCCGTACTTCGGCGCGTCCGCCGCGCCGATCGAGCGCCTCCTCGACGGGCCGTCCGGCATCTACCTGCTGCTGGCCCTGCACGTCTCGGCGGGCCTGATGCTGCTGTTCGCGTGGCGCGGCGGGCTCGCCGCGTTCGTCGCGGCGTCCACGTTCATGATCCTCAACGCCCGCAACCCCGCCGTGGGCGACGGCGGCGACAACCTGCTGCAGCTCCTGCTGCTGTACATGGTCTTCCTCTCGACGGGCGCGCGGGCCGTCCCCGCCTGGCGGGTGTTCCTGCACAACCTCGCCGTGTACGCGGTCGTGGCGCAGTTGTGCGTCGTGTACTTCACCGCCGGGACGAGCAAGCTGATGGGTCCCACGTGGCTCGACGGGACCGCCATGTACCAGATCGCGCAGCTGCAGTGGTTCTCGCTGCCGATCTTCGCGGAGCTCTTCCGCAGCGCCGCGCTGTCCACCCTGGCGGGGTACGCCACCATCCTCTACCAGATCGCGTTCCCGTTCCTGATGCTCACGCGGCTGCGTGTGCCCGTCATCTGCTTCGGGATCACCCTGCACCTCGGCATCCTCCTCATGATGGGTCTCGTGACGTTCTCGGCGATCATGATCGGCGCGGAACTGCTGCTGCTCACCGACGAGGACTACCGGGACCTGCGCGCCCGCCGGGACGCCGCGCGCGAGCGGCTCACGCGACGCCTGCGGCGGCCCG
>NZ_KI912637.1:86087-89555 GCF_000519345.1 Deinococcus pimensis DSM 21231
CGAGGCGGACGTGGCGGCGGGCCGTCACCCCGTGCGGCCCTTCGTGCTGGCCGCGCAGCACACCCTGTTCGACCCGACGCGCGCCCCGAGGGGCCGCCACACCTTCTGGGCGTACTGTCACGTGCCGCCGGGCTCCACGGTGGACATGACGGACGCGATCGAGGCGCAGATCGAGCGCTTCGCGCCCGGGTTCCGCGATACGGTCCTCGCGCGCGTCACGCGGCACGCCGCCGCGTTCGAGGCGTACAACCCGAACCTCGTGGGCGGCGACGTGAACGGGGGAGAGGCCACGCTGCGCGGCCTGCTCGTCCGTCCCGCACTCGCGCCCGGACCCTACCGCACGCCCCTGAGGGGCGTGTACCTGTGCTCGGCCTCGACCCCGCCGGGCGGGGGCGTTCACGGCATGTGCGGTGTGAACGCCGCGCAGGTGATGCTGCGCGACCTCGGCCTGCGCCGATGGAGAAGAAGCCGAATACTGGAGGAACCATGACGAACGAACAGGCGAACACGAAGACCTGCCCGAACGACGGCGCGGCCCTCATCGCCGCGCAACTGCGGCAGGTGAAGCTGGTCCTGCAGCCCACCACCGCGCCGCTCTTCTCGGCGGCGGGCAGTGGGCTGCGGCTCTACACCTGCCCGCGGTGCGGGCTCACGCAGGCGTACGCGGAGCCCCCCCTGCGGCCGGACGTCTAGAACTCAGAACTGCACGCTGTACCGCTGGCCCTGCCCGTCGGTACAGCCGCCCACGCCGCGGCTCGCCTCGTCGACCGTGAGGTCGCAGGTGATGACCGCGCCGGACGCGGCGCGCACGACGAGGTTGCCCTGACGCAGGTTGCTGGGCCGCAGGTACAGGCCCCCCCGGAAGCCCGTCTCGGTGCCGCCCGCGCCACTTCCGAAGGTGACGCCGAAGACGGGATCGAGCCGGACGGGCTGACCCGCGCTCAGGACGTTGTACTCGCCCTGGTACGTGACGTCGCCGAGCTCCACGGAGGCCGTGTTGCGGCCCGTCACGGAGCCCCAGCCGCCCAGCAGGACGCGGCCCTCCGCGCCCGTGGTGACGTTGACGATGCGGCCCACGCGGTACTGGGCGGACTGGTTGGGCGCGCAGGCGGTCAGCAGCAGGGCGCCCACGCCGACGAGCAGAAGGTTGCGCATGGTTCCTCCATGGTAGCGCCGCCGCCGGGGTGCGAAGGGCGCAACGTCGCACGTGAGGTCGCGTGAGGCGGCAACGAGACGACCCGACGAACGCCCGTCCAGCGAAAGTTGCGAAAGCAGCGGCAGGCGCCGTTTCCCACGCCGTCCGGGCGCTCGGCGCCGCCTACCGCCCTCCGGCACGTCGTCTTCATGAAGACGCGCGACCAAAAGAACTGAAGCTATTGACGACCAGGCACCTTGACATCCCCGCCTTGGTCTTGCATTAATAAGATCACACACACACTGTGCTGGCCAGAGGGAAGAGGCGCTCACCACGGCGTCCTCACGTCTGTGCCGTCGTCCCCGGAGTTCGCCCGTCGGTCTCACGTCCCCGCGACAGGTCTCCACCACGAGACGAAAGGATGCCCATGACGCCCAAACGACGCACCCTCACCATCGCCCTCGCCGCCCTCGCCGCCACCGGAACCACCGTCGTCGCCTTCGCCCAGGGCCTCCCGAAGCTCGCGCAGAAGAAGACCTACAAGGTCGGCTTCGCGCAGACCGAGAGCAACAACCCCTGGCGCATCGCGCAGACCAAGAGCATGCAGGACGAGGCGAAGAAGCTCGGCTACCAGCTCGTCTACACCGACGCCGCCGGATCCGCCGCGAAGCAGGTCGCGGACGTCGACAGCATGATCGCGCAGCGCGTCGACGCCATCTTCCTCGCCCCGCGCGAGGAGAAGCCCCTCGCGGCCGCCGTGAAGAAGGCCCGCGCCGCCGGCATCCCCGTCATCCTGCTCGACCGCAACGTCGACCAGAGCCTCGCCAAGGCCGGCAACGACTACGTCACCTTCATCGGTTCGGACTTCATCCAGGAAGGCCAGCGCGTCGGCAACTGGCTCAAGGCGAACATGAAGGGCCAGGCGCGCATCATCCAGCTGCTCGGCACGACCGGCTCCAGCCCCGCCAACGACCGCCGCAAGGGCTTCGAGGACGCCATCAAGGGCAACGCCAACATGAAGATCCTCGCGTCCCAGACGGGCGACTTCGCCCGCGACAAGGGTCGTCAGGTCATGGAGACGCTGCTGCAGGCGCACCCCGACGTGAACGTCGTGTACGCCCACAACGACGAGATGGCCATCGGCGCGATCGCCGCGCTCGAGGCGGCGGGCAAGAAGCCCGGCAAGGACGTCATGGTCCTCTCCATCGACGGTGGGCGCGAGGCCGTGCAGCTCGTCGTGGACGGCAAGATCAACTACGTCGTGGAGTGCAACCCCCGCTTCGGCCCCAAGGCCTTCGAGACCCTCAAGCAGTACGCCGCCGGTCAGAAGATCCCCACCAAGATCATCAACCCCGACAAGGAGTACACCCCGCAGAACGCGAAGGCCCTCCTGAGCTCCGCTTACTGATCCACGTCGTCAGGGAGGGTGCCGCGCGCGGCACCCTCCTCGGAGTTTGATCCCGGGCGCCATGAACGCGGAGGTGGACCGACCGTGCAACCCACAGAACCCCTGCTCGTCATGCGGGGCATCGACAAGAGCTTCTCCGGCGTGCCCGCCCTCAGCGGCGCGCACCTCAGCGTCGGACCGGGCGAGGTGCACGCCCTGATCGGCCAGAACGGCGCCGGCAAGAGCACCCTCATCAAGATCCTCACGGGCGCCTACCGCAGGGACGCGGGCACCGTCACCCTCGCCGGGAAGGACGTGGAGTTCCACTCGCCCCTCGCGGCGCAGGCGGGCGGCATCAGCACCATCTACCAGGAGGTCAACCTCGTCGGGTTCCGCTCCGTCGCGGAGAACATCTTCCTCGGACGCGAACCGCGGCGCGGGCCCTTCCTCGACTGGAAGCGCATGAACGCCGAGGCCCGCGCGCTGCTCGCGCGCTTCGACGTGCAGGTGGACCCCTCGCGGGCCCTGATGCACCACAGCGTCGCCGTGCAGCAGATGGTCGCCATCGCGCGCGCCGTCAGCATCAGAAGTCGGCTCGTCATCATGGACGAGCCCACCAGCAGCCTCGACGACCGCGAGGTGGAGACGCTCTTCGGCGTCATCCGCCAGCTCAGGGCGGAGGGGGTGTCCGTCGTGTTCGTCTCGCACCGCCTCGACGAGCTCTACGCCGTGTGCGACCGCATCACCGTCATGCGTGACGGACGCACCGTCTTCGAGGGCGACATGCAGGGCATCACGAAGCTCGAACTCGTCGCGCGCATGCTCGGCAAGGAGGTCGGGGACCTGCGCCGCGAGGGCGAGACGGCCTTCAGCCACGCGGCTCAGCGCGCGGGAGACGAACTCCTCGCCGCGCGCGGCCTGCGCTCGGACGCCCTGCGCGGCGCGG
>NZ_KI912637.1:89798-90742 GCF_000519345.1 Deinococcus pimensis DSM 21231
GCTGTACCCGCGTCTCACGCTGGAGGAGAACCTCGCGGCCTTCGCGCTGCTGTGGGGCCTGCCCGCGCGGACGGCGCGCGAGCGGGCGGACGCGCTGCTCGACCGGCTCGACCTCGGCGTGCACCGCGCGAAAAGCTTCCAGGACCTGTCGCGCGGCATGAAGCAGAAGGCGAACGTCGTGGTGGGCCTGCTCGTCGAGCCGCGCCTGCTGCTGCTCGACGAGCCCACGAGCGGGCTCGACTACCCGTCGGTGGTGGCGCTGCGTCACCTGCTCGACGAGTACGTGGAGGGCGGCGGCACGCTCGTCCTGAGCTCGCACGCGCCGGACGTGCTGCACGCCTACGTCCGCCGGATCCACCTGCTGGAGGACGGGCACCTCACCGAGGGCGAGGACGCGGACGCCTTCTTCGCCGCGCACCGCTTCGAGCGTTTCTTCGAGGCCCGGGAGGGTGACGGTGTCGCGGGCGGCTGACCTCACGCGTTTCGCCCTGTGGGACGCGCGTCACACGCTGCGCGGTCTCGTCCCGAACCGGACGTGGCGGCGCGCGTTCCTGCTCACGGTGCTGCTGGGCGCGCTGTTCCTCGCGTTCGTCTTCTCCGTCGCGATCGTCACGAGCCGCGCCTACGAGAACCCGCGCCTCGCGGGCGGCGCGCCGGGCTTCCTGCTCGCCGTCGCCTTCCTGAGCGGCGTCCTCACCCTGCGGCTCCTCGCGGACCACCTCGACGGACGGGAGGACCGCCTCACGCTGATGTCGCTCGCGCCGCTCCCTTCGGGCGCGGCACTGCTGCTCGCCGTCTGCGGCGTCCTCGCGGTGGCCTTCGTGCCGGTCGCGCTGTTCGTGCTGCCGCTCGCGGTGGTCCTCACGGTCTTCGAGCCGCTGGTGGGCCTGCGGCTCGCGCTGACGGGCGCGCTCGCGTTCCTCACGGCGGCGCTGGCGGACGTC
>NZ_KI912637.1:90842-96846 GCF_000519345.1 Deinococcus pimensis DSM 21231
GCTCGGCTCCGGACGCACCGAGGTGGCCCGCGCCGTCTTCGGCGCGGACGACGTCACGGGCGGCTCGCTGCGCTTCCGGGGCGGCGAGGCCCGCTTCCACTCCCCCCGCGACGCGATCCGCGCGGGCATCGGCTTCTGCTCCGAGGACCGCAAGATCGAGGGCATCATCCCCGACATGTCCGTCCGAGAGAACCTCACGCTCGCCCTCATGCCGCACCTCGCGCGCGCCGGGATCGTGGACACCGCCCGCCAGAACGAGATCGTGGACCGCTTTATCGCGCGGCTCGGCATCAAGACCGCCGGACCCGACCAGAAGATCCGCGAGCTCTCCGGCGGCAACCAGCAGAAGGTGCTGCTCGCCCGCTGGCTGTGCATGAACCCCAAGCTCCTCATCCTCGACGAACCCACGCGCGGCATCGACGTGGGCGCCAAGGGCGAGATCCAGGCTCTGCTGAGCGAGCTCGCCCGTGACGGCCTCGGCGTGCTGATGATCAGCAGCGAACTGGAGGAACTCGCCGAGGGCGCGAGCCGCGTCGTCGTGATGCGTGACGGCGAGAGCGTCGCGCACCTCCCGCGCGAGAGCCTGAATCAGGACGCCCTCATGCACGCCATGGCGCACGGCTCGGACGCTCCGGGAGGCGCGCCGTGACCCGGCCCGAGGGCACCCCCACGCCCGCCACGGGCGCGCCCGCCGTGACGCCCGCGCGGCGCGCGGCGCGGCGTAGCCCCTTCGGCACGCTGCTCGGGCCGCTCGTCGCGCTCGCGCTGCTGCTCGTGTTCAACGCGGTCTTCACCCCGAACTTCCTCACCGTCCAGACCCTCAACGTGAACCTCACGCAGGTCGCGACGATCGTGATCGTCGCGGTCGGCATGACCCTCGTCATCGCCACGGGCGGCATCGACCTCAGCGTCGGCGCGCTCATGGCCATCAGCGGGGCGATCGCGCCCATGCTGTTCCTCCACCCGCCCCTGGGAAGCCCGGCCCTCGGCGTGACCCTCGCGTTCATCCTGCCCGTCCTCGCCGCCGGGGCCTTCGGGCTCTTCAACGGCACGCTCGTCACGCGCTTCGGCATCCAGCCGTTCATCGCGACGCTGATCCTGTTCATCGCGGGACGCGGTATCGCGCAGGTCTTCACGAACGGTCAGCTGCAGACCTTCAACAACGCCGCCTTCCAGTACGTCGGGCTCGGGCGGCCCCTCGGGATTCCCTTCCAGGTCATCCTGATGGTCCTCGTCGTCGCGCTCTTCGCGTGGATCATGGCCCGCACCGTCTTCGGACGGCAGGTGCTCGCCGTGGGCGGCAACGAGGCCGCCGCGCGCCTCGCGGGCATCCCGACCTCCCGCGTGAAGCTCGCCGTGTACGGCATCAGCGGCCTGCTCGCGGGCCTCGCGGGCCTCATCGTCATCAGCATCAACTCCTCCAGCGACGCCAACCAGGTCGGCCTCAACATGGAGCTCGACGCGATCGCCGCGGTCGCCGTGGGCGGCACCGCCCTCACCGGCGGACGCGCCACCGTCGTCGGCACCCTCGTCGGGGCGCTCATCATCCAGCTGATCCGCTACTCGCTGCTCGCGCGCGGCGTGCCCGATTCCGCCGCGCTCGTCGTGAAGGCCGTCATCATCCTCGTCGCCGTGTACATCCAGCGCGCCCGCCGCTGAGAAGGGAGGTGCCCGTGTCCGCCGTCAACTCGCCCCGCGTTACCTCCGACGAACGCCGCGCCCGCTTCGCCGCGGTCGTGCAGCGCTACGGCGTCCTCATCGCGCTCGCGCTGCTCGTGCTGTTCGGCGCCCTGCGCTACGAGGGCTTCCTGTCCCCGTACAACGTCTTCACCGTCCTCGGGTACAACAGCATGTTCGGGCTCGTCGCGCTCGGCATGGCCTTCGTGATCATGACGGGCGGCATCGACCTCAGCGTCGGCAGCGTCGCCGCGTTCGCCAGCGTCGTCGGGGCGCTCCTGAGCCCCTACGGGCTGTGGCCCGCCCTCCTCGGCGCGGTCGCCGCCGCCGCGCTGCTCGGGCTCGTCAACGGGCTCGTCATCGCGTACCTCAAGATCCTGCCGTTCATCACCACCCTCGCGATGCTGCTCGCCGCGCGCGGCCTCGCCCTGATGCTCGCCAAGGACCAGTCCGTCTCCGTCGACTACGACCACGGCTTCACCACGCTCGGGCAGGGCAACGTCGGCGGGGTGCCCTTCACCGCGATCCTGCTCGGCGTGGCCTTCGCCGTCGGCATGGTCGTGCTGCGCTACACCCGCTTCGGGCGGCACGTGCTCGCCATCGGCGGCAACGAGGAGGCCTCGCGCCTCATGGGCCTGCCCGTGGAGCGCACCCTCGTCACCACCTACGTCCTGTCGGGCGCCCTCGCGGGCCTCGCGGGCGTCATCCTCGCGTCGCAGTTCGGCGCGGGTCAACCCACCGAGGGCCTCGGGTGGGAACTCACCGCCATCGCCGCCGTCGTCGTGGGCGGCACGCTCCTCACGGGCGGCAGCGGCAGCGTCGGCAGCACCCTCGTGGGCGTGCTGCTGCTCGGCATCATCTTCAACATCCTCAACTTCGAGAACGGGCGCGGCACCATCAGCCTCAGCGCCTACTGGCAGTCCGTCATCCGCGGCGCGTTCCTGCTCGTCGTGGTCGTGCTGCAGAACCAGCTCGGCCGCGCGAGGAGCGCCACGAGACGCGACTGAATTCTCAGCGTCCGCGTGCGCTCCTTCACCAAACTCCGAGCCGCGCGGCGCATGTTGAGAGAGCCCCACCAGCCCCACCCCCGAATCCCCGACAGGAGGACCGCATGACCGCCACCGAACCCCAGAAGACCCTCGCGCCCACCCCCGCCCAGCAGGCCCTCGAAGGCCCCCAGTACGACGTGCCCACCATCATGGCGTCCCTGTACGGCGACGGCATCATGGGTCTCAAGGGCGCGTTCACCCGCGAGTGGGTCGCGCAGCTCGGCGAGGAACTCAAGGTGCTGTACCGGGACGCGCTCGCCCGTCCCGGCGGCGCCGTCGGACGCGGCACGAACCGCCACTACGTCGAGATCCACCCGGAGGACATCAGCGGCTTCTACGACCTGATCACGCACCCCTGGGTGCATCAGGTCTGCCTCAGCGTCCTCGGGCCGAACTACAAGATCGTCGAGCTCGGCTTCGACGTGCCCAACCCCGGCGCGAAGGACCAGCCCTGGCACCGCGACTTCCGCGCCGGCAGCGAGACGCTCGTGGACCGCCGCCTCAACTCCCTCGCGTTCAACCTCACCACCGTCGACGTGGAGGAGAACATGGGGCCCTTCGAGATCGCGCCCGGCACGCAGTGGGACGACCCCAGCGAGTACGACCACGGCATGTTCCCGCCCACCAGCCTCTACCCCCGCTACGAGTCCCTGTCGCAGCGCAAGTTCCCCAAGATGGGCGACATCAGCGTCCGCTCGGCCCTCACCATCCACCGCGGCACCGCCAACACCAGCGAGAAGTCCCGCCCCGTCCTCGTGCTCGGCGTGGACGCCCCCGGCGCCGGTCACGACGAGTTCCACGACCTGCAGTTCACCCGCGCCTACTACGAGAAGCTCCCGCAGGAAGTCAGGGACCACCTGATCTGCCGCGTCGTGGACGAACTCGAACCGATCATGCAGGGCCACACCATCGAGGGCCTCATGATGGGCGACGCCTGAGCATGGCCGAGTTCAACAGCGTCATCGCGTACATCGACGGGACCAGCGTGCCCGGCCGCATCGCCGCCCTCGAAGGCGGACGCGGCATGATGCGCGTCGCCCTCGACCTGGACGGCACGGGCGTGATCGCCACGCCCGGCACGGAACTCGTGCTGGAGATGCACGACGGCGCGAAGTTCCGCGTCACCGTCACCGAGCAGGCGGGCGACGACGCCGGGGACCTGCGCATGAAGCTCCTCGGCAAGGCCGGCTGAACGAGGCGAGCAGAACGACAGGAGGGCGCCCGCGCGGGCGCCCTCCTGTCGTTCGGGCCTGGAGCGTCGAGCGTCTCTGTTTGCCTTTACTTGTAGCTCGCCTCCTTGATCCCGTTCGCCACGGTCATCTTGATCCACATGCCGTTCGCGGCGTGCCGTCCGACGCCGCACAGCAGCACGTACGAGCCGGGACGGCTCGCCACGAAGGACGTGGAGACGGGCGTCTGGCCGGGGCCCACGACGGCGGTCGCGGCGCCCTTGAAGGCCACCTTCGACGGGTCGATCGTGGCGGGCACGGCGGAGCCCGCGAAGACGAGCGCGTTGTGCGGCATGCGGCCCGAGTTGCCGAGCATCACCTCGACCGTCCAGCCGAGCGGCACCGTCAGCGTCTTGTCGCCCTTCGAGTCGCCGTTGTAGTTCAGGCCGCCATTCGCGGTGCCCATCCCGGACATCAGGTTGACCTTCACGGTCTTCGTGGAGGCGTCGCTCGTGACGGCCATGACCATCGCGGGCGCGGCCTGCGTGGTGGTCGTCGTGGTGCTCGTGGTGCCGGACTGCGCGAGCGCGGCGGACGCGGAGAGCACGGCGGCGAGAGTAAGGGCGGTCGAGATCGATCGGTTCATGGTTCCTCCCCGGGAATGACGCGTGATCTGAGGCGCGGATGCGGCTCGACCTGAGGAACGCACGAACGGCGCGAACGGATTCACAACCCCAGCACGCCGAGCGCCGCCGTGGGCCGCAGTTCGTTCAGGAACGGCTCGATGAGGGCGCGGTTCTGCGGGCTGGGGGGAGGCACGACCTGCGAGAAGTCGGGCAGCTGGAAGTTCTGGAGGGCGCGCGCGGCGCTCTGCAGGTCGATCTCGGGCACGCCGAGGGTACGGTTCACCTCGCGGCGGACGTTGGCGTACTCGCCCTCGGTCATCTTCTCGCGGGCGAGGGCGGCGCGCTGCGCCTCGCGGGCGCGGGTGACGACGCCCGAGGACTCGCGGAGCGCGCCGACGAGTTCGAGCGCGCTGGGTGTCTGCCCGGCCGCGAAGTCGCGGTAGAGGTTCTCGTAACGGCCGAAGTCCTGCCCGACGGCCTCGCGGACGCTGCGGCGCACCCGCACGAAGTCCTGCACCTGCGCGCGGGTGAGGCGCACGTCCGCGCGGGGTGCGGGCGGCGGCGTCTCGCGCGCGCCGTTCTGCTGCGTGAAGGGCGTCTGGAAGCCCTGGAGGAAGTTCTGCACGGGGCGCACCACGAGGAAGTACCCGCCGAGGACCAGCGCGGCGAGGACCAGCACGAGGGCACCGAGACATCCGATGGCGGCGTTGCGTCCCATATGGGTCAGGTACGAGGCGGACGCGCGCCGGGTTGCGTCAGGGCGTCCAGAGCTGCGTGACGAGCGCCTCCCCGGCGGTCAGCTCGGCGGTGGCGACGGGCCCGGCGGCCTCGTTGCTGACGGTCCAGCCGGACCCGGCGGGCACGTCCGCGCGCGTGAGGGGCCAGCGGACGCCGCGCAGGGTGAGGCCCGCGAGGTCCGTCAGGGCGATCACGCTGAGGGTGCCGCCCGGTTCCGCCCGCAGACGCAGGGGGCGGCCGGGCAGGAGTGCCTCGGCGCTCTCGTCGACCGCTGTGCAGGCGCGTGACGGTACCCTCCCGGGTGGCGCGCACCGCGAGCAAGGCGAGCACGAGGGTGTGGTCGAGCCGCCCGCCGAACGCGCCGACGACCGTGACGTCGGTCGCGCCGAGCGCCCGGGCGCGGGTCAGGGCGAGTTCCGCGTCCGTGAAGTCCTTGGCGCGCGGGACGGCCTCGCGTGGAACGTACGCGTGAAGCGCGTCGTCCGGGTCGCTGGAGTCGAAGTCCCCGACCCACAGGTCGGGCGTCACGCCGAGCGCTCTCGCGTGGCGGATGCCGCCGTCCGCCGCGACGACGAGGTCGGGCGGGTGCGCCGCGAGCCGCGCGAGTTCGGGCGTGACGGTGAGGCGCCCGCCGACGAGCAGCCAGGCCCTCACGCGGACTCCCCGTCAAGGTCGTCGGGGAGGAGCGTGCAAGCGGCCCTCGTTCCCTGGGCGCGCAGGGTCATCTCGGCGGGGTCCACGAGGC
>NZ_KI912637.1:96946-97144 GCF_000519345.1 Deinococcus pimensis DSM 21231
GAGGCCGGTGAGGCCGCGCGGCCCGACGAGGGCGAGGAGGCCCATCGCGGCGACGAGGGTCGGCGTGACGAAGGGCAGCAGCAGCGCGCGCAGCAGCAGCGCGGTGCCCGGAACGCGGTAGCGCGACAGGAGGTACGCGAGGGGCGTGCCGAGCGCGGTGGCGAGCGCGGCGCTCGCGAGGGCCTGCGTGAGCGTCCA
>NZ_KI912637.1:97244-97326 GCF_000519345.1 Deinococcus pimensis DSM 21231
GGGCCGCCGCGCCGAGACTCCACGGCACGCGCTCGAAGCCCGCGTACGCGAGGCGCAGGGCGAGCGGCAGGTTGAAGAAGAG
>NZ_KI912637.1:97426-101119 GCF_000519345.1 Deinococcus pimensis DSM 21231
GCCACTCGACGCCGCCCGCGAGCAGCAGGCGCGCGAGCGGCGCGACGAGGAAGGCCGCGACGAGCGCCAGGGCCGGGAGGGCGAGGAGCCACCCCAGGGTCCTGGCGCGCGGCGTGGTCAGCGCAGCACCACCTTCGTCCACGTGTCCGTCCACGCCTTCACGTCCCGCGTGATCTCGGCGGGGGTGAAGGTGGCGACGTTGTTCGGCACCTGCGCCTGCGCGAAGACGGGCGCGAGCTTCACGCCCTCGCGGGCGGGGTAGACCCACATGCGGGTGGGGAAGTCGGCCTGCACCTCGGGCGAGAGCATGAAGTCCACGAACTTCCGCGCGAGCGCGGGCTGCTTCGTGCCCTTCAGAATGCCCACGCCTTCGAGCTGGAGGAAGCTCGCGCCGGGCAGGGCGAGGTTCGCGGTGGGGCTGGTGCCCAGCTTCTTCTCGCTGTAGAAGACCTCGGCGGCGGGGCTGGTGCCGTAGCTCACGACGATGGGGTACTTTCCGCCCGCGCGGGTGAAGTCGGTGTAGTACGCGTCGCTCCAGCCGCGCGTGACCTTCATGCCGCCCTCGCGCATGGCCTTCCACCACGTCCACGCCTTCTCGGGTCCGAGGGCCCGGACGGTCGCGAGCATGAACGCGAGGCCGGGACTGCTGGTGGTGGGGTTCTGCACGACGAGGAGCCCCCGGTAGGCGGGCTTCGTGAGGTCGTCGAGGGTGCGGGGCAGCGCGAGCTTGTGCGACGCGAACCACGCCTTGTCGTAGTTGAGGGTGACGTAGCCGTAGTCGACGGTGTTGAGCAGGGTGCCGTCGTCGATGCGCAGACGCGCGGGCACGTTCCTCGCGAGGGGACTCCTGTAGGGCTCCAGGATGCCCTCGGCCTTCGCGCGGCCCACGAGGGTGTTGTCGAGGCCGTAGACGACGTCGCCGATGGGCGCGGCCTTCGTGAGGATCAGGCGGCTGAGCATGGCGCCCGCGTCGCCCGCCTTGACGAGCCTGACCTTGACGCCGTTCGCCTTCTCGAAGGCGGCGACGAGCTTCTTGTCCACGTCGAAGGAGTCGTGGGTGACGACGGTGAGGTCGGCGGCGTGGGCGGCCCCGGCGAGGAGCAGGCCGCAGAGCGGGACGGTGAATCGGGTACGCATGAGTGGGCCCCCTTTGCGTCACAAAGGGGAGGGTGTGGTTCGCGGTGCGCCTCTCGGCGCGGTCACGCTCCCTCCGCCAGCATGAACTGGATCAGGTTCTTGGGGTCTCTCTCAGCCCGGCGCTCTTCGCGCGGGCACCCCCGGTGACGCCCGAGCAGTATATACCCGGAATCCGTGAAGGATGAACGGCCAATTGAGGCGCGCGCCACCACGAGAAGCTTCCAGATGGAATAGTTTCAGTTGATCATGAACGGCGCCCATCCCGAACAACTCGATCTCGTCCGCCGTCTCCTGCGCCTCGGACGCGCCATGTACGCCGTCCTCGACGAGCCCATGGGGGCCGCGCTCGGCCTCAACCTCAAGGAGCTCCTCGTGCTGTCCGCCATCTCCAGCGGCGACGACAGCCCCGGACGCATCGCCGCGCGCCAGCACCTGCCCGCGCCCACCGTCACGCGCCTCGTCGCGCGGCTCGTGGAGCTCGGCCTCGTGGAGCGCGGCGGCGACCCCAGCGACCTCCGGCGCAGCCCCCTGCGCCTCACCGACGCGGGCCTCGCGCTCGACGCGCGCCGCCGCGAGGAGGCCGCGCGCCTCCTCGCCGGGTACCTCGCCCACGTCGCGGACGACACCGTCCACGACGCCATCGTCGCCCTCACCCGCCTCGAAGCCGAACTCGGCGCCGAGCGCCAACCTCAGGAGATGCAGCGTGCCTGACGCCCTCACCCTCCCGCACCGCGACAAGATGCTCGCCTTCGCGGGCATCCTCACGGTGCTCTTCCTCGCGTCCCTCAACCTCACCGTCGTCGGCACCGCCATGCCGCGCGTCATCAGTGACCTCGGCGGCTTCCACCTCTACGCCTGGGCCTTCACCGCCTACGCCCTCACGTCCACCGTCGTCGTGCCGGTCGTCGGCACCCTCAGCGACACCATCGGACGGCGGCCCGTCCTGCTCGCCGGGATCGTCGTGTTCTCCCTCGGCAGCGTCCTCATCGGGCTCTCGCAGAGCATGGAGCAGCTCATCCTCTTCCGCGCGCTGCAGGGCCTCGGCGGCGGCGCCCTCATGAGCATGGCCTTCGCCACCATCGGCGACATCTTCACCCCCATCGAGCGCGGCCGCTACCAGGGCTACACCGGCGCCGTGTGGGGCGTCTCCAGCGTCGTCGGGCCGCTCGTCGGCGGCTTCCTCACCGACCACCTCGGCTGGCGCTGGGTGTTCTTCGTGAACCTGCCCTTCGCCGTCCTCGCCTTCGTGATCATCGCGCGCTACATCCGCGCCGCCCGCAACCCCAACGGCGGACGCCTCGACGTGGCGGGCTCCGCGCTGCTCGCCCTGAGCGTCGTGCCGCTGCTGCTCGCGCTGAGCTGGGGCGGCAGCACCTACCCCTGGACGTCCGCGCGCGTCGTGGGGCTCTTCGTCGCCGCCGTGGTGTTCGGCGTGGCCTTCGCCTGGCGTCAGCTGCGCGCCACCCGGCCCGTCCTCGACCTGCGGCTCTTCCGCGACCGCACCTTCGCCGTCGCGAACGTCACGGGCCTCCTGATGACCGCCGGGCTCAACGCCGCCATCCTCTACCTGCCGCTGTACATGCAGGGCATCAAGGCGAGCAGCGCGAGCGGCAGCGGCGCCGTCCTCGCGCCCCTCATGCTGGGCCTCGTCGCGACCAGCACCGTCGCGGGTCAGATCGTGTCCCGCACGGGCCGCTACAAGCACCTCATCGTGGGCGGCGTCGCCGTGACCGCCGCCGCGCTCCTCCTCACCAGCCGTCTCGGCGTGAACACCCCCACCTGGGAGGCGATCCTCGTGATGGTCCTGCTGGGCCTCGGCATGGGACCCGTCAACTCGCTGCTCACGCTCGCCGTGCAGAACGCCACCCCGCGCGAGCAGCTCGGCATGGCCACCGCCGCGAACCAGTTCTTCCGTCAGATCGGCGGCACCCTCGCCGTCGCGGTGTTCGGGACCCTCATGACCACCCGCGTCGCGAGCGACCTCGGCTCGGCCCTGCCGCCCGCCGCGCGGACCCTGCCCGGGCAGCTCCAGGAGGCCGTGTCGAGCCCGCAGCTGCTCACCAGCCCCGACGCGCTCGCGCAGGTGCAGGGCGCCGTGACGGGTCTGCTCGGCGCGGACGTCTTCGCGGGCATCCTGAGCGCGCTGCGCGGCGTGCTCGCCGGCGCGGTGCAGGAGATCTTCCTCGTGGCGTTCGCGCTCGCCGCGCTCGGCCTGCTCGTGGTGGTCCTGCTGCCCGAGCGCCGTCTCGGCGGACGGGGGCAGGAACGCGTCATCGCCGAGGGCGAGAAGCACGGGGCCGTCGCGGCGGACTGACCTCGCGCGGGCGGGGACGACCGGAGGAATCCGGTCGCCCTCACTCTTTTCCCCACGAATGTGAGGTGTTCCTCGAGCCTCCCGGGAGCGCGCCTACCCTGGAGGAAATGCTCTCAGGGCTGAAGATCGCCATCGCGCACCCCAGCGACATCCGCGACGTCCGCACGTGGAGCGGCACGCCCTACCACCTCGCTCGCGCGCTGCGCGTGGCGAACGCACGCGTCATCCCCCTGAGCCCCCTC
>NZ_KI912637.1:101219-108037 GCF_000519345.1 Deinococcus pimensis DSM 21231
GCCGCGCGGCTCCTGCCGCACGCGCCGCACACGCTGCTCGCGCCCTCCCCGCGGACCGCGCTCGACGAACTGCGCGCGGCGGGCTTCTCCTACGGCGCCATCGACCGCTTCTTCGCGCCCTTCTTCGGCGGGATCTTCCTGCGCCGCGACCTCGGCACGTCCGCGTCCCTGCTGCGCTACTACTTCCGCATGCTGATGGACGGCGCCATTGCCGTGCCCCGGCGCGGCATCGGGGAGGTCACGCGGCAGCTCGCGCGCGGCCTCGACGTGTCCAGCGGCGTTCGCGTGGAACGCCTCGACGCGCGCGAGGACGGCGTGACCGTCCGCACCTCCCTCGGGGACGTCCACGCGGACGCCGTGATCGTCGCGACCGACCCTCCGGAGCTCGCGCGGCTCGCGGGCGTCCGCACGACGCTCGGCAGCGTGGGCAGCACGTACCTGCACCTCGCCGCGGACGTGCCCCTCGACCCCCAGCCGCGCCTGCTGCTCAACGCCGGGCAGGGCGTGATCAACAACGCCCTGTGGTCCAGCAACACCAACCCCGACGTCGCCCCGCCCGGGAAGCACCTTCTGACCGTCACGGTCCTGGACCGCGTGGACCAGCCCGAGGAGAGCCTCGACCACGCCGTGCGCGCCGTGCTGTCGCGCTGGTACGGCGCGGAGGAGGTCGCCAAGCTGCGCCTCCTCGCCGTGGACCGCGTCCCGCACGCGCAGTTCGCGCAGCCGCCCGGCTTCGAGCGCCGGCTCGCCGGGCACGCCACTGCCCTCCCGAACGTGCTGATCGCCTCGGAACTCACCAGCGCGAGCAGCATCCAGGGCGCGATGGAGAGCGGCGAGAAGGCCGCCGCGATCCTCCTCGGGGACGTGGTGAGCATGAGCAGACCGAGGGGGGCATGAACTGCCGCGCTCGAGGGAACCAGGCCTGACCCGAATGTTTCAAAGGAATCGCATTTTCAATCATCGACTGAAGTCACATATAGTTTGAAACAATGACCGGGGGCAGCAGGATCGCAGGGTTCGAAGCGGAGCAGCGGCTCCGCTCCATCCTTCGCCGTTTCGATTCGGACGTGGACGTCAGAAGTGATCGCGGGCCGCCGAACACCGACGTCACTGCCCTTCTGCCGGGCATAGGCGAGGTCAACTTCCAGCTGAAGTTTCTCGCGCACGCTTCCCCGAGTGCCGTGCGTCAATGGCTGACTCACCATCGACCCCGAGCGCAGGACGGTCCGTTGACATACAAGGTCCTGAGCGCGCCCTGGTTCTCCGAACGGGCCATGGATGAGTGTGAAGCGGCGGGCGTCGGCGCGCTCGATCTCGCTGGCAACTATCGGCTTGCCTTCCTCTCCTACCGTCTCGAACGGATCGGTCATCCGCCTCCGAAGCGCGCAAGGCGCGAACTGGTCAACCTGTACACCGGCAAAACGCTTCGAGTGGTCCGCGCACTGCTCGCGAATCCCGAGCGAACCTGGCAGGTGCAGGAGCTTGCGCGAATCTGTGAGGTCAGCCTCGGGACGGCGAGCATCGCGCGGAACAAGCTGATCTTGGAAGGATGGCTCGAACGGCGGCGCGCCGGGTCGAAGCTTGAAGATCCGGAGGGACTGCTGCGCCAGTGGGCCGAGTGGGCGAAACCGCTCGGAGGCGCGAGCTCCGACGCGTACACGACCCTGCACGGCTCGCGGCTCTTCGATGTGATGGCGACGCTTCGAGTTCCACACCTCGTCCTCGGCGGGACCAGCGCCGCCTCCTGGATGTCGCCGTTCCTGCTGAACAAAAGCACCGTTCTGTACACGGATCCGGACAGCTGGCGAACCGCCATGGGCACCTTGCGCGCAGAAACGGTTGAGAAGGGCGGAAGCCTCACGGTTCGGTTCGTGGAGGACGACGGCGTGTTCCTCGACCGTATTGAAGTTAAACCTGGCCTGTGGACAGCAAGTCCCGCCCAGACCTTCGTCGACCTGTGGCAGCAGGGGAACCGTGGCCGTGAGGCGGCCGAGAAACTTCTACAGGATTACATCAGACCCATCTGGCAGGGCGAGCGCCCCTACAAGGCCTGGCCACTGAAGGAAAGAAGCATGGAACGACCATGAGCAAACCGCAACACGCCACAGGCTACGGTGAGCGTACCACCGAGGCCGTTCGACGGGTCCTGATCGACATCGCCCACCTGCTTGGACCATACCGCGAACAACTGGTCGTCGTCGGCGGCCTCGTACCGTCTCTGATCCTCGCCTCTGATGAAGCTCACATCGGCACGATGGACATCGACCTTGCCCTTGACGCCGCTGTTCTCAAGGAGGACGACGCTTACGCGGAGGTCATTCGCCTGCTCGAGGGAGGAGGTTTCTTCCGAAATGAAGACGGGGAGCACCCTGATCTTCGCGCCTTCCAGATGGCCACGCTCGTCGACCTTCAGGACGACGGTCATCCTGTGAAGGTCGAAGTGGACCTGCTCATTCCGGATGGGGTCAAGCTCGACAAGCACCGCCCACCCCTCGTCAAGGGCCTGCGTACGCTGGCCATGAAGGGAATTGACATCGCATTGCAGCACGCGACGGAGTGCGTCATCGAGGGACGAACGCGCAGGGGACGCCGCGACAGCGCGACACTCCGAGTCGCTGGTGCGGAAGCCTTTCTGGTCCTCAAGGGGCTCGCGCTTCTTGGTCGACGCGAACCAAAGGACGCCTACGACGTGTACTACACCATCCGGAATGCTCCTGAAGGTCCAGAGGCGCTTGGCAGGGCATGCAAGGTCGTGCAGCATCATCCGGATGCAGCGCGCGCGTACGAAGCCATCGGTGAGAAGTTCGCGCACACCGACAGCTACGGACCTGGAGCGGTCCTCGACTTCCTTCAGGATGACGACGTCGACGAGGCGGGGCTCCTGCTCGACGCGCAACGTCAGGTCCGCAGTTGGCATGCGGCCTTACACGAGCGGAATGAGGCCAGGCAGGAGGAGTGAAGGGTGGGCTGCGACCGTCCGTGCAGCCCGAAGACGGGACGGGATGGCTCCTGGCGCGGTGGCGTCGAGCCGTGTTCCGGACAGCGGTCCTAGAACACCACGGTCTTGTTGCCGTCCACCAGCACGCGGTCCTCCACGTGGGCCTTCACGGCCCGCGCGAGGACGGTCCGCTCGATGTCCCGTCCGATCCGCACGAGCGCGTCGTGGTCGTCGCGGTGCGAGACGCGCGCCACGTCCTGCTCGATGATGGGGCCCGCGTCGAGGTCCTCCGTGACGTAGTGCGCCGTCGCCCCGATGATCTTCACGCCGCGCGTGAGGGCGCTGCGGTAGGGGTTGGCGCCCACGAAGGCGGGCAGGAACGAGTGGTGGATGTTGATGACGGGCACGCCCACCTCGCGCAGGAAGTCGCCGGAGAGGATCTGCATGTAGCGCGCCAGCACCACGAAGTCGCAGCGCCCGCGCAGCAGGTCCAGCAGGCGGCGCTCCGCCTCGGCCTTGCGGCCCTTCTCGACGGGCACCACCTCGAAGGGCACGCCCATGGCCTCGGCGTCGCCGCGCAGGTCCGGGTGGTTGCTCGCCACGAGCGGGATGTCCACGTGCAGTTCACCGCGGCGGCGTCGCCACAGCAGGTCCAGCAGGCAGTGGTCGTAGCGGCTCGCGAGGACCGCCATGCGTTTGGGCTGCGCGGCGTACCACACGCGCCACTCCATCCCGAAGGGCCGCGCGACGGTCTCCTCGAAGGCCCGCTCGAACTCCGCGCGCCCGAGGTCGAGGCCCGCGAGGTGGAACTCCATCCGCATGAAGAAGCGCCCGCCCTCCGGGTCGGTGGAGTGCTGGTCGCTCGTGAGGATGTTCGCGCCGTGCGAGAACAGGAACTGCGACACGGCCGCGACGATGCCGTGGCGGTCCGGGCAGGAGATCAGCAGCCGGGCCGTGTGAGGCGCGCCGCCCTGGGGGTCGGCCTGCGGTCGGGCTTGAGTGCTCGTGTCGGTCATATCGGGTCATGCTACCCGCGCGCGCGCTCCCTGCCCCGTGCGAACGTTCGTACGGCGGACCTTCATCCGCTCCCACCGGGAGGGCGTAGCATGGGGGCGATATGCAGGAGCTCATCGCCGCGCGCATGCGCAACGTCAAGCCCAGCTTCGTCCGTGAGGTCCTCAAGGCCGCCGGACGTTCCGACCTCATCTCCTTCGCGGGCGGCCTGCCCGCCCCGGAACTGTTCGACGTGGAGGGCCTGCGCGAGGCGACGCTCGCCGTGTTCGACGGCAACGCCGCGCCCGCCCTGCAGTACGGCCCCACCGACGGCAACGCCGAACTGCGCGCCGCCCTCGCCGCCCTCACCAACGAGCGCGGCGCGAACGCGCAGCCCGACGAGATCGTCGTGACGACCGGCAGCCAGCAGGGCATCGACCTCGTCGCGCGCGCCGTCCTCGACCCCGGCGACATCGTGCTGCTCGAACGCCCCACGTACCTCGCGGCGGTGCAGGTCTTCGAGCTCGCGCAGGCCGAGCTCGTCGGCGTGGAGGGCGACGAGCAGGGCATCGACCCCGACGAGCTCGAACGCGTCGTCGAGGAGCTCGCCGCGCGGGGCCGCAAGCCGAAGATGCTCTACGTCGTCGCGACCTTCGCGAATCCCTCCGGCAGCACCCTCCCGGAAGCCCGCCGCCGCCGCGTCCTGGAGATCGCCGTGAAGCACGGTCTGCTCGTGCTGGAGGACGACCCGTACAGCGAGCTGCGCTTCACCGGAGAACCCGTCACGCCCATGATCGGCCTCGCGCGGGACATCGACGGCGCGTCCGAGCTCACGGCGTACATGTCGAGCCTCTCGAAGGTCATCGCGCCGGGCCTGCGCATCGGCTGGATGGTCCTGCCGGAATGGCTGCACTCGCGCGTCGTCATCACGAAGCAGGCGAGCGACCTGCACGCCAGCACCCTCGCGCAGCACACCGCCCTGAACTACCTGCGCTCGGGCCGTCTGCCCGGCCACATCGACCGCATCCGCGAGGCGTACCGCGAGCGCGCCGAGGCCATGATGGCCAGCCTGGAACGGCACCTCCCCGAGGGCGTGCTCACGTACCGCCGTCCCGAGGGCGGCATGTTCCTGTGGGCCAGCATGGCGGAGGGCGTCGACACGATGGCGCTCGTGGAGAAGGCCGTCGCGTCGGGCGTGATCTACGTGCCCGGCATTCCCTTCTACTCCGGGAACGCGCCCACGCACCACATGCGCCTGTCCTTCGTGACCGTGACGCCCGAGGTGATCGACGAGGGCGTGCGGCGCTTCGCGAGCGCCGTGCTGGACTGAGATGTCCTACGATCCCGTGAAGCACGCCGACCTCCTCGTGGACTACTGCGTCGCGGCGATGAAGGGGGAGCGCGTCCTCGTGTCGAGCACCACCCTCGCCCTGCCGCTCGTGGAGGCCCTGCACGTCGCGCTCCTCAGGCGCGGCGCGGACCCCCTGATCCGGCTGGAGTACCCCGGCCAGCAGGACGACTTCTACCGTCACGCCTCGGAGGAACTGCTCGGCGCCACGCCCGACCTCTCGCTCGCGGAGGTGCAGTCCTGCGCCGCGTCCATCCGGGTGCTCACGCCCGACGCGCCCGGCGCGGGCGTGGACGCCCAGCGCGCCGCGCGTCGCCGCGCCGCCCTGGCGCCCGTCGCGCGCGAGCGGGGCCGCCGCCGCTGGAACCTCACGCTGTACCCCACCGCGCACGGCGCGGCGGGCGCGGGCATGACCCCGGAGGAGTACGAGACCTTCGTGGCGTCCGCGATGTTCCTCGACACGCCCGACCCCGTCGCCCGCTGGGGTGAGGTGCGCGCCATGCAGGCCGAGCTCATCGAGCGCCTCTCGCGCGCCGACGAGGTCCGCGTCGAGGGACCCGGCACGGACCTGCGCCTCAGCGTGAAGGGCCGCACCTGGGCGAACAGCGACGGGAAGCGCAACATGCCCTCCGGCGAGGTCTTCACGGGACCCGTCGAGACGAGCGCGAACGGGCACGTCCTGTTCGACCTGCCCACCGAGTACGGCGGTCAGCTCGTGAGCGGCGTGCGTCTCACCTTCCGTGACGGCGAGGTCGTGGAGGCCAGCGCCGAGCAGGGCGAGGACGTCGTGCGCGCCGCCCTCGCGACGGACGCGGGCTCGCGCTTCCTGGGGGAGCTCGGGATCGGCACGAACTTCGGCATCCGGCGCCCCAGCCGCAACATCCTCTTCGACGAGAAGATCGGCGGGACGATCCACCTCGCGATCGGCAACAGCTACCCGGAGACGGGCGGCACGAACGTCAGCGCCGTCCACTGGGACATGATCCGCGACCTGCGCGGCGGCGGACGCGTCCTGCTCGACGGCGAGGTCTTCCAGGAGAACGGCCGCTTCGTCTGAGCGGCGCGGACAGGGGGGCGAGGCGCGGGCCTCGCCCCCTCGTCGTTCAGGCGGGGTGCTCCACGTTCTCCAGCGCGCGGAATTCGAAGCGCGCTCCGAGCGCCGCGAGGTGCTCGAAGAACTGCGGGTAGCTCTTGCGGACGTGGTGCGCGCCCGTGATGGTGACGGGCGCGTCGGCGCGCAGCGCGCAGGCGGTGAGCATCATGATCATGCGGTGGTCGCCGTGGCCGTCCACCGTCACGCCGCCCGCGAGGCGCGGCGAGCCCGTGACGCTGAGGCTGTCGTTCGTCTCGGTGACGTGGAGGCCGAGCGCCTGGAGTTCGCGGCGCGTGTCGCTGATGCGGTCGCACTCCTTGAGGCGCAGGGTGTACACGTTCTCCCAGGTGGTGGTGCCTCCCGCGTACGCGGCGGCGGCGCTGAGGGCCTGCACGGCGTCCGTGAAGCCGTCGCCGTCGCGCGTGACCGCGCGCAGGGGCCGCCCG
>NZ_KI912637.1:108137-108560 GCF_000519345.1 Deinococcus pimensis DSM 21231
TGCGCGTCCTCGCTGCGCGCCACGCCCCGCACGAGGGTGGGCTCCTCGGAAAGCGCGGCGGCGAGGAGGTAGCGGGTGGTGTAGTTCTTGCTGGGCTGGGCCCGCACGTCGCCGCGCAGTTCGGGGGTGGGGTGGACGACCACGTCGAATCGGTCGGGCAGGGTGCTCATGCGGTCCATCATGCCGCGCGCGGACGCGGAGCGTGCGCACGTCCCCGGAAGCTGTCTAGACATAGGAGGGGACTGGACCGTGAGGCCCCCCTCGTCGCACCATGACCGCATGAACCGACTCACGACCGTCGCCCTCGCGGGCGCACTCGGGCTCGCTCCCGCCGCTCACGCGCAGGGCGTCACCGTCGGCGCGGGCGGCACCTTCGGCATCGGCGGCGGACGCGCCTACCACCTCTCCGTGGAGCTGCGCAAC
>NZ_KI912637.1:108660-108858 GCF_000519345.1 Deinococcus pimensis DSM 21231
TGGCTGGTGACGCGCGCGCCGAGGGCGGCGAGGGTGTCGAGCAGGTCCCCCTGCGGGCGGGTGCCGAGGCTGTGGTGGTACGTGGTGGTGAAGCGCGTGTCCGTGGTGAGGGCGCCGACGCCCACGAGGAAGCGCAGCACGGCGCCCGCGTTGCCCACGTCGAGGGTGCGTCCGCTCCTGGGGCGCGCGCCGAAGCCG
>NZ_KI912637.1:108958-117540 GCF_000519345.1 Deinococcus pimensis DSM 21231
CGCTCGGCGGCGGCCCCACCACCACGTACGCCGGGGCGGGCGTCGGGTACGACCCCGGCGCCTCGCGGCTCTTCCCGAACGTCGTGCTCGGCGCGAACCTGCCCCTCGCGGGCGCGCTCGGCGCCTTCGGAGAGTTCGGCTGGCGTGTCGGCGTGGGCGGCGTCACCCGCTTCGGCCTGACCTTCGCCTTCTAGCGTTCCTCCAGGATCACCACGGCCGACGCGTGCTCCTTCGTGTGCGTCATCGTGAGGTGCGCGACGAGCCCGCGCCCCCGCAGTTCCGCGTCGATCTCGTCGCAGAAGCGCAGGTAGGGCCGCGTGAAGGGAAAGGGGCCCTGCGGGGTGGGGTCGCGGCGCACCCACACGTCCGCCCAGCCGTGCGGGCGCGGCCAGACCTTCTGGAAGGCCTCCTTCGCGGCGAACCGCGCCGCGAGCGACGGGGTGGGGTCCACGAAGCGCGCGCAGTAGGCGAGCTCCTCCTCGTGGAAGAGCCGCAGGAAGCGCTCGCCCTCGCGGCTCCTGGCCCGGCGGATACGCTCGATCTCGATGAGGTCGTGCCCGACCGCGACGATCATGAGGGGCATTGTGACACGGCGCGCGCTACAGTGGGCCGCGTGCGCCCCCCCGTGAGCCTGCCCGACGTCGTGGACCTGCTGCGCCTCCACCGCGAGGAGTGGGACGACGGCAGCGTGAGGGAGCTGGAGGTCTTCGGGAGCTTCGCGCGGGGCGCGGCGGGACCGGAGTCCGACGTGGACTTCCTGCTGAGCTTCACGCGCCCGGTGGGGCTGCTGCACCTCGTGCGCTTCAAGCTCGTCTTCGAGGAGCTGCTCGGAAGGCGCGTGGACGTCGTGACGCCCGGAGGCCTCAAGGCGGCGCTGCGCGCGGAGGTGCTGGAGGACGCGCTGAGCGTCACGCGCTTCGAGGCCCCGCGGGACGGCGGCCCGAGGCCGAAACGCTGGCGCTGGCGCGTGCGGGACATGGTGGCGGCCCTGGAGCGCGTGGCGCGCTTCACGGCGGACCTCGACGAGGCGGCCTTCCACGCGTCGGAACTCGTGCAGGACGCGGTGCTGCTCAACCTGCTGCGGGTGGGGGAGAGCGTGAGCTACCTGCCCGACGAGCTGCGCCTGCTGCACCCGGAGGTGCCGTGGGAGCGCCTGCGGCAGGTGCGGCACCTCGTCGCGCACGATTACTTCGGGCTGGACCTCTCGCTCGTCTGGACGACCGTCCGCGAGGAACTGCCGCCCGTCACGGCGGCGCTGCGCGAGGTCGCGGAGCGCCGCCGTGTGTGAGGGGCGGCGCCGCCCGGCGCCGCCCCCCTGCCGGTGAGGCTCAGCCCCGGATCTTGAGGCCGAACTGCACGAGGCGGCGCGCCTGGTGGCGGATCGCGTCGAGCTTCTCCTGCGGGATGGGCTGACCGTTGGCGGTGACGCTCACGCCGTAGGGGTTGCCGCCCGAGGCGAACACGCTGGGGTCGGTGTAGCCGGGAGGCACGAGGACGCAGCCCCAGTGCATCAGGCTGACGTAGAGCGCCTGCAGGGTGGTCTCCTGACCGCCGTTGGGGTTCTGCGCGCTCGTCATGACCGTGGCGGCCTTGTTGGCGAGCTTGCCCTGGTACCACAGGCCGCCCGTGGTGTCGAAGAAGGCGCGCATCTGGCTGGCGGGGCTGCCGTAGCGGGTGGGCACGCTGAAGAGGTACGCCTCGGCCCATTCGAGGTCGTCGAGGGTGGCCTCGGGGACGTCGCGGGTGGCGGCGTGGTGTTCGGCCCAGGGGCCCTGGCCCTGCACGACCTCGGGCGGTGCGGTCTCGCGGACCTTGAGCACGCGCACTTCGGCGCCCGCCTCACGGGCCGCTTCGGCGGCGGTCTGGGCCATCTGGTAGTTGGTGCCGTAGGTGCTGTAGTAGACGATGGCCAGCTTCAGGGGAGTGCTCGTCTGGGTCATGCGAGCACCGTACCCTCACTATGTTTTCCATAACAGTGTATTTTTTACATTGCCAATGACGCCGGGGCCCGGCCAAGAGGGCCGGACCCCGAAGGCGGACGGTCTACACGCGGACCGTGACGCGCGCGCCGCCCTCCTCAAGGTGCACCGTGTCGATGAAGCGCACCACCCGGCTCGCGTAGCCCATCGCGATGCTGTGCGTCCGCGCGCCCCCGCCGAAACGCCGCACGCCCTGCAGCAGGTCCCCGTCCGTGATGCCCGTCGCGGCGAACACGATCTGCTCGCCCGGCGCGAGGTCGTCCGTCTTGTAGATCCGCGTCTCCGACACGCCCATCTCCGCGAGCCGCGCGCGCTGCGCGTCGTCCTCGGCGATGAAGCGGCCCTGGATCTCCCCGCCGAGGCACTTCATCGCGGCGGCCGTCAGCACGCCCTCGGGCGCGCCGCCCCAGCCCATCAGGGCGTGCACGCCCGTGCCGCGCACCGCCGCCGCGAGCGCCGCGATGACGTCGCCGTCGCCGATGAGCTTGACGCGCGCGCCCGCGCGGCGGATGCCCTCGATGAGGCTCTGGTGCCGCTCGCGGTCGAGCACGACGATCAGCAGGTCCTCCACGCCGCGCTCCAGGCTCATCGCGAGCGCCTTGAGGTTCGCCTCGATGGGCCAGTCGAGGCTGACGTGACCGGCGGCGGGGGGCGGCACGACGAGCTTGTCCATGTAGATGTCGGGCGCGTGGACGAGCCCGCCCTTCTCCGCGAGGGCGATGACGGCGACGCCGTTGGGCAGGCCGCGCGACGTGACGGTGGTGCCCTCCACGGGGTCGACGGCGATGTCGACGGCGTAGCTCTTCTTGTGCCCGCCGAGCCGCTCGCCGATGTAGAGCATGGGGGCCTCGTCCATCTCGCCCTCGCCGATGACGACGGTGCCGTCGATGTCGAGGTCGTTGAGGACCTCGCGCATGGCTTCCGTCCCGGCGGCGTCCACGGCGATCTTGTCGCCCTTGCCGACGAGGCGGCTGGCGGCGAGGGCGGCCTGCTCGGTGACGCGGACCGTGTCGAGCACGAGGGCGCGCTCCATCTGCGTGCCACGGGTCCCGGCGATGGGTTTGGAGGACTTGGTCATGCCCTCACGGTAACATGTACGAACGTTTGTTAGAGCTTGAGCTTCAGGAAAAAGGGGCGCCGATCCCGGCTGCGGAGCGTCGTACGGACCGCCTGCGCACGCTCTGCCCTCGTACGGACCGGGGCGGCCCGGTCCTCATGCCTGGGCCGCCCACGCGTCTCTCCACTCATTTGAAGACTCCAACCCAAAGCAGCAGCAGGTAGATCGCGACCGGCACGATCGCCGCGCCCACGAACAGCTTCAGCAGGCGCCACCAGTAGTCCAGGAACTCCCGCACGACGTCAGGCTAGCAGACGGGGAGGGGGAGAAATGCCCTTCGCGCGACCGATCTAGCCGACGTCCTTCGGCCCCCTGAGTCCCGTGCGGCCCTCGCGGGCTTCGAGCACCAATGCCACGTCGGCGGTCGTCACGCCGACCTCCGCGAGCGCGAAGAGCGTGTGGAACAGCAGGTCCGCCGTCTCCTGCGCGAGGCCCTCGCGGTTGGCGTTCTTCGCCTCCAGCAGCACCTCGCCCGCCTCCTCCGCGACCTTCTTGAGCACCCGGTCGAGGCCCCCCGCGTGCAGGCGCGCCACGTAGCTGTTCTCCGGCAGGGTCTCCAGGCGTTCGCGGATAGTGGCGTACACGCGTTCCAGCACGCCGTCGAGCGAGGGGGGCGCGGCCTCGCCGGGCTCCGCGAGCAGGGGGTTGTGGAAGCACGAGCGCTCGCCCGTGTGGCAGGCGGGCCCGGTCTGCTCCACGACGTAGAGCACCGCGTCCCCGTCGCAGTCGAGCCGCACGTCGAGCACCTTCTGCGTGTGACCGCTCGTGAGGCCCTTGATCCACTGCTCCCCGCGCGAGCGCGAGAAGTAGGTGCCCTCGCGGGTGGTCAGCGTGCGCTCCAGCGCCGCGCGGTCCGCCCAGGCGAGCATCAGGACGGCGCCGTCGCGGGCGTCCTGCGTGACGACGGGCACGAGGCCCCGCTCGTCGAAGCGCACGCCCGACAGGTCGAGGGAGGGCGCGCTCACGGGCGCACCACCACGCCGTGTTCGCGCAGGAAGGTCTTGACCTGCGGCACCGTGAGCTCCCCGAAGTGGAAGACGCTCGCGGCGAGCGCGGCGTCCGCGCCGCCCTTCGTGAGCACCTCGCGAAAGTCCTCCAGGCGGCCCGCGCCGCCCGAGGCGACGACGGGCACGTCCACGGCGTCCACGACGGCGCGCGTGGCGGCGATGTCGAAGCCCGCGCGGGTTCCGTCGGCGTCCATGACGTTCAGGACGATCTCGCCCGCGCCGAGCGCCTGACCGCGCGTCACCCACTCGATGAGGTCGAGGCCGGTGTCGACGCGTCCGCCGCCCACGAAGACGTTCCAGCCCGAGCCGTCCGCGCGGCGCTTGGCGTCCACGCTCAGCACGACGCACTGCGCGCCGAAGTGGTCGGAGGCGGCGCGCACGAGGTCCGGGTCGCGGACGGCGCTGGAGTTCACGCTGATCTTGTCGGCGCCCGCGAGCAGCAGCGCGCGGAACTCCGCGACGGTGGTGACGCCCCCGCCGACGGTGAGCGGCATCATGACCTCCTCGGCGACGCGGGCGGCGACGTCGAGCATGAGGCGGCGGCCCTCGTGCGTGGCGGTGATGTCGTAGAAGACGAGTTCGTCGGCGCGCTGGCCCTCGTAGGCCTGCGCGAGCGTGAGGGGGTCGCCCGCGTCGCGGTGGTCCTCGAAGAACCGGACGTTCTTCACCACCCGTCCGTTCTGGACGTCGAGGCAGGGGATGATGCGCTTCGTCAACATCCGGTCAGTCTAGCGCTCTCCGGCGCACGGCCCGCCCGGCTGAGGCCGGACGGAAAAATAGACGCGGTTCAATCTCGTGCTCACGGAACTCATCCCTGGCGCTCACGCCTTAACGTAATTTGTGACGACATCTCATCTTTCTGTAAGATAAGCTTGCCGGGCAGGACCGAACTCCCCCTTGTCACGCGCGCGCGCGCCGTCAGAAAGCGAGCCCCCTTGCACGCCAAGCGAATCCTCCTGGTCGACGACAACCCCCACGACGTGGAACTCGCCCTCGCCGCCTTCGAAGAGGGCGACCTGCGCGACGCCGTCGCCGTGGCCCACAGCGGCGAGGAGGCCCTCGACTACCTCAGGGGACGCGGCATCCACGCGGGCCGCCCCAGCGGCCACCCCACCGTCGTCCTCCTCGACCTCAAGATGCCCCACATGGACGGCGTCGCCGTGCTCCAGGCCATCAAGGCCGACCCGGAGCTCGCCGCCATCCCCATCGTCATGCTCTCCACCTCCCGCGAGGACACCGACATCGAGGTCTGCTACCGACGCGGCGCGAGCGCCTACGTCGTCAAGCCCGTGGACTTCGGGCAGTTCATCGAGGCGGTCAAGACCATCGGCGTGTTCTGGGCACTGCTCAACGAGCACCGCAAGGACTGAGCCTTCTTCGCCGCGTCGGCGCGGGCGTATGATCCGGGAAACCGAACCATCCGCCCACGCCGAAAGCGAGGACCCTCATGACGCAGACCTCCACCTCCCGGGCGGCCTACCGGGCCGCCCTCGACTTCGTCCTCACCCGGCGCGGCGACCCGGACGCCCACGCGGACTTCCGCTGGCCCCGGCTCGATCGCTTCAACTGGGCGCTCGACCACTTCGCGCCCCTCGCGCGAGAGCTCGGAGCCGCGCCCGCCCTCGTCTGGGACGGCGGCGAGCTGAGCTACGCGGACCTCGACGCGGACGCGAACCGGGCCGCGAACCTGCTGCGCCGTCTCGGCGTGGCGCGCGGCGACCGCGTCCTCCTGATGCTCCCGAACGTCCCCGAGCTGTGGGTGACGTTCCTGGCCTGCATGAAGCTCGGCGCGGTCGTCATTCCCGCCACGACCCTGCTCGCCGAGGACGATCTGCGCGATCGCTTCGAGCGCGGCCGCGCCACCTTCGCCGTCGCGGAGGCGCAGGCGGCGCCGCGCTTCGCGGGCATCCACGGCTTCACGGGCGTCAGCGTGGGCGGCGAGGCCCCGGGCTGGACGGACCTCGCGGGCGCGCGCGACCTCCCCGACGCCTTCGAGCCCGACGGGGAAACCCTCGCGACCGATCCGCTGCTGCTGTACTTCACGAGCGGCACCACCAGCCGCCCCAAGCTCGTGACGCACACGCACGCGAGCTACCCGGCGGGGCACCTCAGCACCCTCTTCTGGATCGGGATGGAGCGCGGCGACGTGCACTGGAACGTCAGCTCGCCCGGCTGGGCGAAGCACGCGTGGAGCAGCTTCTTCGCGCCGCTCACGGTGGGGGCGGCGGTGGTGCTGTTCAATGAGCGCTTCGACGCGGCGCGCGTCCTCGACCTGCTCGTGAAGCTGCGCGTCACCACCCTGTGCGCCCCGCCCACGGTGTGGCGCATGCTGATCCAGCAGGACCTGCCGCGCTGGCCGGTGGTTCTGCGCGAGATCGTCGGGGCGGGCGAGCCGCTCAACCCGGAGGTCATCGAGCAGGTGCGCCGCGCGTGGGGCCTCACCATCCGCGACGGGTACGGGCAGACCGAGACGACCGCGCAGGTCGGCAACCTCCCGGGCCGGGACGTGAAGCCGGGCTCCATGGGTCGCCCGCTGCCCGGGTACGTTGTCGCGCTCATCGGGCCGGGCGGGGAGGAGGCCGACGAGGGCGAGCTGAGCCTCGACCTGACGCGGCGCCCGCTGGGCCTCATGGCGGGCTACGAGGGCGACGAGGAGCGCACCCGCGCCGTGCTGGGCGGACGCTACTACCCCACGGGCGACGTGGTGCGACGCGACGCGGACGGGGACCTGTGGTACGTGGGCCGCGCGGACGACGTGTTCAAGAGCAGCGACTACCGCATCAGTCCCTTCGAGCTCGAAAGCCTCCTCATCGAGCACCCGCTCGTGGCGGAGGCGGCGGTGGTGCCGTCCCCGCACCCGGAGCGCCTCAGCGTGCCGAAGGCGTACCTCGTGCTGGTGGAGGGGCACGGCCCGTCGCGGGAGACGGCGGCGGACATCCTGCGCTTCGCCCGCGCGCGGCTCGCGGCGTACAAGCGCGTGCGGCGGCTGGAGTTCCTGGACCTGCCGAAGACGATCAGCGGCAAGATCCGCAGGGTGGAACTGCGGGCGCACGCGGCGAGGCTGGAGCGGGGCGAGCACGAGTACTGGGAGGACGACTTCGACGACCTGGGGTGAGGACCGGTCTCGCAGGCGAAGGAGCCGCTCCACGAGCGGCTCCTTCGCCTGTGGAGCGGGGGTGGCGATGCCGGGCGCGGGGGCGCGTCCCCAACTCAGTTGGCAGGATGAGCCATCGGAATGCAAATCTTTGCCATCAAGGATTGACTTTCCTCTAGCAAAGATCTACAGTCGAGCTACAAGAAATCGCAAGTCACCCGGAGGCCCCATGTCCCAGGAACGCCAGCAGATCCTCGAACTCGTCGCCAGCGGCAACATCACCGTGGAGCAGGCCGACGAGCTCCTCGCCGCCCTCGACCGTGCCGACTCCGCGCCCGGACCGCCCGCGCCCGCCCTGCCCAGAACCCCCCTCACGCCCCTGCCGCCCGTCCCGCCGCGGCTCCCGGAGCCGCCCGCCGGGCGCGGACGCTCCGCCCGGGGGGACTGGAGCACCCCCTCCTTCGAGCAGCTCGTCGTTCTCGGCAAGCACGGCATCAGCCCCGCCTTCCTGCGTGAGGCGCGCGACGCGGGCCTCGGTACCCTCAGCTTCGAGCAGGTCGTGCAGCTCGCGAAGTACGGCGTCACGCCCGCCTACGGCAAGCAGCTCCTCGACGCGCTCGGCCGCGAGCTCAGCTTCGAACAGCTCGTGCAGTTCGCCAAGTACGCCATCCGCCCCAGCCTCCTGCGCGAACTTCGCGACGCGGGCCTCGGTGACCTCACGGTCGAGCAGATCGTCCGCATCGGCAAGTACGGCGTGAGCCCCCAGTTCGTCCGTGAGCTCGGCGAGATCGGCATGCAGGGCCTCAGCGCCGACCAGATCATCCAGCTCGCGAAGTACGGCATCAGCCCGCAGTTCGTCCGCGAGGCCCGCGAGGCCGGCTTCGACTTCGGCGGCGGGTCCACCACGCGGGACGTCCGCGAGCTCGCCCGCGACCTCGCCAAGGAACGTGCCCACGCCGCCCTCGCCGGGGAGATCGAGGACGAGGAGGCCGTGGAGCCCGAAGAACCGCTCGAAGTCCTCGCCATCGAACCCTACGAGGACCCCGAGGACGCCGACGAAGAGGAGGACCGCGCGTGAGGGGCCGCCGCTACCCCGTCCTCACCCGCGACCCCATCACCGGGGGAGAGCTGATCGTCACCCGCCTGGAGGGCGTCGACACGGGCGTCGTCATCGAGGGCGAGTTCACCCTGGGGTGGATCGCGCGGCTCACGCCCGAACAGTTGGAGTTCGTGTTCGCGCTCGTCCGCAACCGGGGCAACGTCCAGAAGCTCGCCGTGGAGCTCGGCATGGCCTACAACACCGCCCGCGCGCGCCTCGACGACATCGTCGCGGTGCTCGGCGGGCCGGAGTCGGAGGCCGCGCCGCCCCCACCGCCGCGCGGCCC
>NZ_KI912637.1:117640-117792 GCF_000519345.1 Deinococcus pimensis DSM 21231
TCCTGCAGCGCCTGCGCGACGGTGACCTCGACTTCCAGACCGCCATGCGCCTCATCGAGGAACAGGGGCGCTGACGCGCCCGGGGGGGAGAACCCATGCTTCCGCACTGGCACGAACAGCAGGCCCTCGACCACCTCCACGTCCTGCGTGAG
>NZ_KI912637.1:117892-118020 GCF_000519345.1 Deinococcus pimensis DSM 21231
GGGACAATACGGACGCGAGGAGGTGAACGCACGAGACTCACGCTGCCCCCACCGACGGACCTGCGCCACGTCGTCGCGGAGCTCGCCCTCACCGAGGCGGCCGCGCCGCACGCGCGCGACCTCTGGCC
>NZ_KI912637.1:118120-125017 GCF_000519345.1 Deinococcus pimensis DSM 21231
CGGTTCGAGGCGGCGCTCCTCGCGCTCGCCTCGGACACCCCACCGGCGCTCGCGGATCTCGCGGTGGACCTCGCCTACGCGGACCAGGCGCACCTCACCCGCGAGGTGCGGCGCTTCAGCGGCCGCACGCCGCGCGCCCTGTCGGAAATGTTCAAGACGGGCGGCCCACGGCGGCTCACCCTGGAGGCATGACGAACCTCACCGGTCCGGCCGCGCTGCGGAACGTGAACCTCCTCGTGAGCGACGTGGACCGCTCGCGCCGTTTCTACGCCGAGGTGTTCGGCCTCGCCGTGGACACCCGCAGGTCCGCGCCGCCCGCCATGCTGATCCTGAGCGCGCCCGGCGCGTGCACCCTCAGCCTCAAGGACCGCGCCACGGAGGAGCCGCACAAACTCGCCGGGTCCGGCGACGTGGAGCTCGGCTTCGAGACGAACGACGTGGACGGCTGCCACGCCGCCGCGAGCGCGTTCGGCGTCACGGTGGGCGAGGTGCGCGAGCTCGGCTTCGGCCGCACCTTCGACCTGCTCGACCCGGACGGTCACCACCTCGTCGTGTACGCTCTCACGGAACGCGGCTGACCACGGAAATCTCACGGCGGGCGGCGCGTGGACGCGGCCTACTGTGGGTGATGAAGCGCAGTGTGCTCGAAGTGCTGACCAGCCCCATCACCGCCGAGGACGTGAAGCGCGTCCTGACCACGCCCGTCCTGCGCGGTCGCGACCCGGACGACGTGGAGGTGGACGCCCGCGCCACCCTGCGCCTGCGCGAACGGCCCGAGGGGCCGCAACTGCGCCGGGCCCGGCTCTACGACCTCGGAGAGCACACGCGGCTCGTCCAGCTCACCTTCCGCGAGACGCTGGAGGTCCTCGACCTCGTCAGCGTGCCCGGTCAGACCTTCGCGCTGCGCGCGTGGAACGCGGACGGCTGGATGACGGAGGCGCACGTGCACCTCGCGGAGTTCGACGGCACCACGCCCGCCGTCCTGAAGGACACCAGCGGGCGGCACGCGTACTTCACGGTGATCGGGCAGAGTCCCAAGGGAAGGGGAGAGCGGGCGCTGAGCGTCTCGTCCCTGCCGGAACTGGAGGACTGAGGCGGGCGCGCCCGTAGAGGCCCACGTGTGAACACGATGCGGGACCCGTGAGGAGTACATTAAAGACGTGAAGCCCTCGCCCACGTCGTCCGCGCGCTCCGTGGGGCGCTCCCTTCCCGCGTGGCTGTGCCTGCTCGCCCTGCTGCTGGGCGCCTGCGGGCGGACCGCCCAGCCGCCCACGCCGCCCTGCGTCGGCCTCCCCGTGATCGGCCCGGAAGGGCAGCCCGATTCCTGCTGGACCTGAGCGTGCGGACATGGAGAGGCGCGAGCCCGTGAGCTCGCGCCTCCCTGCCGTTGAGGGACGGCATGTGGTGGGTGAATGGTCGCACCTACCGGGGGATCCGGTACCCGTTCAGGTCCATCTTGTAGCGGTCCTCGTCGAACTTGCCGTCACTGAAGACCATCACGTAGTTGCGGCCCGCGGTGGCGACGTTGAGCGACTTGGACATCAGGTCGGCCGTTCCGGGCGCCATCCCGGCGGGCACGACGAGGAAGACGGCGTTCCCGAGCGGCATCGTCATCGGCTCGAAGGTGATGCCGTAGGGGAACATGTTGCGGGCGACCAGCTGGCCGTTCACGTAGAAGTCCACCAGCCCGGCGGGACCCGACTTGGTCTGCAGCCACACGTGGGCTGAATTGGTGGAGTTGAGCGTCTGGGCGCTTGCGGACACGGAAGCTGCGAGTGCGATGGCGAGCGTGGAGATCGTCAGACGGCGCATAAGGTGCTCCTTGGGGAGGTGCTCCTTGAGGCGGGTGTCTTCGTGGCTTCGACCGTCCCTCGAACGCAGCGTATGAAACTTCACACCTTCATGTCCTCTTGATCCGTGAAGGCCCCCTTGGCCAGCGTTCACGAACACCCCGACAGCGGCAATCGACCTTCATTCACCAGTCGGAGCTCGCGCACGTGGAGCTGCGCCATGAACCCACTCGAAACTCCACGCGCGCTCCAACAGGGCGAAAATGGAGCATGCGCATCTACCTGGGCACGGGCGGCTACACGAACGAGGACTGGATCGGTCTGCTCTACCCCGAGGGCACGAAGAAGCAGGACTTCCTGGAGGTGTACGCGCGGCACTTCGGCGCGGTGGAGCTCAACAGCAGTTTCTACGGCATCCCCGGCCTCAAGGCCTTCGAGGGCATGGTCCGCAAGTCCGGGGGGCGCACGCGCTTCGCGGTGAAGCTCCACTCCGTCTTCACGCACGAACGCAAACCTCAGGACAGCGACTTCGACCGGATGCTCCAGAGCCCCCAGCCCCTGCGCGAGGCGGGCGTGATGGGGCCGTACCTCGCGCAGTTCCCCTACTCCTTCCACCGCACCACCGAGAACCGCAAGTACCTCCTGGAGCTCGCGGAGCGCTTCGCCGGGCACGAACTCGCCGTGGAGATGCGGCACGGCAGCTGGGACAAACCCGAGGTCCGCGAGGGCATGAGCGAGTTCGGCCTCATCTGGGTCAGCCCGGACTACCCGCCCGTGGGCGGCATGCCCGAACCGCGCGTGTTCGTCACGGGCGAGGTGGGCTACCTGCGCCTGCACGGCCGCAACAGCGGCACCTGGTGGGAGGGCAAGAGCGCCGCCGAACGCCACGACTACCTGTACTCCCGCGCCGAGATGGACGAGTGGGCCACCAAGATCGCCGACGTCGAGGGGGACCTGGAGGAACTCTACGTCTTCTTCCAGAACACCACCAAGGGTCACGCCCTGAAGAACATCCCGATGCTGCGCGAGGCCCTGGAGACGCGCGGGCTGACCGTGAGCGGTCCCCGTCCGGAGGACGCCGCGCCGGATCGGCCCGCGCCGCAGGGCAGCCTCTTCTAGTTCAGACGGTGTAGGGCGTGCTGGCCGTGTCGCCGCCCTCGCCGGTCCAGTCGGTGTGGAAGAACTTCCCGCGCGGCTGGTCCACCCGCTCGTAGGTGTGCGCGCCGAAGTAGTCGCGCTGAGCCTGCAGCAGGTTCGCGGGGAGGCGCTCGGAGCGGTAGCCGTCGTAGTACGCGAGGGCGCTGGAGAAGGCGGGCACGGGAATGCCGAGCGTCACGGCGGCGCCCACCACGCGCCGCCAGGCGCCCTGCGCCCCCGCGAGCGCGTCGCGGAAGAAGGGCGCGAGCAGCAGGTTCGGCAGCAGGGGAGACGCGTCGTACGCGGCCTTGATGTCGTCGAGGAACGCGGCGCGGATGATGCAGCCGCCGCGCCACATCTGCGCGACGCGGCCGTAGTCGAGCTGCCAGCCGTACTCCACGGCGGCGAGCCGCATCAGGGAGAAGCCCTGCGCGTACGAGCAGATCTTGCTGGCGTACAGCGCCAGTTCGAGGTCCGCGACGAAGGCGTCCGCGTCGCCCTGCCAGGCCGCGTCGGGTCCGGCGAGCACGCCCGACGCCGTGACGCGTTCGTCCTTGAGGGCGCTCATGCAGCGCGCGAACACGGCCTCCGCGATGGTCGCGGCGGGCACGCCGAGGTCGAGGGCGGTGGTGCTGGTCCACTTGCCGGTGCCCTTCTGCCCGGCGGTGTCGAGGATGACGTCCACCATGGGGACCCCGGTGGCGTCGTCCTTTGTGGCGAGGATGCGCGCGGTGATCTCGACGAGGTAGCTGTCGAGCCTGCCCTCGTTCCAGCGCGCGAAGACCTCCGACATGCGCTCGGGCGTGAAGCCGAGCGCGCCGCGCATGAGGGCGTACGCCTCGCCGATCATCTGCATGTCGCCGTACTCGATGCCGTTGTGGACCATCTTCACGAAGTGCCCCGAGCCGCCCGCGCCGACCCAGTCGCAGCAGGGCGTGCCGTCCGCGACGCGCGCCGCGATCGCCTGGAAGATGGGGCCCACGTGCGGCCAGGCTTCCGCGTGACCGCCGGGCATGATGCTCGGGCCGTGCAGGGCGCCCTCCTCGCCGCCGGAGACGCCCGTGCCGACGTACAGCAGGCCCCGCTCGCGCAGCAGGGCGGCGCGGCGCTCGGTGTCCGCGAAGTGGCTGTTGCCGCCGTCCATCAGGATGTCGCCGGGCTCCAGGTAGGGCAGGAGGTGCTCGATGGTCTGGTCGACCGGGTCGCCCGCGCGCACCATCATCAGGACGCGGCGGGGCGGCTTGAGGGCCCGCACGAACGCCTCGGGAGAGCGGGCGCCGACGATGCGCAGGCCCGCCGCGCGCCCGTCGACGAAGTCGTCGACGCGGGCGACGGTGCGGTTGAAGACCGCGACGGTGAAGCCGCGCCCCTCCATGTTGAGGACGAGGTTCTCGCCCATCACGGCGAGCCCGACGACGCCGATGTCGGCGACGCCGATCATGTCCTGCGTGCTGATGTCCGTGGCCGCCGCGCCCGTCCCTTGCGTCTCGTGCATGTCGCATCGAACCATTCCACCGGGCCCGATAAACGTAAGGTGGACACTATCTCGCTCTTCAGGCGGTCATGGCGCGAAGCTCGGCGAGCACGTCGGCGGCGTTCGAGTTGGGGTCGGCGGGGGCCCAGCGACGCGCGACGCGCCCGTCCGGGGCGATCAGGAAGGTCTCGCGCCGCGCGCGCGGCGTGGGCTCCTCCTCGACGGGCGCGTCCTCCAGCACGCCGTAGACGCGGCACACCGCGAGCTCCGAGTCGGGCACGAGCGGGAAGTCGAGGCGGCAGACCGAGCGGAACGTGCCCTGCCGCTCGGCGGTGTCGCTGCTGACGCCCACGACGAGCGCGCCGAGCTTCTCGAACTCCGGCAGGAGCGCCTGGAAGCGCCGCGCCTGCATCTGGCAGTGCGTGGTCGCGGAGCGCGGAAAGAAGAACAGCACGACCCAGGAGCCGTGCCAGTCGGACAGCGCGAAGGGCGCGCCGTCGTCGCGGGCGGCATCGAAGGTGGGGGCGAGGTCGCCGACGCTGGGAACCATGCCCCAGAGCCTAGCGCACGCGCGGCGTCACAGGATGGGCGCGCTGACGGTGCCGAAGCGCGCCTCGGCGCGTTCAAGCACGAGAGACACCAGCATCTCCTTCGTCGCGCCGACCCAGGCGTCCTGACTCGCGACGACCTCGCCCTCCGCGTCGAGGGCGCTGAAGCGCAGGCTGCCGTGAGGCGGCACCTCCCAGCGGAAGTGCAGTCCCGCCGCCTCCAGCGCGTCGACCCGCGCACGGTACGCGCTGCCCACGAAGGAGGAGCGCCACGACTGGTTGAGTTCCGCGATGTCGTCGAGCATAGGTCACCTCATCCGGGAGCACCCCCCGGCTCTCATTCACCCTCATTGTACCCGGACCTCTCATGAGAAGGCGCGAGGTCCGCCTTCATCGGGGAGGACGTGACGGCGCGGACATCCGCCCGGCGCACGCTGCGGTCAGGAGGGACACCATGCAGCCCTCCGACCTCATGAACATGCACGTCGACACCGTCTCCGACGTCCTGAAAGCGCTCGTGACGCCCGCGCCCGCCGGGGCCGAAGCCGCCGCCACCTGACCCGGGACGCGCCGTAACGCCCTCGTAACGGCCCCCCGCGACCCTGGGGGCATGAGCACCCCGCGCGCCCGCACCGCCCCCGCCACGCCCGGCCCCGTTCCCACGAGCGAGGCGCTGGTCATCCGCACCTTCGGCCGCGCCGAGGTGCTCGTCGGGGGCGCGGAGGCCGCGTGGCCGTCCGCCTCCGCCCGCGAGCTCCTCTTCTACCTCCTGTCGCGTCCCGAGGGCGCCACGAAGGCCGAGATCCTGGAGGAGCTGTGGGGTCTGGAGGACGACGCCGCGAGCGCCAACCGCTTCCGCGTCACCGCTCACCGCCTGCGCGCCACGCTCGGCTGGTCGGGCGCCATGACGGAGGCGTACGGCCGCTACCACCTCGCGCCCGAGGTGTTCCGCGCGTCCGACGTGCAGCAGGTCCACGCGGCCCTGCACGAGGCGCAGACCACCGAGGACGCCGCCGGGCGCCTCCGCGCCTACCGCCGGGTGCTCGCCGTCTACGCGGGCGAGTACCTCCCTCACGTCCGCGAGGACTGGGCCGAGCGCGCCCGCGAGGAGCACCGCGCCGCGTACGTGCGCGCCTGCGTGGAGGTCTCGCTCGTCCACTGCGAACGCAGCGACTGCGAGGGCGCCGTGGGCGCGCTCGTTCGCGCCCTGCGGGCCGATCCCTTCATCGGCGAGAACTACCACCAGAAGCTCATGACCTGCCTCTCCGTCGTGGAGGGCCGGTACGCCGCCATCGAGCACTACCGCCGCTTCATCCGCTTCCTGCGCGAGGACCTCTCCGACACGCCCATGCCCGAGACGGTGGGCCTCGCGGAGCGCATCAAGTGCGGCGAGCAGATCTGCCGCCGTCCGCAGGGCGCGGCGACGCTCCCGGCTCACCTGTGCGCCCTCACGACGGGCGGCGACTGCCCCGCGCCCCTCGCGGAGGTGCTGAACCTCAACTGAGATTCCTTGAGCTTTCCCACCCTCGCGGCGCGACCGTGCCCCTCCCTCGGGGCCACCACGCGCCGCGCGAGTTGTGCGTGCGCTCAACCTCGTCACGCGCTTCCGTTGTACGATCCATTGGTCTATGAGTGCCATCGTTCCCCCTTCCATCCTGGCCAACGTGCCGCGGACTCCGCCCGGACTGCTCTCGAACGCCGAGAAGGACCGCCTCATCGAACGCGCCTTCCTCGGGCTGTACCGCTGGTACACCGCCCGCAGCCAGGAGACGCGCAACTGGAACGCCGACAAGAGCTTCGACTGGCGCGCCCTGCGCCCCGACATGCCCAAAGAGGTCGTCACGGTCGTGCAGGGCTTCTTCGCCGTCGAGCAGTACGCGCCCGACTACACCAGCGAACTGGTCAACCTGGTGCGCCGCAGCCACGGACGCAGCCACTTCCAGCTCCG
>NZ_KI912637.1:125117-128888 GCF_000519345.1 Deinococcus pimensis DSM 21231
ATGCCGGCGAGTCAGCTGGTGCCGGACTGGGAGGAGTTCTTCGAGACGGTGTACCGGGCGGGGATCTACGGGCCGCGTGACTTCACGCGGGACGTGGTGCAGGTGGTGTTCCGGAACCTGGGGATCGAGGGGCGCAAGCAGCTGGAGGCGGGGATCAAGGCGACGCGGGAGGTGCCGGACTTCGAGAACGAGGGTCGGGTGCAGACGGCGATCTGGGAGACCTTCGACTACGGGCTGGTGGAGGGGGACGTGAAGCGGCTGCACGTGAAGATCGAGAAGTACGAGCGGGAGGTGGGCTTCGCGGACCTCGACCCGACCGAGTTCATCCAGAACCCCGAAGTGCCCCGCCGGGCCGCCACGCCGGACACCGAAGCGCAGGAGTGACCCTCAGGGAGGGAGGCCGCCCGATGGCCGGGCGGCCTCCTTCGTCTCAGCGCGCGAACTTCAGCAGGTCCGGCTCGTAGCGCAGCACGTACGCGCGCGTCATCACCGCGAAGGACTCCCCCTCGCGGACGAGGAAGGCCCCGTCGAAGGGCCCGCCCTCCACGGCGTCCACCTCGCGCGCGCCGACCGTCCCGAGGCGGCGCAGGCCTTCCGCGTCCAGCAGCCGTTGCGGCGCCTCCTCGCTCGCGGTGACGTCCGCGCGCCACGACACCGCCCGCAGGTCCGTGTCGTACGTGACCCTGAGCTCGCGCGCCTCCACGGGCACCTTCGTCCGCCACGTCGTCGCGCGGCGCAGCCGTTCGGGCAGACGCTCGCGCGTGTCGGCCTGCCGGTCGAGCGTGCCCGCCACGGCCTCCTGCAGGGCGCGCGCCGCATCGGACGGGCGCGAGGAGGCGCAGCCGCCCATCAGGAGCGTGAGGGCGAGGACGACGAGAACGGCGGGGGTCGTGCGGCGCGCGGACATCCACCCAGCCTAGGCGCGCACGCCCGCGCGTGTCGAGGGACAGGGGCCCCCGGCCGCACCGCAGTTGACAGGCGCCGTGACCGCCGCTACTATGGTCTCCGCTGCGAAGCGCCAAGTGGTCCGGTAGTGTAGCGGTTAGCATATCTGCCTGTCACGCAGAAGGTCGCGGGTTCAAATCCCGTCCGGACCGCCACGAGGAAAAGGAAGCAAGGCTTGTGCCTTGCTTCCTTTTCTTTCACGTCCACATGCACTACGCTTTTTCTTCGTGCGCTACAGTGCGCGCTGGGTGACGAGGCCCCGAGTCGGGAGACGCAGCACCCGCTTTCCGAGCGTTCCACACGCATCCCGACCATTGGAGGGCCCCCTCAGTTGAACAGCACCCGATTCACCCCCGCCGACGCCGCCGAACTCTACGGAATCCACAACTGGAGCAGCGGCTATTTTCGTGTCTCCGACAAGGGTGAGGTGGAGGTCACGCCCGGCCCCGGCCTGAACGCCGTCCTGCCCGACATCGTCGACGAGATCGTCGCGCGCGGCGAGTCCCTGCCCGTCATCCTGCGCTTCCCGCAGGTGCTCGCGGGCCGCGTCCGTCAGCTCAACGAGGCCTTCCGCACCGCCATGCGCGAGTACGACTACCAGGGCCGCTACCAGGGCGTCTTCCCGATCAAGGTCAACCAGCGCCGCATGGTCGTCGAGACCATCGCGAGCGCCGGCTACGAATACGCGCACGGCCTGGAGGCGGGCAGCAAGGCCGAGCTGGCCCTGTGCCTCGCGCAGAACCTCCACCCGGACGCGCTGCTGTGCTGCAACGGCTTCAAGGACGACGGCTTCATCAAGCTGGCCCTGTGGGGCCGCAGCCTCGGCAAGAACGTCGTCATCACGCTGGAGAAGTTCAGCGAGCTCGAACGCGTCCTCAAGGTGGCGCGTCAGCTCGGCATCCGCCCCGCCATCGGCGTGCGCTTCAAGCTCAACGCGCGCGGCAGCGGCCAGTGGGAGGAGTCCGGCGGCGACCAGGCGAAGTTCGGCCTCAACGCGGGCGAACTGCTGCAGGTCGTGGAGCGCCTCCGGCAGGAGGACATGCTCGACGCCCTCGTGATGCTGCACACCCACATCGGCAGCCAGATCACCGACATCCGCCGCATCAAGGTCGCGGTGCGCGAGGCGACGCAGGTGTACTCCGACCTCGTCGACGAGGGCGCGCAGGTGAAGTACCTCAACGTCGGCGGCGGTCTCGGCGTGGACTACGACGGCTCGAAGACCACCTTCTACGCCAGCGCGAACTACACCCTCGCGGAGTACGCCGCCGACGTGGTGTACACCGTGCAGGAGGTCTGCAAGTCCAACGAGGTGCGTCAGCCCACCATCGTCAGCGAGTCCGGCCGCGCCCTGACCGCGCACCACGCGGTGCTCGTCGTGCCCGTCATCGACGTGACGGGTCCCACGCGCGGCCTGCAGAGCATCCCCGAGGCCGCCGAGGACCAGCACCAGATCGTCAAGGACCTCGAGGAGATCCTCGCGAACATCAACACCCGCAACTACCGCGAGATGTACAACGACGCGGTCGGCGACAAGGAGACGCTCCACAACCTCTTCAACCTCGGCTACCTCACCCTGCGCGACCGTGCGCGCGGCGAGGCGCTGTTCAACGCGATCCTGCAGAAGCTCGCGAAGCTCGTCGCGGGTCTCGCGTACGTCCCGGACGAACTCGAGGACCTGCCGAAGGTGCTGGCCGACAAGTACATCTGCAACTTCAGCCTGTTCCAGAGCCTGCCGGACAACTGGGCCATCCAGGCGCTCTTCCCGGTCACTCCGCTCGACCGCCTCGACGAGCGGCCCACGCGGCAGGGGACGCTCGTGGACATCACCTGCGACTCGGACGGAAAGATCGAGAAGTTCATCGACCTGCGCGACGTGAAGGCCACGCTGCCCCTGCACGACCCCGGCACGCGCCCCTACTACCTCGGGATCTTCCTAATGGGCGCCTACCAGGACGTGCTGGGCAGCGCGCACAACCTCTTCGGCAAGGTCAACGAGGCGCACGTCACGGCCCGCCCGGGCGGCAAGCACCTCGTGGAGCTCTTCGTGCGCGGCCAGAAGGCGCGCCGTCTGATCGAGTCGATGGGTTACGAGGAGGACATGCTGCGCGGCAGCATCCGCGCGCAGGTGGACCGCGCCCGCGCCGCCGGACGCCTCGACGACACGCAGACCGTCGAGCTCGAAGAGGACTACGGCGAGGAACTTCTCGGCTACACGTACCTGGAGTACGAGGAGTGACGAGAATCCGCCTGAAGCGGACGCGGGCGGGCGGCGAGCCCGCCCGCTTCGTGCCCGCGCCCGCCGCGCCCACCTTCACGATCGAGAAGGTCGTGGCAGGCGGTCTGGGCCTCGCGCGCGGCGAGGGCGGCGTCGTGCTCGTGGAGGGCGCCCTGCCGGGCGAGGTCGTCACGGCGGACGTCAGGGAGGCGCGCGGCGTGCGGCGCGGCGTCCTTCGGGACGTCCTGACGCGCAGTCCCGACCGGGTGGACGCGCCGGGCCTGCCCACCACGGACCTCGCGCACGCCGCGTACCCGGCGCAGCTCACCTACAAGCGGGGCTTCGTCGTGGAGGCCCTCGCGCGCATCGCGAAGCTGGACGCGGAGGTGGGGGAGACCGTGCCGAGCCCGCGCGAGTGGGCGTACCGCTCCACCGTGCAGTACCTCGTGCGCGGCGACCGCCTCGCGTACCGCGAGCGTCACGGGCACGCGCCCGTTCCCGTGGACCGCGATCCGCTCGCCCTGGAGGCCGTCACCGGGCTCCTCGGGCGGCTCGACGTGTGGTCCCTGGACCCCGCGCGCGAGGTGGTGCTGCGCGCCAGCCTCCTCACG
>NZ_KI912637.1:128988-132532 GCF_000519345.1 Deinococcus pimensis DSM 21231
CGCCGCGGCCCTGGCCGCCCTGACCGCCGTAGCCGCCACGGCTCTGGCCCTGGCCGTACCCGCCGCGGCCCTGGCCGCCACGATCGCCGTAGCCGCCCCGGCTCTGACCCTGGTAGCCGCGTCCGCGACCTTCACGCTCGGGGACCTCGAAGAGCTCGGGGAGCTCGTCGGCGACGGTCACCTGGACCTCCTCGTCGAGGGGGCTCTTGGCGAGCAGGCCCGCCACGCTCGCGGCGGGAATGTCCGCGACGGCGCCGCCCGCGAAGAGGCGAATCTTGCCGAGGCTGCGGGAGTCCACGTCGAGGTTGCGCGCGAGGAGCGCCACGGCCCGCGCGACGCTCATGCGCTCGGCGTGCAGGACGATGGTGGTCATGTTCTCCTCACCGCTGAGGAGGCTGGCGCTCTTGACGGGCTCGGTGACGCCCGCGATCTTGGCGAGGGCGCGGGTGAGGGCGTCCACGCCGAGCTCGGCGAAGAGGCGTTCGGCTTCCTCGCGGAAGCCCGAGGCGAGTTCCGCGTCGACCTTGCGCACGCTGTTCGCGGCGGTGAGGGCGCTGGCCTCGCGCACTTCCTTGGGCGTGGGGACGCCGCGCGGGGTGAAGCGCACGCCGGTCTCGCGTTCGAGGTTGCGCAGCTCGCGGTTCTCGCGCTCGCCGTACAGGACGATGGCGGTGCCGGTGCGGCCCGCGCGGCCCGTGCGGCCGGAGCGGTGCACGTAGGCCTCGGTGTCGTTGGGCATGTGGTACTGCACGACGAGGTCCACCTCGGGGATGTCGAGGCCGCGCGCGGCGACGTCGGTCGCGACGAGCACGCGGACGCGTCCGGCGCGGAAGGCGCCGAGGGCGCGCTCGCGCTGGCTCTGGGCGAGGTCGCCGTGGAGCGCCTCGGCCTCGATGCCGCGGTGGATCAGCTCGATGGCGAGCTCGTCGGCCTCACGCTTGGTGCGGGTGAAGACGATGGCGCGCTCGGGGTTGTAGACGGTGAGCAGGTCCGCGAGGACGCGGGTGCGGACGCGGCCCACCTTGATCGCGAGGTGCTCGACGGTCTGCGCGGCCTGCGAGGCGCCGCGGCCCTCGCCGACGAGGTCGACGATCTCGGGGTCGCGCTGGTACTTGCGGGCGATGCGCTGCACGCCGTCGGTGAGGGTAGCGCTGAACAGCATCGTCTGGCGCTCCTCGGGGACGGTGGAGAGGATCGTCTCGATGGCGTCCGCGAAGCCGACGCTGAGCATCTCGTCGGCCTCGTCGAGGATGACGATCTGGACGTGCGTCAGGTCGAGGTTGCGGCGCTCGATGTGGTCGATGACGCGTCCGGGCGTGCCGACGACGACGTCGACGCCGCGCTGCAGCGCCTTCTCCTGCGGGCCGTAGGCGGCGCCGCCGTAGACGGTGAGCGTGGCGAGGTGCGAGGCGCTCTGCTCGAACTCGGCGGCGACCTGCTTGGCGAGCTCGCGGGTAGGCGCGAGGACGATCGCGCGGGGCGCGCGGCCGTAGGTGCGGTCCGCCTCGAGGCGCGTCGCGACGGGCAGGGAGAACGCGAGGGTCTTGCCGGTGCCGGTGCGGGCGCGGCCGATGACGTCACGGCCTTCGAGGGTCAGGGGGAGCGTCTGCTCCTGGATGGGGGAGGGCTCGGTGATGCCGCGTGCGGCGAGCGCCTGCGCGAGCGCGGGCGCGATGAGTTCGCTGAATTGCATGGTGGTCCTTTCCGGGAGAGCCTTCGTTCGCCTGTCCTCCCCGTCCGCTGATCGAGTGCGCGTGCTGCCTGTCGCTGACTGCTCGGACGGCCTGTACTTCTTCGATGCGGGGACGGGGTGGCGGACTTCCCGGTCGGGACAGCCCTCCGTGCCTTACGGCCAAGTGTTGAGTATAGACGATGTCGGCCCTGCAAGTGTGACGCCCTTTGCAGGGCGCGCGATGCGGGGCCGCGCGTCCGCGCGGCCCCGGGGTGGCGGTCTCAGACCCGGGCGGGGTCGAGGTGGGTGAGGTCGGCGGCGTCCTCCGCGGGGAGGTTCGCGCGGGCCCAGCGGTCGATCTCGTCGATGACGCCCTGGAGTTCGCGGCCGGACGCGGTGAGCGCGTAGTGGCTGCGGGGCGGCATCACGGACGTGACGGTCTTGGAGATGAGGCCGAGCCGTTCGAGGTGATCGAGACGCTGGGCGAGCGTCGCGGGGTTGCACCCGCCGACCGAGCGGGAGAGCTCGTTGAATCCCTTGTCGGCCGCCAGCAGCGAGCGGATGATGTGGAGGACCCACTTCTCCTGCAGGATGCCGATGGCCCGATGGACGGGACACAGCGAGCCGTGTGTCTCGGTCGTCATGAACACAGTATAACCTACTACGGCTGAGAAATTAATGTGCTCGATATAGCACTTGACTTTGTAAAGCACTATGGGTAGAGTATGCCCATGACCCAGACGCTCCCCGAAACCACCACCACCCTCGACGTCAAGACCGCCATGGAGACGCGCCGTTCCATCCGACGCTTCGTCCAGGAGCCCATGGACCAGGCCGACCTGCGCGAGATCCTGCGCCTCACCAGCCTCGCGCCCAGCGCCAACAACGTCCAGACCTGGCGCTTCGCCGTCGTGCAGAACAAGGACCTCCAGGCCCGCCTGCAGGAGGCCTCCTACAACCAGCAGCAGGTCACCAACGCGCCCGCCGTGATCGTGCTCTACAGCGACATGGAGGACGTCCTCGCCAACGTCCGCGAGATCTTCCACCCCGGCATGGGCGAGGAGCAGATCAACCAGCGCGCCGCGAACTTCGCCAAGGGCTTCGAGTCCCAGAGCGTGCAGGAGCGCGCCGCGTGGGCCAACGCGCAGGCCAACATCGCCCTCGGCTACCTGCTGCTCGCCGCGCGCGGCCTCGGCTACGACACCGTCCCCATGCTCGGCTTCGAGCCCGCCAAGGTTCGCGAGATCCTCGGCCTGCCCGCCCACGCCGAGATCGCCGCGATCGTGCCGGTCGGCAAGCGCGCCGAGGAGGGCTTCGAGCACCACCGCCACAATCTCGACCGCATCGCGAAGTTCTACTGAGCGGTCGGGTTTCGGCCGTCGGCCATCCATGAACAGAGGGCGCCCGCTTGGGCGCCCTTCCTGCATGGACCACTGACGGCTGCCTACGGACGCCCCAGCGCCTTCAGGAACACCTGCGCGTTGGCGCGCATCATGTCGAAGTAGTCCCTGTGCCGCGCGTCGCCCTCGGGCGCCACGACGAGGAGCTTCACGCCCGCGCTCTCCGCGATGACCCGCGCGGGCGCGACGGGCAGTTGCGGCTCCGCGAACACCGCCCGCGCGCCCTTCGAGCGCAGCAGGTCCACGACCTCGCGGACGTAACGGGCGCTGGGCTCCTTGCCGGGGAAGGGCTCCACGACCGCCGCGATCTTCGGGCCGTACGCGCGCGACCAGTAGGCCCACGCGCCGTGGAAGGTCACGACGGGCGTGCCGCGCACGGGCGCAAGCGTCTTCCTGAGCTCGGCGTGCAGGGCGCTGAGCCGCGCCGCCTCCTGCTTCGCGCGGGTCCGGTACGCCGCGGCCCGGGCGGGAT
>NZ_KI912637.1:132632-140149 GCF_000519345.1 Deinococcus pimensis DSM 21231
GGTACGCCGCGGCCCGGGCGGGATCGGCCTTCGCGAGTTCCTCCCCGAGGAGCGTCGCGGCGCGCGCCATGATGCTCGCGTCGAGCCAGACGTGCGGGTCCGTGGCGCCCTCGTCCGCGTGCCCGTCCGCGTGCTCCACGCCGCGTTCGTCCGCGTGCGAGGAGATGGGCGTGAACGGCACGCGCTCCCCGATCCGCAGGACGCGCGCGCGGGTGCCGCTGGACTTCACGAGGGGGTCCATCCAGGCGTCCACGCCGAGCCCCGCGAGGACCACGAGTTCCGCGCCCGCGACCGCGCGCACGTCGCCGGGTTTCGGCTCGAAGGCGTGCGGGTTCGCGCCGCTGGGCACGAGCTGGATCACGTCGGCGTCGGGCGCGGCGACGTCACGCACGACCGACGCGTACGGCGCGAAGGTCACGACGACGGAGGGCCTCGCGGCGGCCGCGTGGGCCACGCCGAGCAGCAGGGCGGTGAGGGCGAGGAAACGCATGCGCCCACCCTAATTGAGAACGTACTCTCAGGTCAAGCCTTGGCGACACAACCCGGGCAGCGACCGTACAGCGTCACCTCATGCGCCTCCACCACGAAGCCGCCCGGATAGACCGTCCCCGACGGGAGCGCCACCGGACACAGGTCCAGGTCGAAGACGCCGCCGCACTCCCGGCAGGCGAAGTGATGGTGATGCCCGCGCCCCGCGCTCTCGAAGCGCGATTCCCCGTCCAGGGTGAGCGCGCGCACGCGGCCGTCCTCCTGCAGCAGCTTGAGCGTACGGTACACCGTCGCCGTGCCCAGGCCCGGCAGGCGCTCCTGCGCGCGCGACAGCACCTCCGGGACGCTCAGCGGACCCGCCGCGTCCCGGAGCACCTCGAAGATCGCCTCGCGTTGCCTGGTCTGCCGTTTGCTCACGCCCGAGTCTACCACGTGAGAACGACCGATCAAAAGGCGGCGGGGCGGTGCCGAACGCACCGCCCCGCCGCCCACCCGGACGGGTCCTACATGGGACGCTTCGGATCGTGCGCCACCGCCGTCGAGGGCCCCGCGGGCACCACCGCCGGACGCGCCGAACGGTCCGCCGCGCGCTCGTTGATCTGATCCGCGACGCGCTCCAGCTGGGGACGCAGGACGCGCTCCTGCAGCACCCGGATCGCGATGGTCAGGATCGCCGCGCCCAGAGCGCCGCCGATGCCGCCCCGACCGCCCTTCGCGACCTGCTGCTGCGCCTTCGCGAAGGCCTTCTGGTCACGCGGATGCGACGTCGCGTCCACGTAGATCCTGCGGGTGCGCCGCACGCGCGTCCCGATCAGGAGGCCCAGCACCAGCCCCACGCCGCTCGCGCCGCCGATGACCTTGAGAGGATCCTTCTGCATCTGCGCGTACAGGTTCGCGCGGTCCGAGAGCTGGTCCACCGAGCGGCGAAGCTGCTCGCGCGCCGCGTCACGTTCACGGGGAGCGGTCACTTGCGGTCCTCCTGATCGAGCTGGGGTTTCGTGCTGACGGGAATGCCCTCCTCCTCACGCGCGGACACCGGAGGCGTCGTCACGGTGGGAGGCGTCCCGGCGGGGCGGGTGTGCCCCGAATGCGACGGCGCGCCGGAAGAGGACGGAGACGGGGCGCCCGTGGCCGCGTACGACGCGGGTCCCGTGGAGGCGTAGGGCGCTCCGCCCGACGCGTGCTGCTCCTCGCGGACGAGATCGCGCTGCGCGCGCTCGTAGTCCCGCTCGGCCTTCTCCACCTTCTTCTCGCCCTGCTTCACGCCCTTCTCGTACTGCTTCTCGGCCTGCTCCAGACGCTTCTGCGCCTCCTCGGCCTCCTCGCGGGCCCGCACGTCCGCCGGACGCGAGTCGTCCTTCACCTCGGCGGACAGACGACGGATGCCCATCATCACGAGGACGCCCGTCACGACGAGCGCCACCACCGCGATGATCAGCGCGCTCGCCCAGGCCGGGAGGCCCAGCGCGATCAGGCCGAAGTACACGGCGAGGATCAGGAAGATCAGCGCGAGGCTCAGCGGCGCCGCCGCGGCCAGCAGCAGGACCACGCCCAGCCCCTTGGCCTTGACGACGTCCCCGACCCGCCGCGAGATGGTCCGCAGCTCGGCCTTGACCAGTGACAGCGCCGCGTCGAACACGTCGACGAGCGCGCCTCCAATACTTTTCGGTTCTTGTGGTTGCATGCGAAACCTCTCTGGCGGCATACAGACCGCCCAATTGAGTCACAGCATAATGGTTGCCATGTGGACCGGGGGTCACTCTAAAGAAGGACTGAAACGGGACCAATCGCCCTTCGCGAGCCCAAAACGCACCTTGACGCCCGCCCAGCGCAGCAACCTGTGGCCGGTCACCGCCCTCGGCTACCACGCGTGGCGCGCGCGGTCCCTGCGGCTCATCAGCGGTCACCCCCTCACCCTGGAGCGCGAGGCCGCCCTGTTCCTGGGGCTCGCGCGGCCCGCGCCCGGCGAGACGTGGCTCGACGCGGGCACCAGCACCGGCTTCTACGCGGGCGTCCTCGCCCGCGCGGGCGCGCACGTCATCGCCACCGACGTGTCGCCCGCCATGCTCGCGCAGGCCCGTCGCCGCGAGCCTTCCCCCCTCATCGACTGGGCCGCGTTCGACATCCAGGACACCGGCCTCCCAGACGGCGCCCTCGACGGCGTCACCGTCGGCGCCACCCTCAACGAGCTCACCGACCCGCCCGGCGGCCTGCGCGAACTCCAGCGGCTCCTGCGGCCCGGCGGGCGGCTCTGGCTGATGTACGTCACCCGCACGGGCGGCGAGGTGCAGGGCCTCCTGGAGCGCCTCGGCGGCACCACCTTCCCCGATCCCGACGACGTCGAAGGTGTCCTGGACGGCTGTCAGCCCGTGCATACCGTCAGGTACGGTGAAGTGTGCCTCCAGCTCTTTGTAAGAAAACAGGAGGTCTGACACTGCCCACCCCCCTACACTTCGTCCAGAACGCAGCCTGACCGCGCCCTCCCGGCGCCCCGACCCGAGCCCCAAGGAGCGTGCCCCTTGATCGCGCAACGAGAACGCACAACCCGCGCGCCCCTCACGGCGATCGAGCACTGCCGCGCCCTCACCCGGCACCACTCCAAGACCTTCTACCTCGGCTCGCGCTTCTTCCCGCACGAACAGCGCCTCGCCGTCTGGGCCGTGTACGCCGCCTGCCGCGACGGCGACGACGCCGTCGACGAGGGCCCGCCCGAGGGTGCCGCCGACCGCCTGGACGCGTGGTGGAACCGCGTGGAGCGCGCCTACCAGGGCCGCCCCACCGACGACTGCGTCAGCGAGGCCCTCGCCTGGGCCGTGGAGCGCTACGCCATCCCGCAGGGCGCCTTCCACGAGCTGCTGCTCGGCCTGCGCATGGACCTCGACGGGCACGAGTACCGCGACGCGCGCGACCTCGACCTGTACTGCCGCCGCGTCGCGGGCGTCGTGGGCTTCATGATCGCGCCCATCTGCGGCTACGACGGCGGCCAGGGCACCCTGGAGCGCGCCCTGCGGCTCGGTCAGGCCATGCAGCTCACCAACATCCTCCGCGACGTCGGCGAGGACGCCGCGCGCGGACGCCTCTACCTTCCACGCGACGTCATGGACCGCTTCGGCGTCACCCGGGCCGACGTGATGGACGCCCGCCTCAGCCCGCAGTACGAGGCGCTCCTGCGTCACCTCTGCGCGCAGGCCCGCGACTGGTACCGCGAGGGCTCCGCGGGCATCCCGCGCCTGCACGGCCGGGGCCGCGTGGCCGTCGCGACCGCCGCGCGCGCCTACGAGGGCATCCTCACGTCCCTGGAGGAGAACGGCTGGGACAACTTCACCCGCCGCGCCAGCGTCAGCGGCACCCGCAAGCTCCTGATGATCCCCGGCGTGCTCTGGCAGCTGCGCGGCGCCTGACGAAACAGAAGGAAGCGAGCGCTCCCGGATTCGGGAACGCTCGCGGTCAGCTATGAGGCCTGTCGAACACGTTGGATCACGCCGTCGACCCGTTCCAAGTACGAGTCCCATCCGACGTGTTCTTTCGCCGCGACGCCCATGCCCGGAAGCAGGTCACGGCATTGTGAAATGAACTTGAGGGCGTTGCTCAGGCCTCTCCTCCCTACGGTGAATCCCGTGTTGAACGGGAGGACGACGTTGCTCCTGATCTTGGTCTGAAGCGCAATCACGGGCAGGCCACGCGCCATCGCCTCGATCATGCGCATGTTGGCCTCGTCGCCCTGGAGCAGGCTGACGTAGGCGTCAGCCGCCTCCATGGCGGCGGTCAGCTCACCGGGCACATTCAGGCGTCCCTGTCGCCGTCCTCCTTCCTCCGAACCGGAGGGCGAGGCTTCCCAGCCCTCGTCGTACAGGAGCAGGGCGCCGCTGGGTTGTGCCTCCAGCAGGGCGTTGAGGATCGTGCCGTACGGTTCCCTGGCGTCCCTCGGCGAGCCGTTCACCAGAACGAACTGGTCGGCGCTCAGACCGAGACGTTTCCGCGCTTCCTCACGGCCGAAGAGGGTCGTACGCTCGATGGGCTGTGGAAGAACGTCGATCCGCGCCTTCCGGTGGCGTGCCCGAAGGCGGGCGGCGACGTGGTCCGAGTGGACGACGTTGAAGGCGAACTCCGCGACATACGCGAGCGCCTCGTCGTCCAGCCTCAGGGTGGGCGTGTGCACGAACACCCAGCGGCGGGGATGGCCCAGCAGGCCCGCCACCCTGGAGCCCAGGGGCACGTTGCTCGTCTCGTAGCTGAGCACGACGTCCGTGGACGCCTCTCCAGCCCGGCCTGCGACGACCGTGGCGAAGCGTTCCGTCTCCTCGGCCTCGGTATCGGTCACAGGAACGGTCACGATGCGGAGCTGTCCGATCTGCCCCTCCTCGTCCCGTCCCTGCTCTCCCTCGCGCGAAACACGTAAGGTGTAAAGGGTCACGAAGTGGAGTTGCGAAAGCAATTCCGCGAGCCTGGTGATGCGGGCGTGATCGAACCTCGTCTGATTGAAACGCCAGCTTGGCGCGATGATGGCAATACTCGCCATAGATTCAGATCCTTTTCTATACGTCACGACGGCGTGGCCGTCACGCCCATTCTCCCCGCCCGCGCCCGTGGGGCTCGCGAGGACCGCACGAAGTTCCGGGGACACGGTCGGTCCGCCTCTCCGGGCCGCTCCTCGTGGACGATCATCTCCGCACCTCCGGACGTTGCCCGACGTGCTCCGACCGAAACGTCAAAAGGAAGCGGGCGCTTCCTGAGGAGGAAGCGCCCGCTCGGATCAGGTCATGCTCGGCGAGCCCGCGACGACCTCACGGATCAGCGCGTCGTGAAGGGCCGCAGAGCAATCCCAGCTGAAGTTGTCCCGCACGTGCCGCCACGCCCGTTCGGCCATGCGCTTCCGGACGTCCGGTCGCGTCAGCAGCAGGTCGATGGTTTCCTGGAAGGCGGTGGGATCACGGTCCACCAGGAATCCGGTCAGGCCCGACCGGACGGTGAACGAGTGTCCTCCGCCGGTCGCCGCGACGACCGGCAGGCCCGCCGCCATCGCGTTCAGGACGTTCAGGCCGAAGGCCTCGTCCCGGGCCGCCGAGACGTAGAGGTCGGCGACGGCCATACACCGTCGCAGGTTCTCCTGTGACAATCGTCCGAGAACGTCGATCTTCTTCCCGGTCCGTATTCTGATGAGCTCGGCACAGTTCCACGCCTTCCGGTCATGGTCGAGATTCAGGTCGAAGTCGCCCGCCAGAACGAGTCGGTCGGCCCGGGAGGTGCTGAAGGCGGCCAGCAGGATCAGCTGTCCTGCGACCTCGTCGAAATCCCCCGCGTGCAGCAGGACCTTTTCTGCGAGGCAGGATTGCAGGGCGGCTCCTTTGAGCTGGGGATTGAGTGCCCGACGAGCGTCTCGGCGGCTGATTGGAAAGGCGTCCGTGGTCACCACTGCGGGAATGACGTGAACTGTCGCCCGACGGCTGAGGTACGCAAGCACAGCGTCACGCTCGTTGGGCGTGTTGACGACGCTGTGGGCGTAGCGCGCGGCGCGCCGTTCCTCCTCCACACGGGCGTGCCAGGGGCTGCCCAGCGTCACGGGCCACGCTTGGCGCACCTGGTATGTGGTGACGCTGAGGTCCTGGTGGTAGTGGATCCACCGCCAGAGGGGCAACTGTAGCCCCAGCGTCACGAGGAATCCCGGAATCACTCCGTGGTGGCGGCGGCTGTACACCACGTCCACGGCATGATCGAGGTCCCGCACGATGGAGACGACGCGGGCCGCGAACTCACGCTTGAACTCGTCGAGCCGGTCGCCGTCAGGGGCGTCGTCGGGAGCCCCGGCATCCACGTGGTAGAGGGTCAGGCCGGGCGCGAGCTCGACGTGTGCCTCCTGCGCCGCTTCCGCGCGGAGGGTGAAGAGCAGGACGCGGTGGCCGAGTGCGGCCAGCCTGCCGGAGAGTTGCAGGAGGTAGGTGTCCAGATCGTTGTCGGTCACTTCGACAACCGAATCGATATGAAGCATGGCGACAGTCGCCATAACAATGATCCTTTTTTCTATACGTCTCGACGGCGAAGGCCGTCGCTGTCAGTCTCGCCCGCTTCGCCGCTCACCCGGGGCAACCCCGCACGAAACCCCGTCATTCCCACAGACGCGCGCGCGGACACCTGTTCTTCTGTGGGCACCCATGAGACGCAAGAAGGCCATCGTGATCGGTTCGGGTATCGGCGGGCTCGCCATGGGCATCCGCCTGCAGAGCCTCGGGTTCGACACCACCATCCTCGAAAAGCTCGACGCGCCCGGCGGACGCGCGTACCAGAAGGTCGTGGACGGCTACACCTTCGACATGGGACCCACGGTCATCACGGTGCCGCACTTCATCGAGGAGCTCTTCTCGCTCGAACGGGACGCGGCGGCGCTCGGCGAGCCCGACTTCCCGGAGGAGGTCGTCACGGCCGAGCGGGTGCGGGCAGGGGAGAGCGGCGGACCGCGCACGCGCGAGTACGTGAAGCTCGTGCCGATCCTGCCCTTCTACCGCATCTACTTCGACGACGGCACCTTCTTCGACTACGACGGCGATCCCGTCAGCACCCGCGAGCAGATCGCGCGCCTCGCGCCCCAGGACCTCGCGGGCTACGAGCGCTTCCACGAGGACGCGCGCGCCATCTTCGAGCGGGGCTTCCTGGAGCTCGGCTACACGCACTTCGGGGACGTGGCGTCCATGCTGCGCGTCGTGCCGGACCTCATGCGGCTCGACGCGGTCCGCACGCTGTTCTCCTTCACCAGCAGGTACTTCGAGAGCGACAAGATGCGGCAGGTCTTCAGCTTCGAGACGCTGCTCGTGGGAGGCAATCCCCTCAAGGTCCCCGCGATCTACGCGATGATCCACTTCGTGGAGAAGACCTGGGGCATCCACTACGCGATGGGCGGCACGGGCGCGCTCGTGCGGGGCTTCGCGCGGAAGTTCGAGGAGCTCGGCGGGACGCTGCGCCTGAACGCGGAGGTCGCGCGGATCGACGTGACGGACCCGCGCGGACGCGAGCCGGGACCGCTCTCGGCGCGCGTG
>NZ_KI912637.1:140249-142844 GCF_000519345.1 Deinococcus pimensis DSM 21231
GGGCCGCGTCCGCCGTCTGCCCGGCACGGGCACCCGCGCCGTGTACGGCCTCGCCGACCCCGGTCTCGCCGACGTGCCCGCCACGGCCCTCACGCCCGCCGCGAACAAGGTCCTCGAGTACCTGCGTGGCCGCGCCGACAGCGCCCTGCACATGGCCGAGCAGCTCCGCATGACCCGCGACGACGTCATGGCGGCCCTCAGCCTCCTCAACGCGCACGGCCTCGTGTCCTGCACCTTCGTCGGCTCGCTCGTGATCTTCCGCCTCAAGGAAGCCGTCGTCGACAAGAACCGCCGCGACCAGCAGCGCGTCGCGTAACGAATCCCACCACACGGACGCCGCCGGAACCTCAGGGTTCCGGCGGCGCTTCTTGGACGTTCAGCGGACGGCGCGGTCGCCGGGCACGCCCTGACCTCCGGCCGTCCGGTCCTGCCGCGCCGTGCCCAGGATGACCGGCAGTTCGTCCTCCAGGCGCAGCATCGGCAGGTCGAAGGTGCCGCGGGCGGGTTCGGGATCGGCGGTGTTGCCCTCCACGAGCATCGCGTACTGATCGGTCGTGATGGGCGGGTTCGGCAGGATCCGCATGGCGGGCACCGCGAGGTTCATCAGCGCGAGCGGCACCCGCACGAGGCGCTTGCGCTTGCCGAGCGCGGCGAGTTCGAGCTTCAGGAGCTCGTCGAAGCGGTACTCGCGCGGGCCGGTGAGCACGAAGGTCCGGCCCGCCGTGTCGGGCCGCTTGAGGGCCCGGGAGAAGGCGAGGGCGACGTCGTGGACGCTGACGGGCCGGAAGGGGAAGGCGCCGTCGCCGATGACGGGCACCACGGGCGCCTGCGACACGAGGTTCTTCAGGACCCGCCCGAAGAAGTCGTCGCCGGGCCCGAAGATCAGGCTGGGCTCGAAGATCGTGGCGGGCAGGCCGCTCTCACGGACGAGGCGCTCCGCGCGGGCCTTGCTGGACGAGTAGCGGCTCCGGCTGTCCTCGCGCGCGCCGAGGGCGCTCATGTGGATGAGGCGCGTGCCCGCCGGGGCCGCCGCGATGACGTGGCGGGTGCCCTCCACGTGGACGCGCTCGAAGGTCTGACGGCCCTTCTGCGCGATGATGCCGACGAGGTGGACGATCGCGTCGGGACGGGCGTGCCGCACGGCGCGCTCCACGCTGGCGGGATCGGTGATGTCGAGCGGGACGCCGGGCGCGCCCGTCGGGCCCTTCCCGCCGCGCGAGCCGACGCGGACGTCGTGGCCGTCAGCGACGAGTTGCTGGACGACGGCCCGGCCCACGAAGCCGCTCCCGCCGGTCACGAGGATACGCATGGAAGCTCCTTCAGGCGCTCTGGCCGTGCTGCACGTCGGGCGTGACCTGCGTCGCGATGGTCTTCAGGCCGTCGAAGTCGAGGAGGGTGATGTGGCGGTAGCCCGTCTCGATGAGGCCGGACTCGCGCAGTTCCGTGACGATCTTGCTGACGCTCTCGCGGGTGCTGCCGCTGCCCTCGGCGAGCAGTTCGTGCGTGGCGCGGACGTACAGGCGGTTCTCCGCGTCCTCCGCGCCGAGCGGCGTGTCGGCGAGTTCGAGCAGGTAGCGCACGACGCGCTGACGCAGGTCGCCCGACTGGAGGTGCACCTCGAAGCTCATGACGCGCCTCAGCTGCGTCCCGAGGTTGCGGGCCACGTCGAGGAGCGCGGCGTCGTCGAGTTCGCGCGGGTCGAGCGTGACGATCATCGCGGTGGTGAGGGCCTCCGCGCCGTGCGGGTGCTGCCCGGCGGTGAGGGCGTCCTCCCCGAAGTAGTCGCCGGGCAGCACGTGCCGCACGGTAATGGTGCGGCCTCGCAGGGTGGTCTTGGAGAGCCGGACGAAGCCCGTCTCCGCGCGGTAGAGGCGCCCGGTGGGCTCGCCCTGCCTGTAGATGACCTCCCCGCGCTGGTAGCGCGTCCTAAGAACTGTACCCATGAGTCTCCTTGAGTCGCGTGACGAGCGCCTGCGCCCCGCTCACGGCGTCCGAGCCGAGGTACGCGCCGCCGAGCTGAGCGGCCCGTTCGGGACGTTCGTTGAACTGCGAGCCGCCGAAGAACAGCGGCATGCCGAGGTCGTCGAGGTCGTGAAGCTGCGCGGTGAGGGCCGCGAGCGCCTCGGCGGTGTTGACGCTGACGAGCAGCGCGTGCGCGCGGACCTGCCGCGCGTACACGGCGAGGTCGCCGAGCGGGGTGTTGGGGCCGAGGTAGTGGACGTGGACGCCCGCGCGCCGCAGGACCACCGCGACCATCAGGAGGCCGAGCTCGTGCTGCTCTCCGGGACCGCAGGCCGCGACGATGGTGGGACCCCAGGTGCCGCCGGGACCCGCCATCTCCAGGAGCTGCGCGATGCGTCCGCGCAGGAACGCGGTGGCCTGATGCTCGTGCGCGACGGTGATCTCGCCGCGTTCCCACAGCAGGCCGATCTCGCGCAGCGCGGGCTGCACGACGTGCATCAGGACGTCCTCGACGGTGAGCTGCGCGTGCGCGCGCGAGAGCAGCTCGCCCGCGCGGACGTGATCGGGTTGCAGCAGGGCCCGCACGACGTCCGGGACGAGCGACTCGGGCGTGCCGTGCCGCGCCGCGGGTGC
>NZ_KI912637.1:142944-144055 GCF_000519345.1 Deinococcus pimensis DSM 21231
GTGCCGTGCCGCGCCGCGGGTGCGGGCGCGTTCGTGGCGGGGGCGGCGTCGTGGTAGTCGCGGCACAGCTGCACGGCGCGGCTGATGGAGATGCCCTCCGCGAGTCGGGCCTGCAGGAAGACGATGCGGCTCAGGTCGGCGGCGCTGTAGAGCCGATACCCGCTCTCGTTGCGGATCGGCGCGGGCATGCCGTAACGACGTTCCCACTGGCGCAGGGTCGTGGCCGGGACGCCGGTCCGCTGCTCGACCTCGCTCGTCGTGAAGAGGCCAGTCGTGTCGTTGATGTTGATGTCAGACATGGCAGCGCATCCTTGTAGAACCTTTGTACAACCTTGAGGCAACGTGAACCGGAAGCTCCGGAAAAGGGCGGTGACGGAGGAGGGACAGAGGCCGGACGCTCCCATTGTACGCGGTCGCGTCGGAAATACGAGTAAGGAAAACAAAGATTGAAGCGGTCGAAATGTGGAAGGTTTGTCACGGGAGCCGTGACGGGACCGCGCTCTATACTCGGGACATGACCCCGCCATCGCCCCGCGACCCCGGCGAGACGGTCGTGTACGTCGAATGCCCCCGCGACTCCTGGCAGGGCCTCACGCACCACGTCCCCACCCCTGACAAGGCCGCGCACCTGCGCGCCCTGCTCGACGCGGGCTTCACCCACCTCGACCTCGGCTCCTTCGTCAGTCCGAGCGCCGTCCCCCAGCTCGCCGACACCGAGGCCGTCCTCGCCGAACTCCCCGACCCCGGGGAACGCGACTACCTCTGCATCGTCGCCAACACGCGCGGCCTGGAACGCGCCGCCGCGCAGCCGCGCGTCACCAGCGTCGGCTATCCCCTCAGCGTCTCCGACGCCTTCCAGCGCCGCAACACCGGGCGCTCCCTGGAGGCGTCCTGGCCCCTGCTGCGCGACCTGCGTGACCTCGCCGAGAGCGCGGGCAAACGGCTCGTCGTGTACCTCTCCATGGGCTTCGGCAACCCCGACGGCGAGCCCTGGACGCCCGACACCACCCTCGACGCCGTCGCGCGCGTCCGTGACCTCGGCGTCCACGACGTCGCCCTCGCCGACACCGTCGGGCGCGCCACACCCGAGCTCGTCGCGCGCGTCACGCGG
>NZ_KI912637.1:144155-145331 GCF_000519345.1 Deinococcus pimensis DSM 21231
ACCTCAAGCTCCTCGACTCCCGGCACCGCCGCGTGAACTCGGACCTGCGGGTGCGGCTCGCGAAGCAGAGCATGTCCCTGGTGGTGCTGTACTTCGGCTTCCGCGCGGACGACCTGAAGCTCGACCTGAGGCACCACAACATCATCCTCGGGCCGCGCTACGAGGAGCTCCTGACGGACATCTTCGACCGCCGCGTCCTCGCGGAGGACTTCTCGCAGTACCTGCACGTGCCCACCCTGACGGACCCGACGCTCGCGCCGCCCGGGCATCACGCGGCGTACACGCTCGTGCCCGTGCCGAACAAGGGCGGACGCATCGACTGGGACGTGCACGGCGAGCGCCTCGTGGACGCGGTGATCGCCTTCCTCGACGAGCGCGGCTACATCCCGGGCCTGCGGGAGCGGATCACGCACCGGAGCTTCGTCACGCCCGACTACTTCGAGGAGACGCTCTCCAGCCATCTCGGCAACGCCTTCGGGCCGGAGCCGGTGCTGGCGCAGAGCGCGTACTTCCGTCCGCACAACCGCAGCGAGGACGTGCGCAACCTGTACCTCGTCGGGGCGGGCGTGCAGCCCGGCGCGGGCACGCCGAGCGTGATGATGAGCGCGAAGATGACGGCCCGCGAGATCGCCCGCGACCTCGGCCTGCACCCGTCCGTGGTGCGGGAACGCTCGGCGGCCGCGGAGCGTCCGTCCTCACCCGACCTGCCGTCCTCACCCGACCTGAAGGAGGAGCGTCCGCAGCCCGTCTGACCGTCACGCCCACCCGTCGAAGGTGACTCACGTCGCACATCGGGACATTCATCACCCTCAAGAGGTCATGGATGTGTCACAATACGTCGGTTGCGCTCAAGGAGCGCATGACCCCGAGTTTGCCCGCACCCCGCGCCCGCCCGCGCGCCGTGCCCCCGCGACGTCGCCGCCCCGGCGACCCGCCGAGTTCACCCCTCCCCGGCCGCCGCCGGGGTTTTCATGACGGAGGCGTCTGCATGTTCAACCCCCCGACCATCGATGACCTGCAACAGACCCGCCGCGCCAACGAGAAGCTCGTGCTCTCCGCGCTCGAAAGCAAGCCCGAATGGGTGGAGACCGAGCTCGCGCGTCACACCGGCCTCGCGCTGAGCCACCTGCGCGCCGCGCTCGCGTCCCTCCTCGACCAGGGCCGCGTCCGCCGTCT
>NZ_KI912637.1:145431-145577 GCF_000519345.1 Deinococcus pimensis DSM 21231
GGCGAGGCCCGCGCGCGCGCCCTGTACCGCGCCTCGCTCCTGAGCCCCTGGATCGTCGGGACGGTCAGCGGCGTGCAGCTCGTCTACGTCCTCGCGCGTCACCTCACGTGAGGTCGCGCGACGTCGGCGTCGTCGGCGGGGGCGTC
>NZ_KI912637.1:145677-146103 GCF_000519345.1 Deinococcus pimensis DSM 21231
GGGTCAACACCGTCGGGGTCGGCGTGGTCGGCCTGTGGCTCGCCGGGACCCTCTGGACCTGGGACGCGCGCTGGCTCGCGCTGCTCGCGTGGCTCACCCTGCCCTACAACCTGCTGATCTACGGCCTCAACGACATCAGCGACCGCGCCGAGGACGCCCTCTCCGAACGCAAGGGCGGCTGGCAGGGCGCGCGCGTCCGCGACGGCGAGGTCGGCCCGCTCCTCGCCGCCATCCTCGTGCTCAACGCGCCCTTCGCCGCGTACGCCGCGCTCGTCTTCCCGCCCGCCGCGAACCTCGTGCTGCTCGCCGCGAGCCTGCTGTTCGCGCTCTACTCCCTGCCCCCCGTGCGCTTCAAGACGCGGCCCCTGCTGGACTCGCTCTCCAACGTCGCCTACGCCCTGCCCGTCGTGGTGCCCGCCCTGCTGT
>NZ_KI912637.1:146203-152803 GCF_000519345.1 Deinococcus pimensis DSM 21231
GGGCGTCTAGACGGCCTGCATCGCCTCGTGCGGCAGGCCGCGCCACGAGCGCACCTCGCCGACGTGCAGGCCCACGAAGCGCTCCAGCGCGCGCCACAGGGACTGCCGCCGTTCGCCGCGCAGGGGACGCTCCATGAGGGTGCGGACCGTCTCGCGCGGCACGTCCCGCAGGAACGCCACCACGTCCGGCGCGAGCGCGGGAAGCTCCGCGCACGAGGCGCACACGAGGTGCCCGGTCAGCACGTCCGGGTGCGCGGGATCGGGCTTTCCGCAGCGGGCGCAGGTCACGGCGCGCGGCACGAAGCCCGCGAGGATCAGCAGCTTGAAGCCCATCACGAGCGCCACCCACTCCGGGTCCGCGTGGTGGCTGATGCCGCGCAGCGCGCCCGAGAACAGGTCGAAGGCCATCTCGGTGTGCTCGCCCTCCTGGTACAGCGCGTCCGCGAGTTCCGCCATGAGGTGCGCGTACCCGTAGCGCGCCGGGTCCGCGAGACGCGGCAGCGCGCCCTCCAGCGTCACCTGCTGCACGGTGGGCAGGTCGCTGCGGGGCGTCGCGTAGGTCTGCAGGGCGATGTGCTGGAAGAGGTTGAGTCGGCTCTGCAGGACGCCGCGCGCCCCGCCGCGCGCGATGGCCTTGAGCTTGCCGTGCGGGGTGAGCAGCGTCAGGATGACGTCGCCGCCCGTGGTGACGTGACGGCGCAGGACGATCCCGGAGCGGTTGCTGTGACGCGAGGACACGAGAGAAGTGTACCAGTCTCCGCTCAGGACCGACGTGACCGGGGCACGTTACGTTCACGGCGTAGCGATCCCGGGGCTCCAACGTGACCGGATACAGCGTCCAGAAGCGCCCGCGCGGCCTATACTCGGAGAGATGAAGAGCATCACCGAGCGAGACCTCCTGCACGAGCTGTTCCCCGAGACAGCTCGTGAACTCTTCGGCGAGGGGACCACGGCCCGCCCCACGCTCGGCCTGTACCCCATCGCCGACGGGCGTCTCGCGCTCGTCCGCCGCGAACGCCTCGTCGAACTCGAACCCATCGAGACCACCACCAAGAAGAACGCCTTCCACTGCGACCTCTGCCACGTCACCCGCAGCCGCGGCGAGGTCTCCGTGTACCGCGCGCACGTCGCGCCCCGCACGTACCGCTACGTCACCCTCTGCCTCGGCACCCAGCACTGCCTTGGCCGCGCCGGACACGCCGGGCTCAGCGGCCTCGCCGACCGTCTCCTCGACTGACCACGGCCACGGAACGCCCTCACTTCACCCTCCACGAGGCGTGAAGTGGGGAATATTTGCCCTGCCCTGACGGTTATGGCAGAATGTGACGACCAAATTCCACCCGGTCGCGAGCGCGGCCACCGCGAAGGGCCCGCGCACGCGCCCCTCCCGCGGCGGGCGAACCTCAGGACGGAACCAGGGGCGGAGCGAGGCACCGGAGGGCACCCGTGGCACGTGAAATCAAACTGACGCGCGAAGGCTACGACCGGCTGCAGAAAGCCCTGCAGCACGAACAGGACCGCCTCGTCGAGGCCACCCGCATCCTGCAGGAACAGATGGAGACCGCCGCCGACTACGAGGACACCGGCCTCGAGGACGCCAAGCGCGAGAAGATGAACATCGAGGCCCGCATCGAGGAACTCGAGGACACCCTCGCCCGCGCCACCGTCATGGCCGACCACGACGGCGACCGCGACCGAGCCGCCCTCGGCGCCATCATCGTCCTGTTCGACGAGAACCGCAACAAGGAAATGCGCGTCCAGCTCGTCAGCGCGCCCGAAGCGTCCGTCCTCGGCGGCGACCTCCCCAAGATCAGCGACGACTCGCCCGTCGGCACCGCCCTCATCGGCCGCAAGGTCGGCGAGACCTTCGTCGTGAACCTCGGCGCGCGTCAGGCCAAATACAAGGTCAAGTCCATCGAGTACTGAGCGGTCAGCAGTCAGTTCGGGTGGCGCCACATGAAGGCGTCGCCCCTCTGTTTGCTGACGGCTGTCAGCTGATCGCCGACGGCTTCCCCTATACTTTCCCAATGCAAGACGGCCCCACCGCCACGGAATCCCTCCACGAGCAGACGCTCGCCCGCCTGAAGAACCAGGAGGCGCTCGTCGCGGCCGGACGGGAAGCCCACCCCTACCGCTACCCCCGCACGCACGCCACCCGCGACGTGCTCGCCGCGCACCCCGACTCCCTCACGCCCGGCGACACCTGGGAAGGGGAGACCTACGCCCTCGCGGGCCGCGTCATGACCATGCGCGACATGGGCAAGGTCGCCTTCGTCAACCTCCAGGACGAGCACGGCACCCTCCAGCTGTTCCTGCGCAAGAACGACCTCGAGGACTACGCCCTCGTCAGGCACCTCGACCTCGGAGACATCGTCGGCGTCACCGGCCACCCCTTCGTCACGAAGACCGGCCAGCTCACCCTGCACGTCACCTCGTGGCAGCCGCTCGTCAAGAGCATGCACCCCCTGCCCAGCAAGTTCCACGGCCTCACCGACGAGGAACTGCGCGCCCGCCGCCGCTACCTCGACCTGATGGTCACGCCCGGCGCGAAGGAGAAGTTCCAGGCCCGCTCCCGCCTCATCCGCTCCATCCGCACCTTCCTCGACGAACGCGGCTTCATGGAGGTCGAGGGGCCCACCCTGCAGGCCATCGCGGGCGGCACCGAGGCCAAGCCCTTCCAGACGCACCACAACGCCCTCGGCCACGACTTCTACCTCCGCATCGCGCTCGAACTGCACCTCAAGCGCCTCCTCGTCGGCGGCTTCGAGAAGGTCTTCGAGATCGGCCGCGTCTACCGCAACGAGGGCATCGACCGCACCCACAACCCCGAGTTCACCATGCTCGAACTCTACTGGGCGTACGTCGACTACACCGACATCCTCGCCCTCGTCGAGGACCTCATGAGCGGCCTCGCGCGCGAGCTCCACGGCACCCACCTCATCCCCTACCAGGGCCGAACGCTGGACTTCAGCGCGCCCTTCGCCCGCGTCGACTACGTCGGCAGCCTCCGCGAACACGTGCCCGGACTCGACTTCGACCCGCTCGACCTCGGTCGGCTGCGCGCCTTCTGCGACGAACGCTACCCGCAGTGGAAGGGCGTCCCCGACTACAAGCTCCTCGACAAGCTCTTCGGGGAACACGTCGAACCCCTGCTCGTCAACCCCACCTTCGTGATGGACCACCCCCTCGCCATCAGTCCCCTCGCGAAGAAGCACCGGGACCGCGAGGGCGTCACCGAACGCTTCGAACTGTTCGCCAGCGGCTTCGAGCTCGCCAACGCCTTCAGCGAACTCAACGACGCCGCCGACCAGCGCCGCCGCTTCGAAGCGCAGAGCGCCCGCCGCGACGCCGGAGACGACGAGGCGCACGCGCAGGACGAGGACTTCCTCCTCGCCCTCGAGTACGGCATGCCGCCCGCCGGCGGCCTCGGCATCGGCATCGACCGTCTCGCCATGCTCCTCACCGACAGCGACAGCATCCGCGACGTCCTGCTCTTCCCGCTGCTGCGCCCCGAACACGGCCGCGCCCCCGGCAGCGACCCCAGCGCCGACGACAAGTAACGCGCCCGCGCAACACACCCCCGGCCTCGACCGGGGGTGATTTTTCTGGGGCGGCCCGGTCCTCCTGCCTGGGGCGTTGACGCGTCTCTCCACGTGTGGGAGTGGCCGTCCGCGCTTCGGCTGTGTACGGACCGGGGCGGCCCGGTCCTCATGCATAGGTCGTTGACGCGTCTCTGCGGGCCTGGGTGTAACCGCTTCCATTCATTTGTTCATTTGACAAACGAAATTGCTCAGCGTTAACGTCAGGTCAACGAACAGATGGATACCCGCGGCGCCCGCGCGCCGTTCGGCTCACTCACCGTCGCCTCCGGGCGAAGGAGGCTCATGACGCACGACGTGCTCGACCTCGCCGCGATCCGCGCGCAGCACACCCTGATGCTGCTGCGTGAACTGTGGCGCGAGGACGTCTCCCGCGCGGAGCTCTCCCGGCGGCTCGGCCTGTCTCGCAGCGCGATCAGCAGCATCGTCGCGGAACTGCAGGACGTCGGACTCGTCCACGAGGCCGGCAAGCAGACCGACCGGCCCGGCGTGGGGCGGCGCGCCACGATGCTCACCCTCGACGCGGGCGCCGCGCTGCTCGTCGGCGTGGACCTCGGCGCCCGGCACGTGCGCGTCGCGCTGCTCGACCTGCGCTGCCGCATCCTCGACGTGGAGGAACGGCCCCTCGACATCGCCCTCGGACCGCAGCACGTGTACGGCCGCGTCGACGAGCTCGTCCGGCTCGTCCTGGACCGTCACGGCGTGGAGGACGGCCGGGTCGCGATGATCGGCGTCGGCATTCCCGGCCCCGTGGATCACCACACGGGCCGCGTCGTGAGGCCGCCCAACATGCCCGGCTGGGACGACGAGCACGTCGCGCGCGAGCTCTCGCGGCGCTACCACGTGCCCGTCCACGTCGACAACGACGCGAACCTCGGCGCGCTCGCCGAGTGGCGCTTCGGGCAGCATCGCGGCACGAACGACCTCATCTACGTCAAGGCCGCCGCCGGGATCGGCGCGGGCATCCTGCTCGGCGGACGCCTGTACCGCGGCGCGCGTGGCGGCGCGGGCGAGATCGGGCACATCAGCATCAACGAGATGGGCCCGCGCGGACGCAGCGGCAACCCCGGCAGCCTGGAAAGCTACGCCGCCGCGCACACGATCCTCGCGAGCATGCGCGAGCGCCTGCGCGGCGTCCGCACGGCCCTCACGCGGGAGAGCAGCATCGGGGACCTCCTGCGGCTCGCCCACGAGGACCCCCTCGCGCGTGAGATCTGGCAGGACACCGGACGCCACCTCGGCGTGGCCATCACGACCGTCCTGAACCTCTTCAACCCGGCCGCCGTCGTGATCGGCGGGCAGCTCGCCGGGGCGGGCGCGCCCCTCCTCGACGCGATCCGCGAGGTCGTGCGCGAACGCGCCCTGCTGATCAGCCGCGACAGCGTCCACGTGAGCCTCTCGCACCTCGGGCCCGACGTGGGCGTCCTCGGCGCGGGCGCGCTGCTGCTGGAGGAACTCCTCACGCCGCGCGGGCTGCGCCACCTCTACCGCGTCGCGTCACGCGATGGGGCTCCGCGGGCGCCCCCCGCGCTCACGCCCGACCGTCCGGAACGTCGTCACGGCGCCCTCGTCGGCGCCACGCTCGAAAGGGAGGAAGTATGAAGAAGTCCGTACTGAAGCACGCCGCGCTGATGACCGCCATCCTCGTCGCGGGATCCAGCGCCCTCGCGCAGGGCAAGAAGGTCGAGTTCTTCTCGTGGTGGTCCGGTGACGAGGGCGTCGCCGCCAACGCCCTGTTCAAGCTCTTCGAGCAGAAGTACCCCGGCGTGAAGGTCGTGAACTCCGCCGTCGCGGGCGCCGCCGGAACGAACGCGAAGGCCGTCCTCAAGACCCGCATGCTCGGCGGCGACCCGCCGGACGCCTTCCAGGTGCACGCCGGGCAGGAACTGATCGGCACGTGGGTCGTGTCGAACCGCATGGAGGACCTCACGCCGCTCTTCAAGAGCGAGGGCTGGCTCACGAAGTTCCCGAAGGACCTCATTCCGCTGCTGTCCAGCAAGGGCGGCATCTGGAGCGTCCCCGTGAACGTCCACCGCTCCAACGTGATGTGGTTCGTGCCCGCCAACCTCAAGAAGTACGGCGTGACCGCGCCGAAGACCTGGGACGAGTTCCTCACGACCTGCCAGACCCTCAAGGGCAAGGGTCTCCAGACGCCCCTGTCCGTCGCGGGCGGCTTCGCGGAGCAGCACCTGTGGGAGAGCGTCGCGCTCGGCACGCTCGGCACGCAGGGCTGGAACGACCTGTTCTCCGGCAAGCTGAAGTTCACCGATCCCCGCGCCGTGAAGGTGTGGGACACGTACGGCAAGGTGCTCGACTGCGCCAACAAGGACATGGCGTCCCTGACGTGGCAGCAGGCGACGGACCGCGTCGTGAAGGGCCAGGCGGCCTTCAACGTGATGGGCGACTGGGCCGCCGGGTACATGAGCAGCACCCTCAAGCTCAAGCCCAACGTCGGCTTCGGCTGGGCGCCCAGCCCCGGCACGGCGGGCACCTTCATGTTCCTGAGCGACTCCTTCGGCCTGCCGAAGGGCGCCAAGGACCGCACGGAAGCGCTGAACTTCCTCAAGGTGCTCGGCAGCAAGCAGGGCCAGGACGTCTTCAACCCGCTCAAGGGCAGCATCGCCGCGCGTCTCGACAGCGACCTCAGCAAGTACAACGTGTACTCGCAGAGCGCCGCGAAGGACTGGAAGTCCAACAAGATCGTCGGGAGCCTCACGCACGGCGTCGTCGCGCCCGAGAGCTTCATGAACGACTTCGGCACCGTCATCGACACGTTCGTGAACGGCCGCAACGCGCAGGCCGCCGCCGCGCAGACGCAGGCCCTCGCGGATCAGGCCGGCATCGGCAAGTAACGCCCCCGGGGAGCGTGACCGCGCGGTCACGCTCCCTTTGCTTTTGTGGGGCCGCGCCCCACGTCCCGCGGAGGGAGTCATGACGTCCACCAGTTCCGCCCTTCGCCCCGCGCCGCGCGTCCCGCGCGCGCGAGGCGCCGCCCGACTGC
>NZ_KI912637.1:152903-153261 GCF_000519345.1 Deinococcus pimensis DSM 21231
CGCTCTGGCCGTCGTGACGGCCCACGAACGAGAGGTGCGCGTCCGCGACGCCCATGCGGCGCAGTTCGGTCACGGCGGCCTCGGCCTGGGCGGACGTGTCGAAGATGGCGGTGATCCTGTTCATGGTGTCCTCCTTCGGTTCGGACCCATGGTGAGGGGACGGCCCGGCCCGCCCGTGTCGCGCGCCTCACATTGAGCCGCCAGCGTCAAGACGGACGCAAGGCCGGGTGAGGACACCCGACCCGGGGTGGGGGGGAGGCGAGAAGCGTGAGCGTCAGCCCTCCGCCTCCACCCGCAGTTCGGGAGCGCCGGGTCCCTCGTGGCGGTCGCGGACGATGGCGCGCGCCACCACCTCCGG
>NZ_KI912637.1:153361-157059 GCF_000519345.1 Deinococcus pimensis DSM 21231
GTCCCGCGCGCGCGAGGCGCCGCCCGACTGCCGCCCGGCCAGAGCGGAGGTGAAGCGTGCGCCGCGTGAACCGCGATCAGCTCACGGCCCTCGCGGTGCTCGCGCCGAGCCTCGTGCTGCTCGCCATCTTCGTGTACGGCTTCATCGCCCGCACGGCCTACACCTCCCTCACCGACTGGGGCCGCGACCCCTCCCAGGCGCTCGCCGCGAACCCGGTCATCCGCTACATCGGCTTCGCCAACTACAAGGACCTCTTCACGGGCTTCCTCGACGCGCGCTTCCGGCAGGACCTCGTGAGCGCGCTGTTCTTCACGGTGTTCTTCCTCGCCGGGTGCCTGCTGATCGGGCTGCTGCTCGCGCTGATGCTCGACCGCAACCCGCGCGGCGAGGGCTTCTTCCGCACCGTGTTCCTGTTCCCGATGAGCCTGTCGTTCATCGTGACGGGCACCATCTGGGCGTGGATGCTGCAGCCGTCGGGCGGCGTGAACCGCCTTTCGCCCCTCGTGGGGCTCCCCGCCGGGCAGTTCGAGTGGCTCACGTCCCGCACGAGCATCTGGCAGTTCGACTGGAACCGCCTGCCGCTCGTGACGGCGCTCGTCGTGGCGGCCGTGCTGGTGTGGGTCGCGGTGACCGCGTACCGCGAGGGGGCCCGCACGCGCGGTCACGTCGCGGTCGCCTGCGCGGCCCTGCTGGCCCTGTGGGCCCTCACGGGCGGCGTCACCGTGAAGCTCCTGCCGTACCCGGAGCCGCACGGCTTCAACCTCGCGTTCGTCGGGATCATCCTCGCGGCGGTCTGGCAGATGGCGGGCTACACGATGGCCCTGTACCTCGCGGGCCTGCGCGGCATCCCCGAGGAGCTGCGCGAGGCCGCCCGCGTGGACGGCGCGAGCGAACGGCAGGTGTACACCCGCGTGATCTTCCCGCTGCTCGCGCCCATCACGCTGTCCGCGATGATCATCCTGGGGCACATCAGCCTCAAGATCTTCGACCTCGTGTTCGCGATGGCCGGGCCCGACAACACGCAGACGGACGTGCCGGCCCTCCTGATGTACATCACCGCCTTCCGCGGCAACCAGTTCGCGAAGGGCGCCGCCATCGGCGTGGTGCTGCTCGTCATGGTCGCCGCCGTGATCGTGCCGTACCTCGCGTCCACCTTCCGCAGGGAGGCGAGAACGTGACGACCCTTCCCACCACGACCGCCCCGAGCGCCGCGCGGCCCCGCCGCCTCGACTTCACGCGGGCGCTGCTGTACCTCGGGCTGCTCGTCGCGACGCTGTTCTTCCTGCTGCCCGTGTACCTGCTGGTCGTCACGGCCCTCAAGGACCCGTCGGTCATCTCGCTCGACACGACGTGGCAGCTGCCGCCCGCGTGGCACTGGTCGAGCTTCGCGGACGCCTGGGCGAAGGTGTCGGGCGGGCTGCGCAACAGCCTGGAGCTCACGCTGCTCGCGACCGCCATCAGCGCCGTGATGGGCAGCCTCAACGGGTACGTGCTGAGCAAGTACAGCTTCCGCGGCGCGAACCTGCTGTTCGCGCTGATGCTGTTCGGGATGTTCATCCCGTACCAGTCGGTGCTGATCCCGCTCTTCCAGTTCGTGAAGAGCATCGGTCTGTACGGCACCATCTGGGGGCTCGTGCTGACGCACGTCGTGTACGGCCTGCCGATCACGACGCTGATCTTCCGCAACTACTACGGCGAGGTGCCCGACGCGCTCGTGGAGGCCGCCCGCATCGACGGCGCGGGCTTCTGGGGCATCTACAGCCGCATCATCTTCCCGCTGAGCGTGCCGGGCTTCGTCGTCGTGATCATCTGGCAGTTCACGCAGGCCTGGAACGAGTTCCTGTTCGGCGTGACCCTCACGAATCCCGCGAGCCAGCCCATCACGGTGGCGCTCGCGCAGCTCGCGGGCGGGCAGGCGGTGAGCTGGAACCTGCCGATGGCGGGCGCGATCCTCACGGCCATCCCGACGCTGCTGGTGTACGTGCTGCTGGGCCGCTACTTCGTGCGGGGCCTGCTGGCCGGGTCCGTGAAGGGGTAGGGGAGGGACGAGGGAGACACCCGGGAGGTCATGACCTCCCGGGTGTCTCCCTCGTCTCCGTTCAGTCGGCGCTGGCCTTCTCCGCCTTGAGGGTGGGCTCGCCGTTCCCGTCGAAGGAGAACGTCATCGCGCGCTCCTGCCCGCCGACGAACTCCATCGTCTTGCGCAGCACCGCGCGGCTCATTCCGTCGCCCGCGCGGGTCACGACGACCTCGTGCCGCCCGGCGGGCACGCTGTTCGCGAAGGACGTGCGGGTGCCGGGGAAGAGGTTCCTCACGACGAGCTTCCCGCCGACGTACACGTCCACGAGACCCACCTGGCCGGTCGCGTTGACGAAGATGACGTCCGTGCTCGGGGTCAGGTCCCGGGCGGAGGCGACGCCCAGCGTGACGGGCACGGCGAGCGTGAGGGCGGCGAGGGTGGCGCGGACGGCGGTCATGGTCTTCGTGTTCATGCTGATCTCCTTCAGGGGCCGCCGGGCGCATCCCGGCGGGCATGACCACAGGGTGCCAGGAGCGCGTCCGGGGCGAATCCACCGGGAGTTGACGTCGAGCGCGACGAAAGTCGCAGGGCGTGGGTAGGCGAAACGGCCTGCCCGCGCCCGCTATCCTGTCCGCGTGATCGCCCGCGCGTACGCCCTCGTCCTGCTGACCGTCCTCGTCTGGGGCGGCAACGTCGTCCTCCTCAAGGTGCTGCTCGCGCACCTGAGCGCCGGGGCGGTGAACGCGGGCCGCTTCCTCGTGGCGGGCGCGGCGCTCCTCGCGCTCGCCGCCGCGCGTGGCGGCTGGCCCCGCTGGGACGCCCGCACCTGGGCGGCGGTCCTGGGCGTCGGGCTCGTCGGGAACAGCGTCTTCCAGACGTTCTTCCTGGAGGGCATCGCGCGGTCCCCGGCGGGCATCTCCAGCCTCGTGAACGGCGTCGTGCCGGTCGTCGTGGCGATCCTCTCGCCGCTGCTGGGCCTCACCGTCACGCGACGTCAGGGCGCGGGCGTCGCCGTGTCCCTCGCGGGCATGCTGGGCCTCGTGATCGCGGCGCGCACGCCCGGCGCGCCCGTCAACCTCGTCGGCGTCGGGCTGCTGCTGCTCGCGGCGGTCACGTGGGCCGCGTACACCCTCGCGAACCGCCCGCTCGCCGCGCGCGTCGGCACGCTGCCCTTCGTCGCGTTCTCCCTCGCCGGGGGCGGCCTGCCGTACGTGCTGCTGCACCTGCGCGACCTGGCACCCCGGCGCGGCCCTCCCCCGCCGTGTGGGCCGGGGTCGTCACGAGCGCGCTGCTCGCGAACGTCTTCGCGTACCTCGCCTGGGCGAACGGCGTCCGCGTCCTCGGCGCGGCCCGCACGAGCGTCTGGAACAACCTCGCGCCCGTCGTGGGCATCGCGCTGGGTGTGCTGATCCTCCACGAACGCTTTCCCGCGCCGCTGTGGCTCGCCGTCGGCGTGATCCTCGCCGGGGTGCTCCTCACGAACTGGCCCGCGCGGGAAGCGCGGGCCGCCTGAGCTCCCTCAGCGGGGTCAGACGAAGAAGGAGGGCGGCCCACGTCGGGCCGCCCTCCCCCGGACGGCAGGGTCAGCCGATGTGGCCGCCGTGACGCTGGAGCACGTCCACGACCGTCTCGGTCGCGACGCCGCTGTCCTCCACCGCCACGAGCACGCCGCCGCGCT
>NZ_KI912637.1:157159-162832 GCF_000519345.1 Deinococcus pimensis DSM 21231
CGCGCCGCCGCCGCCTTGCTCGCCGCGTACTGCGACAGGCCTCTCGTCGTGACGAGCTCGGGCCGGGCGCCCAGCACGTAGAAGCGCCCGCCCGGCGCGAGCCGCGCCGCGCCGTGCTTGAGGGCCCACAGCAGCCCGAAGTAGTTCGCGTTCCACATCCGCCGCGTCGCGTCGCCCGACGCGATCGTCACGGCCTCCAGCGCGACCGACCCGGCGGCGTACACGATGGTCTCCAGCGGCAGGGAGAGCCCCTCGAAGAGAGAGCGGACGTGACTCTCGTAGCCGAGGTCGGCGGTGGCGGCGGTCGCGCGGAGCTCCCCGGCGAGCGCGGCGAGCTTCGTCTCGTCCCGGCCGGAGAGCCACAGGGCCTCTCCGGGCCAGGCGCGGGCGGTGGCGGCGCCGATCCCTCCGGTGGCGCCGATGATCAGGGTGGCCATGAGCGCACACTGGCACGTCCGCCGCGCCCGGAACAGTAGCAAGTGCGGGGGTGAAGGGACGGGCAACGTTCGCGCCGCCCGCCGCGTACCCTGAGGCATGACCCGCAGCTCCCTCGAAGGCGTGCCCTACCCGCTCACCGTCACCTTCAAGATCCTCGCGCTGTCGCCGGAACTCACGCTGCACGACGCGTCGGGCCGCCTGCTGATGGTGGTGAAGGAGAAGCTGCTGTCCCTGCGCGAGGGCACCACCGTCTACGCCGACCTCGACAAGCGCGTCCCGCTCTACCGCTTCCGCGCGGACCGCGTCCTGAACCTGCGCGCCGTGCGGCACATCACGCGCGCCGACACGGGCGAGGCGGTCGGCGCGGTCCGCGCGCAGGGTCTGCGGACCCTGTGGGGCGCCCGCTACGAGGTGACGGACGCGCGCGGCGACGTGGTCATGCACGTCCGCGAGGACAACCCCTGGATCAAGGTGATCGACGGGCTCGTCGACGAGATCCCCATCGTCGGGCCGATCGTCGGGATGTTCATCAACCCGACGTACACCATGTCGGACGTGGAGGGCCGCGCCGCGCGGCGCATCGTGAAGAAGCGGTCGTTCGTGGAGCGCCGCTTCACGATGGAGAGCGCGGGGCCCCTCCCGGCGGGCGCGAGCGAGGAACTCGCCGCGCTCGCGCTGGTGCAGGTGGTGCTGCTCGAACGCGACCGCGGCTGAGGGAACCCGCGCGCCGCGCCGCGCGTACGTGTGTCATGGACATCAAGCTGCACCGTTCGCGTCGTAACCGCGTGCTCGCCGGAGTCGTCGGGGGGATCGCGGGACATCTCGGTCCCGTCAGCACGAACGTCGTCCGCGTGCTGCTGGTGCTGGTGAGCCTCACGCCCTTCGGGTTCCCGTTCTTTCCGCTGGCGTACCTGGCGGCGTGGGCCCTCCTGAAAGAAGAGACACGTTGACGGCCTAGGCATGAGCGAGGGGCCGTCCCCGAGCGTACGACGCCAGAACGCGGACGCCCACTCCCTGACGCACGAAGCAGGAGGGAGGAACCGCCGGATTCCGGCGGCCCCTCCCTCTTGCCCTTTCCTACCTGAGCCGTCCGAGGCTCTTGCGGATGATCTGGTCGGCGGTGAGCTCGTGGTTCTCGCCGAGGAGCTCGGCGACGACCGCGCGGACCTGCAGTTCTCGGTAGCCGAGCGCGAGGAGGGCGTCCACGGCGTCGCGTTCGGCGCTGGTGTTGAGGCCGACGGGGCGGGGCTTGGCGCCGACCTCGTTGGCGAGACGTGGGGGGATCTTGTTGCGGAGTTCCAGGGTGAGGCGTTCGGCGGTCTTCTTGCCGACGCCGCTGACGCTGGACAGCAGGCCGATGTCGCCGCCGATGAGGCCGTGGGCGAGGACGGCGGAGGGCATGGCGGAGAGCAGGGCGAGGGCGAGCTTGCCGCCGACGCCGCTGACGCTGGTGAGGTGGTCGAAGAGGAGGCCGAGGTCGGGGTGGTGGAAGCCGAAGAGCGTCCAGGCGTCCTCGCGGACCTGGAGGCGGGTGTGCAGCGTGGCGGTCTCGCCGATGACGAGCGTGTCGAGGGTGGTGCGGGGGCAGAGCACCTCGTACCCGACGCCGCCCGCCATGACGACGGCGCTGTTCTCGCGCAGGTCGCGGACGGGGCCTTCGAGGAGTGCGATCACGCCTCATCCTAGAGCACGCGGCGTTACGCTGACAACGTAAGCGGCACCCTTCGCGCGACTCATCCGGGCACGGTAGCATTCGCCCGTGTCCACCGACCACGCCAGCGACGCGTCCACGCCCGCAGCCCCCGCCGGGCGCTCCCGCTCCGCCGCCGTGACGTTCCTGCGGGAGTGGGTGCTGGGCGCAGCCCTGCCGATCTGGCTCGTCGCGACGTTCCTCGTGATGTTCGCCCGCGTGGACGGCACCAGCATGAACCCCACCTACGAGAGCGGCGACCGCCTCATCCTGTGGAAGCTGCCGCGCTGGCTGCACGCCTGGGGCCTGCGCCCCGACTGGCCCCGGCGGGGGGACGTCGTCGTCTTCAAGGCCCCGCCCGGCCATCCGGAGAGCTACGAGACGGGCCCCCTGGGCCTGCGCTACCGCCCGTACCTCATCAAGCGCGTGGTGGGCCTGCCGGGCGACCGGATCGAGGTGCGCGGCGGCCTGCTGTACCGCAACGGCGAGCGCGTCGCGGAGAGCTACACGACGGGCGAGGCGGGCCGTGACGAGCCGCCCGTGACGGTCCCGCCGCGTCACGTGTTCGTGATGGGCGACAACCGCCGTCTCGGAGAGAGCGTCGACTCGCGCGACTTCGGTCCCGTCCGCGACGAGGACATGGCGGGCATGGCGGGCCCGCGTTTCTGGCACGCGCCGTCCGAGTGAAGGTTTGACGCCTCCACGCGCCTCCCCGTAGACTCGACGTGTCCGCGCACGCGGACCCCCACATCACGAGCGCCCGAGGGACCTGGCCCCACGACGGCGCGGCAACCGGCCCTCATCACGGCACGGTGCCCACCAGCCCGCGCGGACGCCGACGATGGCACGCCCCCCGCGGGAACGATGAGCGAAGGGTCCCGGACGCGCCCGAACCTGGCGGCACGTTCCCTTCCATTCCAGAGGGGAAGCCTGCGCGTCCCCTCCCGCCCCGTACCCCAGGAGGACGCCATGACCGCCCACACCCCCGACACCGACAGCGCTGCCCCCACCTCCGAACCCACGCGCGCCTTCGAGAGCCTCGCCGTGCACACGGGCATTCCCCGCGCGGGCGGGGTGGGCCTCGGCGTGCCCGTGCATCACAGCGTCGCCTTCCAGTTCGAGAGCCTGGAGCACGGCGCGGACGTCTTCGCCACGAACGACGAGTACAGCTACGCCCGCCTCCAGAGCCCCACCGTGGAGGCGCTCGAAACGCGGCTCGCGGCCCTGGAGGGCGCCACGAGCGCGCTCGCGGTGAGCAGCGGTCAGGCCGCCACGACCACCGCGATCCTGTCGGTGTGCCGCGCGGGCGACCACGTCGTCGCGACGAGCAGCCTGTTCGGCGGCACGAGCGGCCTGCTGCGCAACGTGCTGCCGAACTTCGGGATCACCGCCACCATCGTGGACAACGATCCGGAGGCGGTGCGCGGAGCCCTGCGTCCCGAGACGCGGCTCGTGTGGGCCGAGACGATCGGCAATCCCGCCGCGGACGTCGCGGACATCCCCGCGCTCGCGCTCGTCGCGCACGCGCACGGCGCGCTGCTCGGCGTGGACAACACCTGGGGCGGCGTCGGCTACCTGTGTCGACCGCTGGCGCTCGGCGCGGACATCGTCACGCACAGCCTCACGAAGTGGGCGGCGGGACAGGGCGCCGCCCTCGCGGGCGCGGTGCTCGTGGGGGACCGGCACGACCTCTCGGCCAACCCGATCTTCGCCTCGGGCGAGCCGAGCCTGCTGGAGACGCGCGGCGCGGGCGCGCTGTCGTGGCGGCAACGCTGGCTGGGCGCGCACCAGATCGGCATGACGCTCGGGCCGCAGGCGGCGCACCTCGTGGTGCTGGGCCTCGAGACGCTCGCGCTGCGGTTGCGGCAGTCGTGCGACAACGCGCTCGCGCTCGCCGAGTGGCTCTCCTCGCAGCCGGGTGTGCTGAGCGTGAACTACCCGGGCCTGCCGGACTCCCCGTGGTTCCCCCTGGCGAGGCGCGTGCTGACGCACGGATCGGGCGCGGTCCTCACCTTCGAGGTGGAGGACCCCGCGCGCGTCCTGAGCCGGCTGGAGCTCGTGCGGATCGCGCCGAGCCTCGGGGACACCCGCACGATGGTCATTCACCCCTGGACGACCACGCACGGCCGCCTGCCGGAGGAGCAGCGCGCCGCGTCGGGCGTCACGCCACGTCTGCTGCGGCTCAGCGTCGGGGTGGAGGACGCCGGGGACCTGCGGCGCGACCTCGCCCATGCGCTCGCCTGAACGCCCGCACGACCTTGTCGTACGCACCGGGACGGCCCGGTGCTCATGCCCGGGCCGCTGACGCGGCTCTCCACCAGTGGAAGGGGCCGCCCGGGTGGGCGGCCCCTCCTGTCATGTCGATCAGCGCCGGCGTCGGGAACGGACGGGAAGGGGGACGGGACGCGGCTGGGCCTCGGGGAGGACGCGGGAGAGCGCGGGCACGGAGAGCACGGCGATCAGCACCAGCACGAGCGTGGTCAACATGACCCATGGTAGGACGGGACGTCTTTCAGGTCTCTGACATCCGTCCCTTCACCTCGTCAGCGCGGCCCCTGCTTCTGCTCGGTGGTGGTGGGGCCGCGCAGGACGGGCCGTCCGCTCGCGTCGAAGGTCAGGCGGTCGATGCGCAGGGAGCGCACGCCGCCCGGGCGGCTCGGGTCGCTCGGGTCGGCGTAGCCGACCTGCCCGGTCGTCCACGCGTGGTAGAAGAGCCACGTGTCGCCCGCCGCGTCCGTCACGACGCCCTGCCCGCCGGGGCCGGACACGGCGCCCTTCGTGAAGAGCCACGGCTCGTCGCGGGTCTGCTTGCGGAAGGGCCCCGTGGGGGACGTGCCGACGGCGTAGCCGACCGAGTACGTGTCGGTGTCGTACGCGGCGGCGGAGTAGAAGAGGTAGTACTTGTTTCCGCGTCGGTACACGTTGGGCGCCTCGATGAGGTTGCCCTCCCACAGGGCGCCGTTCGTGATGAGGTCCCTGGCCGTCCCGACGAGCTTCGTGCCGTCCGCGCTGAGCTTCTGCACCCAGATGCTGGTGAACTGGTTGCAGCAGTTCCCGTCGTTCTTCCAGTACAGGTAGCGCTGGCCGTCCCGGTCCACGAAGGGGCTCGCGTCGATGCTGCCGCCGAGGTCCGTCTGGCAGACGAACGCCTCCTTCGAGCGGTCCGTGAAGGGCCCCTCGGGCGAGGTGGAGGTGGCCACGCCGATGCACTGGCGGCCCGACGCGCCGTCGCGGGCCGTGTAGTACATCACGTAGCCGTTCCCGACGGGCATCACCTCGGGCGCCCAGGTGAAGCCGCCCTGCGCCCAGCCGGGCAGGACGGGGAGGGCGTCGCCGACGTACTGCCAGTTCACGAGGTCCGTGGAGCGCCGCACGGGCGTCTGCACGTTCGCGACCTCGGTGGAGTACGCGTAGTACGTCTTCCCGACCCGCAGGATGAAGGGGTCGGCGACGTCCTCGTCCACGACGGGGTTGGTGTACGCGGTGCCCGTCGCGGCGGCGCGCGTGCCCGTGGCGGGACGCGCGGGCGTCTGGGCGGGCCGGGC
>NZ_KI912637.1:162932-184122 GCF_000519345.1 Deinococcus pimensis DSM 21231
TGGCGCTCGCGGGAGCGCCCGATCCGCCCGCGTGGGCGGTGGTGTCCACCGACGCGAGCGTGAGGGTCAGCAGGAGCGAGGCGGGAAGGAGCAGGGGGTGCTTGGGCATGGTGGCCTTCCTGGCCGCCGGGGCGGCCGGGACGGGCGGACCGTGCTGGAAGGAACGCTCAGTCGGCGACGGCGACGGCCAGTTCGGCCAGTTCCGGCTCGGGCGCGAGGACCACGGCCGCCCACGCGGGCGCGGTGGCGGGCGCGAGCTGGGATGCGAGCGCGGGCGGCGCGATCACGGGCTGACCGTCCACCCAGTGCAGCGGGTCGATGCGCAGGGAGCGCGCGCCGCCCGTGGCGTAGCCTGCCTGTCCCGCCGTCCACGCGTGGTAGTACATCCACGTGGCGCCGCAGGCGTCGGTGATGACGCCCTGCCCGCCGGGCCCGGCGACGTGGCCGTGCGTGGCGAGCAGCGGTCCGCGCGCGTCCTTGACGAAGGGCCCCAGCGGGCTGTGCGAGACGGCGTGCCCGACGCAGTAGGTGGCGTCGTCGTAGTGCGCGGCGGAGTAGAACAGGTGGTAGCGGCCCTCGCGGGCGACGACGAAGGGCGCCTCGATGAGGTGACGCTCCCACGTGCGGTCGTTGCGGATGAGCTTGCGGGGACGCCCCAGGAGGGTCAGGCCGTCCTCGCTGAGCTTCTGCACCCACAGCCAGGTGCGCAGGCCGCGGCTGTTGCCGTCGTTCTTCCAGTACAGGTAACGCTGTCCGTCGGTGTCGATGAAGGCGTGCGCGTCGATGGCGCCGCCGAGGTCGTGCTGGGTGATGAGGGGCGCGCGGGACGCGTCCACGAAGGGCCCCTCGGGAGAGGTGGAGAAGGCCGCGCCGATGACCTGCTGGCCGCTGCGGCGGTGCCGCACGGTGTAGTACAGGACGAAGCCGCCGGGAACGGCCATCACGTCGGGCGCCCAGGTGAGGCCCGCGCGGGCCCAGCGGGGGAGGGGACCCATCGCGTCGGGCAGGTCCTCCCAGGTGACGAGGTCGCGTGAGCGGCGCAGCGGCAGGTGCTGCTCGGGCGTGTTGGTGGCGTACGCGTAGTACGTCCCGTCCACGTTCAGGATGAAGGGATCCGGGAAGTCGCGTGGGTCGAGCGGATTGGAGAACGTCGTGTTGCCGACGTGAGCTTCGCTGAGAACGGTGAGCGCGGACTCAACAGGCGTTGAGGCAGTCATGTCCCGAGTGTAGTCATGAGGACATGACAAAGCTAGGGCCAAGATGAGGCTCACGAATACTTCACGGGCGCGGGGCGTGAAGCGGGGGCCTCGGCCCCTCCACTCCACGCCCCGCGCCGCGAACGTCATTCCTTCATGCCCGTCGTCGCGAGGCCCGCGATGAGGTAGCGCTGCGCGAACAGGTACGCCACCAGCACCGGAATCGACGCGATCGCCGTGGACGCCATCAGCTTCCCGTACTCCGTCACGTAGCGCTGCGAGAACGTCGTCACGCCCACCGGCAGGGTCAGCTTGTCGATGTCCGTCACCACGTAGAACGGCCAGATGAAGTTGTTCCACGAACCCATGAACGCGAACACCGCCAGCGTCACGAGCGCCGGGACCGAGAGCGGCAGGATGATCTTGTACAGCACCTGGAAGCTGTTGGCGCCGTCGAGCCGCGCCGCCTCCTCCAGCTCCTTCGGCAGCGAGATGAAGAACTGCCGCAGCAGGAACACCCCGAACGCGCCCGCGATGCCCGGCCAGATCAGCGCGTGGAAGCTGTTGATCCAGTCGAACTTCAGCATCATCAGGTAGGTCGGGATGAGCGTGACCACCCAGGGGATCATCATGGAGCCCAGGATGATCCAGAAGATCAGGTCACGGCCCGGGAACTTCATGCGCGCCAGCGGGTACGCCGTGAGGGCGCACAGCAGCACGTGCAGCACCGTGAAGACCGTCGCGACGAAGAACGAGTTCCACATCCAGCGGAGGATGTTCCCGTCGGGCGACGTGAGCACCTCCCTGAAGTTGTCCAGCGTCGGACGCGCCGGGAACCACTGCGTCGGCGTGGAGATCACGTCGTTTTCCGGCTTGAGGGCCGTGATGATCATCCAGTACATCGGCGCGAGGAAGATCACGGACAGCACGCACAGCAGCACGAAGCGCCAGAAGTCGTTCGGCAGGAAGCGGCGACGCTCCTCCTTCGTACGGGCGATGGGGGCCGAATCGGCCCGCCCTGCGGGAATCGCCACGCTTACGCCTCCCCTCGCGCGTCACGCGCCATGATGCGGAACTGCAGGTACGTGAAGATCAGCATCACCAGACCGAACATGAACGACATCGCCGTCGCCGACGAGAACTGGTTGTTCGAGAAGGCCTCCTCCGTGATGTAGAGGATCGCGCTCTGCGTCGTGCGGTTCGGACCGCCCGCCGTGATCACGAGCGACTGCCCGAACAGCTGGAAGGACGCCAGCACCGTCGTGACGAACACGAACAGCGTCACGGGCGCCAGCAGGGGCCACGTGATGAAGCGGAACTTCGGCCACGCCGTCGCCCCGTCAATGTCGGCCGCCTCGTAGTAGCTCTGCGAGATGTTGCCGAGCGCCGCGAGGTACAGCGTCATGTTGAAGCCGATGGTCCACCAGACCGTCCCGACGATGATCGGAATCCACGCGATGTTCTCGGTGGACAGGAAGGGGATCGGCTGACCGCCGAGCAGTTCCGTCTGGATGGCGTTCACCAGGCCGATCTGGTTGTCGAACATCCAGCGCCACAGGATGCCCATCACGGACACCGTCAGCACGCCCGGCAGGAAGAACACCGCGCGGAAGAAGGCCCGCCCGAAGATGGGCCGGTTGAGCAGCAGCGCGAGCCCGAGCGCCGTCGCGATCAGGAGCGGCACGCTGATCACCGTGAAGATCGCGGTGTTCTTCATGGCGTTCCAGAAGAACTGCGCCTGCGGCGTGCTCATGTCGAACAGGTTGCGGTAGAACTCCAGCCCCACGAAGGGCTGCGTGTCCGAGAGCAGGTCGAAGCGGTGAAGGCTCACGTAGAAGCCGAACCCCACCGGATACACCACGAACACGAGGAAGAACAGCGCGAAGGGCAGGATGTACAGGTAAGGCACGAGCGGGTGCGCGTCCCCCAGCCGGGCGGGGCGGCGCGCGGCCCCGGTGGGCGTGGTGACGCTCATGGACGCCACCCCCCGCATGAAGCCGTCTTCATGCAAAAGACGCGCGAGAGCCCCGCTGCCCGGCTCTCGCTTCCCGGATTCGCGACCGGGCACGCACGTCGGCGTGAAGTCATGTCACACCTCATTTCCTTGAGAGAGAGGAGGGCGCGTCCCCCTGGACGCGCCCCCGGACGTGGATCAGCGGAAGCTCTTGCGGGCCTGCTCGATCTGCTTGTTCGCCTCGGTCACGCCGTCGTTCAGCGCGTCCTTGACGCTCTTCTTGCCGGAGTAGGCGTTCGCCCAGGCGTTGTCGAAGGGCCCGAGCACCTGACCGCCCCACGGGAAGCCCGAGGTGGCGTAGATGTTGCCGAGCTTCTCGAAGACGCCCTGGATCGGACGGCCCTCGAACTTCTTGTCCTTCGCGACGGCGGGCATGACGGGCAGGCTGCCCGCCTCCGTCCAAGCGAGGTTCTGCGCGGGCGACGTCATCCAGTTGATGAACTCCAGCGACGCGGCGCGCTTGTTCTTGTCGTAGTTCGCCTTCTGCTTGGGCAGCGTCAGGTGGCTGCTGCCGCCCCACGCCGCGTCCTGCTTCGTGCCGCCGACGCGCGGCATGAAGGCCACGCCGAAGTTCATCTTCTGCTGCTCGAAGCGGTCGAGGTACCACTGGCCCGAGGGGAAGAAGCAGACCTTGCCCTGGCTGAACGCCGCGAGCTCGGCCTCCTCGGTGCTGTTCGGGCGGGCCACGTTGTACTTGCTCACGAGGTCCACCATGAACTGCACGGCCTCGACGGCCTGCGGGCTGTTGAACGACGCGTTGAGGTTCTTGTCGACGAGGCTGCCGCCGTTCTGGAGGATCGCGGCGTACGCGGCGCGCGAGCCGACCCAGTTGTTGTAGAGGCTGACGCCCCACGTGTCGAGGTTCTTGGCGTCGAAGCCGGCCTCATCGGGCTTCTTGCCGCTCTTGTCGGTCGTGCAGGCCTGCGCGGCCTTGAGGAAGTCCGCGCGGGTCTGCGGGACCTTGTTGGGGTCCAGCCCGGCCTTCTTCATGAGGTCCTTGTTGTAGAACATCACGTACGCGACGGACGAGATGGGCACGCCGTAGGACTTGCCCTGGTAGTCGGCGGTCTTGAACAGCGGGCCGTAGAAGCGGCCCTTGTCGATGCCGGCCGTCTTGAGCTCCGCGTCCGTGAGGGGCGACACCGCGCCGCGCGCGACGAAGTTCGTGATCTGGTCCTCGTTGATGACGACCACGTCCGCCGCGCGGCCCGACGCGACGAGCGACGGCAGCTGCTGCCAGGTGGTGCCCCACGGCTGGCCCTGCGCGCGCACGACGATGTTGGGGTGCGTGGCGTTGAACTGCTGCACGAGCTTCTCCATCACGGGGCGGTCGGCGCCCGTGAAGCCGTGCAGGTAGGTGATGGTGACCTTGGGGCCCTTGTACGAGGACTGGGCCTGAGCCTCGGCTGCCGAGAGCAGGGCGCCGAGCAGGGTGACGGCCAGAGTGACTTTACGCATGTCCTTCCTCCTGTGCCCGGAAGACCTGGGTGATCCGGGGCCTTCGATTCCTCGTGTTCCGGCGGCATGCCGACGGGTCGGCCACACCGAGTGCCGGAAATCGAAAGTTTCGATTACTGCGAAAATATCACCTGTGTCCCAGGTTCGTAAATATCCCACGTGGCGCCCCCTACAGAAAGCCTTAACCGAGCCTCCGGCGAGCGCGCCGATGCGACAAGATGCAAAGCGCCCATGCCTGACCTCACCTACACGAACCCCGTGTACCCCGAGTACTTCGCCGACCCCTTCGTGCTGCGCCACGAGGGCCGCTACTACGCCTACGGCACCGGCGGGCGGCCCATCCTGGAGGGCCGCGCCTTCGAGGTGCTGCGCTCCGACGACCTCGTCACCTGGGAGAGCGTCGGCGGCGCCCTCGAACTCCTCGCGCACGAGGGCGCCCAGGACTACTGGGCCCCCGAGGTCGCCTTCCACGACGGGCGCTTCTTCATGTACTACTCCGCCGGGATCGGCGACAAGGGCCACCAGCTGCGCGTCGCCACCAGCGACCACCCCGAGGGGCCCTTCCGGGACGAGGGCGTCGTCCTCACCCCCGACGACCCCTTCACCATCGACGCGAGCCCCTTCCGGGACGAGGACGGCCAGTGGTACCTCTACTACGCCCGCGACTTCCTCGACGGGGACCGCGTCGGCACCGCGCTCGCCGTGGACCGCCTCGAGGGCATGACGCGCCTCGCGGGCGAGCCCCGCACCGTCCTGCGCGCCACCGCCGACTGGCAGATCTTCCGGCGCAACCGTGAGATGTACGGCGCCGTCCACGACTGGTACACCCTCGAAGGACCCTTCGTCGTGAAACGCCACGGGCGCTACTGGCTCTTCTACTCCGGCGGCGCCTGGGAGGAACCCAACTACGGCGTCTCCTACGCCGTCGCGGACCACCCGCTCGGCCCCTGGCGTGAGCCGCCCTCCGAGGGCCCCACGCTGCTCCAGTCCATCCCGGGGCGGGTCGTCGGCCCCGGCCACAACTCCCTCGTGACCGGCCCCGACGGCGAGGACTACCTCGTCTACCACGCCTGGGACGTGGACAAGGTCGCGCGCCGCCTGTGCATCGACCGTGTCGACTGGACGCCCGAGGGTCCCCGCACCGACGGCCCCACCTGGGCGCCGAGCCCCGCGCCGCGCCGGAAAGGGTAGGATCGGCACATGGACGACCTCAAGATGGAGACCCTCCAGGAAGGCAGCGGCCCCCAGGCGCGCAAGGGCCAGATGGCCCGCGTGCACTACACCGGCTACCTCACCGACGGCACCAAGTTCGACAGCAGCGTCGACCGCGGCGAACCCTTCGAGTTCCCGCTCGGCGCGGGCTACGTCATCCAGGGCTGGGACGAAGGGGTCTCGCGCATGAAGGTCGGGGACAAGGTCCGCCTCACCATCCCCCCGCACCTCGGCTACGGCCCGCGCGGCGCGGGCGGCGTGATCCCCCCGAACGCGACGCTCGTGTTCGAGGTGGAACTGCTCGGCCTGCGCTGAACGCGCGAAGCGGGGCCCGCCCTCTCGGGGGCGGGCTCCGCTTCGTGTGAAAAAACCCCTCGGGTGCGCGCGGGGTGCCCACCATGGTTGAAAAAGGAGCACCCCGAGTGAGCATGCTTCTCGTCTACAGCAAGGAACCGGTCCTGCACGACCTCGAACTGACCGCTCACGACGCGGGCGTCACGGTCGAACGTGTCAGCAGCGGGGAGCACGCCGAACGCCGACTCCAGGCGTGGCGACCCAGCCTCGTGGTCTGCGCGGACGCCCTCGACGACATGCCCGGCGCGGACCTCCTCTCGCGGCTGCGCCGCCAGCCCGCCCTGCGGGACACCACCTTCGCGCTCGTCGGCGCGGCCTCCCGGGCGGACTGGCCCGCCTCGGACCGGGACCTCGCCCTCGACCCGCGCCTCCCCCCGACGGAGCTGTGGCGCCGGCTCGCCCGCTACACCGGCGCCCACGCCGACTTCGAACTCGACATCGAGATCGAGGTGCCCCTGGAGCTCGTGGAAGCCACCCGCTCCCGCGAGCCCGAGGCGGCCCGCACGACCGCCGTGATGCGCGGCAGCATCAAGGCCTTCGGGCTGTTCGAACTGCTCGGCTCCATCCAGCAGACCCGCAAGACCGGGCAGCTCAGCCTGCACTTCGGCGACGACTTCGACGCGGACCTGTTCTTCGTGCGTGGCGACGTCACGCACGCCGAGTACCTCGGCATGTACGGCGAGGAGGCGCTGCTGCGCGCCATCGCCCTCACGGGCGAGGTGCCCGACACGGAGTTCACCTTCCAGGCCGCCATGTCCGACGCGGAGCTCGGCGGCGTGCGCACCATCACCCGCTCCACCGAACGCGTCCTGCTCGAACTCGCCGTGCAGATCGACCACGCGCACGCCGGACCCCACTAGGCTCGGCGCACAGGACCTCGGCGAAGGCCGAGGTTCTGCCGAGCGGAGCGAGGCACCATAGCGTCGCGCCGGGTGTCGTGCCCCGACGCCTAGCTTCTCCTGAGCAGCCAGAACAGCAGCCCGAGCCCCGCGAGCGCCACGCCCACGCGGCGCGGACGCTTCGGGTCCGCCGGGAGGGGCGGCGGCAGGTCCCGCACGCCGCCCTCGTCCACGACGGGCGCCCGGAAGGCGTAGCGGCCGTGCCTGGGCCGCGCGAGCTCGTCGAAGCGGCGCGCGAGCACGCGCAGTTCGGCGCGCAGCAGTTCGTTCCACATCGGCGTGCCGTGGCCCGTCGCGGCCACGACGGGTTCGAGCGCGGCGAGGCGCTCCACGGACGCGCGCGCCGCCGTCCAGTCGGGCGTGTAGTACGCGGGCGGACGGCGCACCTCCTGCGGAAACTGCGTCAGCGCGCCCAGCATGGACTCCTGCGGCGTCGTCACGAACGCGTCGCCCGCCACGAGCGTGCCGTCCGACGCGCGCCACAGCGACACGTGCCCCGGCGAGTGCCCCGGCGTGTGGATCCAGCGCCAGCCCGGCAGGCCCGGCACTGACCCGTCCGCCGGGAGGGCGCGCACGCGCGGCGAGAAGTCGAAGGGCCCGGGCGGGAACAGGGGAGACGAGAGCGCCATCAGGCCGCCGCCGACGGTGGGATCGGGCGGCGGGTAGGCCGAGCGGCCCGTGAGGTACGGGAGCTCCAGCGGGTGCGCGAGGATCGGCACGTCCCACGTGTCGGCGAGCTCGCGCAGCGCCCCCACGTGGTCGAAATGCCCGTGCGTCATCACGATCGCCTCCGGCGGGCGGCCCCCGAAGCGCTCGCGCGCGAGGCGCAGCAGAATGTTCGCGGTACGCGGCATGCCCGCGTCCACCATCACCCAGGGGCCGCCGCGCTCCCCGAGCATGTAGGCGTTCACGAGGACGAGCAGGACGCGCGCGACGTCCGGACGGACCTCCTGCAGCCCGCCGAGCGGGTTGAGGCGGCTCACGAGGACGCTCCCGCGAGGTGGGCGGGACGGACTGGGGATCGGTGCATGACGGCCTCCTGCGTGTATGGTGAGCCGCGCACGTCGGGAGACACGTGAGGCGTCCGTCAAGGGCTGTTGCGGCACCCGGCGGGGCGCCGATGAGAACACGCTCAGTCTCTCGTATTTGGCTCACGTGCCCCGCCGGGACGATCATGAGCGCGTCAGGGAAGCCCGCCAGGGTGACCCCGGCGGGCGAGCATGCCCGCGGGGGAGAGCCGTGGGCGCGGCCTCGCCGTGACATCCAAGGAGGCACTTCATGGCGAGAACGTTCGCACAGGTCGTCGGCGTCATCTTCCTGCTCGTGGGCATCCTGGGCTTCTTTCCGGGGCTCCTGAGCGCCTACTCCGGCCCGGATCTCGTGGTGGACAGCGGACGCGGTCTGCTCCTCGGTCTCTTCCCCGTCAACCTGCTGCACAACCTCGTGCACCTCGCGGTGGGCCTGTGGGGCCTCGCCTCGGCCCGCACCGCGAGCGGCGCGATCGGGTTCGCGCGCGGCCTCGCGATCTTCTACGGTCTGCTCACGATCATGGGTCTCATTCCCGGCCTGAACACCACCTTCGGCCTGATCCCCATCCACGGCAACGACGTGTGGCTGCACGCCCTCACGGCGCTGATCTCCGCGTACGTCGGCTGGGGCGTCCCCGCCACGCGCGACAGCACCGTCCGCTGATTCAGGTCCGCAGGCCCGGCCCCACGTGGGGCCGGGCCTGTATCCTGCGTTGCGTGAGCCGCCTGTCGCACGCCATCGGGTTCGACGACGCGCCCTTCGACCGCGCGCATCGCGGCGACGTGAGGATCGTCGCGACCGTGTACGCCCACACGACCCTGCACGGCGTGCTCACGTCCCGCGTCCGGCGCGACGGGGCGAACAGCACCCGCGTCCTCGCGGGGCTCGTGAAGGACTCGCCCTTCGCGGCGCACCTGCAGCTGATCTTCCTGCAGGGCGTGGCGCTCGCGGGCTTCAACGTCGTGGACGCGCACGCGCTCCACCGCCTCACGGGACTGCCGGTCGTGGTGGTCGCGCGCCGCCAGCCCGACTACGCCCGGGTCCGCGCCGCCCTGCTGGGACGCGTGCCGGGCGGGGCGCGCAAGTGGCGCCTCATCGAGCGTCTGGGGCCCACGCGGCCCGTCGCGGGCGTGTGGGTGCAGTGCGTCGGGATCGACGTGGAGGGGGCGGGCGCGGCGGTGGAACGCTTCCGGGTGACGGGGAACGTGCCCGAGCCGCTGCGCGCCGCGCACCTCATCGCGGGCGCGCTCGGACGGGGCGTGAGCCGGGGCCGCACCTGATCCGAGGCTCAAGGATTTCTGCACGCCGTGTGAAGAAGCTCATGCTGGCCCTTGGAGGGGCGTGAAGCTACGCTGAGGCGCATGAGGGCCCCGCGCCCCGACGAGGAGGAAGCATGGTTCGACCGTACGCCGCCTGGACCGCCGTCACGCTCCTCCTGCTCGGCACGCTCGGACTCTTCCCGGGTCCCGTGTCCGACGCAGGACTGCTGCTCGGTCTGTTCCCCGTCAGCCCCACGCTGTGCGTGCTGTACCTGCTGCTCGGCCTGATGGGGCTGTACGCCTCCCGGCACTACCGCGACTCGGCCGCCTTCGCGCGGACCCTCACCGCCGTGTTCGGCGTGCTCGCGTTCCTCGCCGTCCTGCCGGTCACGTCGTCCATGCCGCACCTCGCGCCCCTCACGCGCGACCCCCTGTGGCTCGTCGGCGTCACCGCCGCCGTCACCGCGTACTTCGGCTGGGGCGCGCCGAGCCGCGACTACATCAAGCTCCTCTAGACGACACCCCGAGGCTCAGAAGACGATCTGAAGGCCCAGCTTGAGGCGCGGGACGAACTTGGGCTGGTTGACCACGGCGTCCACGTCGGCATAGTCGGCGTCTCCGGGCGCGAAGCGGTAGACCTGCACGCCGGAGTTCGGGTTGGAGTCCGTGACGTTGAACACGGGCGGCAGGTAGGCGTCGATGCCGACGTCACCCACGAGATCGAGCCACGACAGCAGCCTGTAGCGCGCGGTCACGCCCGTTCCGGCACCGTAGGCGAGGACGTCCGTCGTGACGGTCCCGTCCCTTCCGCCGAGCATTCCGAGGAAGAAGTCCACGCGCGGCCCCGCGTACACGTCGAGCACGACGTCCGGCACACCGGAGTCGAGGGCGTACAGCACGTCGAGGGCGCCGCGGACGTTGAAGCCGAGCTCGCGCTCGTTGCTCTCGGGGGTGGCCGTGTAGGGGTCCGCGAGGTTCGCGGCGAGCGTGAAGCGGCCGCCGAACGGGGTCGCGGCGACCTCACGGAACATGACGTCGATGTCGGCGCCCAGACCGCCGCCGAAGCTGGGGCCGAGCGAGAGGCCGACGTTCCCGGCGGACGCGGCGCCCGCGACGAGGAGGAAGGACAGGGGAAGGATTCTACGCATGACGACTCCTGAAGGGCCGATCTCTCCGCCCGGGTCATGGTAGCCGAATGTGCGGAGCGTCAAGGCGAATGTGAGCGGGCGACGCGCCCGCTCACATTCGTTCCTCCCGTCCTGCCCGCTCAGACCTGCGCTTCCCGCGCTTCCGCCGGAACCCGGACGCCCCTCAGGAGGGCGCGCAGCGCGGCGAGCACGTTCCTCGCGTTCCCGGCGGCCCTGACCGCCTCCCGCGCGCGCCGCTCGTTCTCGGCCTCCGAGCGGAGGGACTCCACGTACCTGCCGAGCAGGACGGCCTGCACCTCGTGACTGTTCATGTGGTCCTCCCTCCGGGTGAGCGTCCGGACTCTCCGGACTGAGCTCATTGTCCTCGCGGGACGGGGTGCGGCGCATGCCGCGTCCCGCCTAGGCCGCCCTCATCGCGTCGGCGTAGGCCGCGCGCGCGAACGGCGTAGCGTTTCCTCAGGAACCCACAAGACCCGCCCGCCGCCTCGCGTGGCGCCCGCGACGCTCCCGCGCGCGGGGTGGGAGTACAATCCCGCCCATGTCCACCATGACGGAGGCCCAGCGTCGTCTCGCCACCATCGGCCTCATCCTCGGGGTCTTCCTCGCCGCGCTCGAATCCACGGTCGTCGCGACCGCCATGCCGTCGGTCGTGCGTGACCTCGGCGGGCAGGAACTCTACGCGCTGCCCTTCGCCGTGTACCTCCTCACGAGCACCGTCAGCAGTCCCCTGTGGGGCCGCGCGTCGGACCTCGTGGGCCGTCGCCGCCTCTACCTCGTGGGGGTCGTGCTGTTCCTGCTGGGCTCGGGTCTCGCGGGCGCGGCGGGCAGCATGGGCGTCCTCATCGCCGGGCGCGTCGTGCAGGGTATCGGGGCGGGCGCGGTGCAGCCCCTCACCTTCACGCTGATCGGGGAGATGTACACCCTGGAGACGCGCGCGCGCGTGCAGGGCTTCATCAGCGGCGTGTGGGGCCTCTCCGGCCTCGTCGGGCCGCTCGTGGGCGGCCTCATCGCGGACAACGCGTCGTGGCGGCTGGTGTTCTACCTCAACCTGCCCTTCGGGCTGATCGCGCTGCTGCTCGTCGCGCGCAACCTGCGCGAGGAGGGCGCGCGGCGGGCGGCGCGCATCGACTGGCTCGGCGCGCTGCTCTTCACCCTCGGGAGCGGCGCGCTGATCTGGGGTCTGGAGACGCGCGCGTGGCTCTTCGTGGGGCTGGGCGCGGTGGCGCTCGTGGCCGCCGCGTTCGTGGAGGCCCGACACCCGGCGCCCCTGCTGCCCGTGTCCAGCCTGCGCCAGCGCCTGCCGCGCGTGGGGGTGCTCACGAACGTCCTGGCGGGCGCGGCGTACTTCGGGTCGGTGGCGTACCTGCCGGTGTACGCGCAGGGCGTGACGGGGCGCGGCGCGACGGAGGCGGGCGTGCTGCTCACGCCGATGCTGATCGGCTGGACGTCCACGAGCATCCTCGCGTCACGCGTGATGGGCCGCGTGGGGCTCGTGCGGCTCGCGATTCTCGGCTTCGTCTGTCTCGTCGTGGCCTTCGCGGGCTTCAGCCTGCTCGTGACGGGGCCCCTGTGGCCGATGGCGGCGTGCGGCTTCGTGGCGGGCTGCGGGATGGGCTTCAGCATGTTCAGCCTGCTGCTCGCGGTGCAGCAGGCCACCCCACGCGAGGAGCTCGGGGCGGTCACGTCCGCGATCCTGTTCTCCCGCACGATGGGCGGCGCGGTGGGCGTCGCGCTGATGTCCCTGCTGATCGGCTCGGGCCTCACGCGGGGCGGCGACGCGCTCGCGGAGGGCCTGCGCGGGGCGTTCCTGCTGGGGCTCGGGTGCGTGGTGGCGGCGCTGCTGCTGTCGCTGCGCCTGCGGCCCGCGAGGACGGCGGCGGCGGCGGACTAGCACGGGGACGACGTGTCAAAGGGAAACAGCGCGACGTCATACGGCGTCGCGCCGTTCTCTGTCCCGGGGAAGCAGGGATCAACGGGCGAGAGGCGTCGGGTCAGCAGGTTGAGGAGTTCGATCACTGCGTGGACCAGGGCGGTGAGGACCGTGATCAGTTGAATGATCTCGATCAAGCTCACTTTCCGGACTGCGCGTGATCTGGTAAGCTCACGGCGGTCAGCCATAAGTCACCTCACTTTCCGCGCCCGGAGTTGCACCTCCGGGCGCTTTCGCGTCGGGGGTGCTCCTCTCGTCCCGTTGTCATGATCCTCGTCCCGTGGGATACACGAACGGTAGCCCATCGTCAACAACTCGTCAAGTTATATGGACAGGACGTTTTACAACAGATTCTGTCTATACAACTTGAAACCGAGCCGCTCGATCTACTTCCTGCCTACTCCCCGAATACCTCGCCCGCGCTCTCCACCGCCTGCCCGCGCCCCGCGCGGAACGCGTCCAGCACGGCGCTCACGAACGCCTCCGGGTCGTACACGGCGCCCTCGTTGTCCGTGTAGGGCTCCTCCACGGTATCCACCAGGAACGCGCCGTCCGGACCCTCCACCACCGCGCGGGTGGCGTGCTCGGGACGGTCGGACGTGATGACGGTCAGGCCTTCTCGCTCGGTACGTCGCAACATGCCCCAGTCTCACCGCCCCACGCGCGCGCAGGCGTGAGAGCGCGCCCAAGACGCGCCCCCTACGCCTCCGCCGACACCACGTCCAGGAAGACCCGCGCGAGCGCCGGGTCGAACTGACGGCCCGCCTGCGCCCCGATCTCCCGCAGGGCCGCCTCGTGCGTCCACGCGCGCTTGTACGGACGCTCGCTCACCAGCGCGTCGTACACGTCGCACAGTGCGAACACCCGCGCGCCGAGGCTGATCTCCTCCTCGCGCAGACGCCCCGGGTAGCCGCTCCCGTCCCAGCGCTCGTGATGCTGCGCGATCACGTCCAGCGCGCCCTCCGGCAGGAACGCCAGGGAATGCGCGAACCGGCAGCCCGACTCCACGTGCGAGCGCATCACCGCCCACTCGTCCGCGTCGAGCGGGCCCGGCTTGAGCAGCACCGCGTCCGGCACGGCGATCTTGCCGACGTCGTGCAGGTACGCGCCCCAGCGCAGCGCCTTGCGCGCCGCCGGATCGAGGTCGAGGCGCCGCGCCATACGTTGCGCGAGGCGCGTCACGTGGTCCGTGTGCCCGCTCGTCTCCGCGTCGCGCGCCTCCAACGCGAGGCCGAGCGCGCGCAGCGCCGCCTCGCGCGCATCCAGCGCCTCCTCCTCCGCCGCGAGCCGACCCACGAGCGCCGCCGCCGTGCCGCTCACCATTCCGAACAGTTCCGCCTCCGGCGCCGTCCACGCGTGCGCGCCGAAGGTGTGCATCAGGAACGCGCCCACGAGGCGGCCCTCCGCGTCACGCACGGGCGCCGCCGCGAGGCTCGCGACGCCCAGCGCCGCCATGCCCGCGCTCACGCGGTGCGCGGTCACGTCGTCGAAGAACAGGGGCGCCTCGCTCGCGCGCAGCGCGCCCAGCAGGGGCGCGTCGGCGGGCAGGCCGTGCGCCGCCACCGCCGCCATCACCTCACCCGTGGGCATGGCCCCCCACGCGGAGCGGACATGAAATCGGACGTCGTGCGTGTCGGCCTGGAAGAACGCGGCGCCCTCGGCGGCGGTGTCTCCCACGAGTTTCTTCAGGGTCGGTTCGATCGCGGTGGGCAGGTCCGGCGCGGCGAGCGCGAGCCGGGTGAGGTCGACAATGGCCTGAGCGGCGCGGTAGCGGTCGTCATGCATGGTGAGCCCGGGTACAGTGTCGAGCATACGCAGGAGAAGCGTACCCCGCCCCGGACGGGATTGCTTCACCGGAAGCTCAGGGATGAAGGAACGACGAACGCCCACCAACGAAACGCGGGCGGCTCATCGGCCGCCCGCTCGGGAGTGGTGGGTGGGGTGGGAGGTCACGCGCGCAGGACCTTCGCTCCGTTGGAGACGTCGAGCCGCGCGAGGCGCTCCATCAGCGCGCGGGCGCGTTCGAAGGCGAGGACGGCGCGGACGTCACGCTCGTTGCGGGCCTCGGCGCGCAGGGACTCGGTTCGGAGGGCGGACAGCTGCATCTGCATCTCGGGGTTCAACATGGTTCTCTCCTCTGGGAGGCGGCCCCTCGTGGGTCCGTCCTGTCTGAGGACATTGTGCTTCCCGGGGGATGGCGGACGCATGATCACAACGCCGTAGGCCACGCTCGTGGCGTGGCCTACGAAACCATAAGCTTAGTGATGTAGCTGCCCTATTTTAAAGGGGCAAAATTAGGCTTGACCTCTTCGGCCGACTTTAAATGCGTATCTATAGAGGTCCGGAACGCTTAGGCGACCGTCAGACTTTTCTTCGAGTAGTCCGACTGAAACAGCAAGATCGATGGTCGTTTTATCAATATCTCCCATTCTATCTATCGTAAATGGACTTGTGTCAATACGTTCTAATCGATTGAATACGTTGGCTAGTTCAAGCGAATACTCTTCTTCTAGAGCAGATCTCGCCTGCTGTGAAACATTATCCAAAGAATCAATAAGATACCGTGGCCGAATTAAGGTTTTCGTTTTTCTAGGGTCAATTACTTCCCTGGACAAACATTCACGGAAGAGTACTAATAGCATCCGTACGCTGTGCTCACCTTGTGCATCAGCCAATCGGTTCCAAACCCAGCTTCGTGTGTAGGCAGATTTGCCTGCGTCCATTCTTTCGCCAAAAATTAATCGCCATGCCTCTTCGTGATTTATTAGCAAGTGGGTATTTTCTCCTATGTAAGGAATTCTTTGTTGTTTGCAGTAGTAGCGAGCAAACAAGTCTGATCGTGATGCAAGCTTAGTGACGATGTTTAGATAATCCTCTTGCTTCCATTTCAACTCAACAGAGTAACCGTAGAAATGACTTTTATTGACAACTTGCGTTCGCTGCCATAAGTCATAGCGCACAAAAATTTTAAACTTATACCGAGTAAAGTTTGATCCGTATTGATACCAATAATCCAATAGTCCCTCAATAGCCCTCATTCTTACTAAATTTCCAGTGATATCACTGCCAAAACCATCATCAAGGCCGTCCACGATAAAGATTCCGGAAGAGCCTTGGTTATCAGCAGTAAATACAGTATTAAGTGTGTTAGACAAATCTGCTTCACTATAATCCTTGAGTTGTTCAAAAGCAATATCACCTCTTGTAAAAGATACAATGGTCTGAATCAACCAGAATCGACGCCATGCTCCTGCTTCTTCGTGGTGCTTTCTGTGCCAATCGAGATATCTGTTGATATCGGGCGTGAATTGATACTGCCTTTGTAGGAGTCGAGGAGCAGCTAGAGGAACAGCATTTCTCGTGTTTAACAAATGTATGAATAGAGACGTTTTTCCAGTTCCTTTTCTCCCAAGAACAAAGCTCGTACTATCGTCTAAAATACGGGTATATTGCTCGCTCTCAATAAAAAATGCTTCATGCTCCTTATCAGTTTCGGCCACTCCAGTGTTTCGCTTCGATACTTCATAAAGTTCTTGAATTACGTTGTTCATTCCCGCCTCGCTGTCGTTTACTTTGGTAACGTTAGATATACGAGGCGGAACAATTGATGAAATCCAGTTAGCAATGGTAGAGTAGTCAGAGAGATCTTCGGTAAAGTCAACATGATCCTTAGATGCCATTCTCTCATTGTAAGCAACAGTGCATATAATCTCTTCAGGTATCAATTCTGCTCCCGCTTTTCGCCCGCGCTGTAATGGCGATATCCATTCGGATATCCACTCAATTCCTCTTTCGCGGAGCCTGTTAAATTCCGACACTGTATTTGGCAGAGGACTCAAGACATAGCGTGGCTCTACATTAAGTCCTCTGTAGTTCTTCGTAGTTGCCATGCCTCGTGAAATCAACGCATTTCCTGCCTTCGCTTGTAAATTAGGATTAAAACATATTATAGCTACATCACTTTCAGAGAAAAGAAATGGAGCGCTGGTCTGTGATATTCCCGTTCTAGCGTCCCAGATTATTACATCCGGCTTCAGGGGTGATTCAGCAATCATTTTATTAAGTATTCTTGCCGGATTACGTTCTCCTGAGTACCACGTTTCGACATCTACCCATCTAAGTGCTCTTGCGTATTCTGAAGTCAGGTTGCCAGCTGGTAGGACATATAAATCCAAATTGCCTACCTTGTTAAAGTGGGATAGCAATTCTTCTCCACTAATATCACCAACTTCAAGCGATACTAGTAGAGGTAGTAGGCCTTTATCATTAGCTATAGGAGCGGCAACATCAAATACATCCGATAAGCCGGGAGCCTCTAGGTCGCCATCCACACATACAACTCTATAGCCTTGATTTGCTAAAATTAAAGCTGTTCTACTTAAGGATGTTGTGCGACCAACTCCACCCTTTAAGCTGTAGAAAGTAACAATAATGGGGCCGAATTCTTCTCTGTTCTCTAACGGTAAATCAGAGAGGACATGAGTATCCGATTCGACTTGTGCTTCTATTACATTTGCCCACAAGGGCACAAATTTATTTTCCATAAGGCACCTTCCCCTTTGTTTTACTCCGAGTTAGTGCTTTGTTGTGCACTACGCTTACAACTTTGGCTACGTCACGCACAAACAGCGCTATGTCAAACGGGCATGAAGGCAGGTCGGCTTGGTACCTGAGCGAAGTAAAATCAGCTGAGTTATCCGACTGCTTGCCGATGTCAAAAATATAAGAAGCTTCCCCCACGAACAGACTCATCGGAACACCTGATGAAACAATTTCTCGAAGTTCGCGTAGGGAATGAATGCGCTTCGTACTACCTATCCTTGCTAGGCTAAAACCTTTGAGGGCGGTTTCAAGTGCATAACAAGATAGATATATAGCCAAAACATCACAATTATTTGCCAATGCAATGCTTGCCTCACCGCCTCTTGCTTTGCTTACCTTAATCCACTCCTCGACAGTTGTTGGATCTGTCAAGTGCATTGATCGCCTCACTAACCTAAACTTACACTTCGAGGGCCAGCTTGTTCACGTCGTTCTCCAGCGGCACGCCCGCCGGGTACTCCCCGTTGAAGCACGCGAGGCACACGCCCGGCCCCTGGATCGCGCCGCGCAGGCCCTCCTCGCTGATGAACGACAGGGTGTCCGCGCCGATGAGCGCGCGGATCTCCTCGATGGTGTGCGTGCTCGCCACGAGCTCCTTGCGCGCGGCCGTGTCGATGCCGTAGAAGCACGGGTGCTTGATGGGCGGGCTCGACACGCGGAAGTGCACCTCCGTCGCTCCCGCGTCGCGCAGCAGCTGCACGATCTGACGGCTGGTCGTGCCGCGCACGATGCTGTCGTCGACGAGCACCACGCGCTTGCCCCGCACGGCGCTGGTGGGGGAGAGCTTCATCTTGACCTTCAGCTCGCGCGCCTCCTGCGTCGGCGCGATGAACGTGCGGCCCGCGTACGGGTTCTTGTAGAGGCCGTAGTCGAACGGGATGCCGCTCTCGCGCGAGTACCCGATGGCCGCGCCGATCCCGCTGTCCGGGACGGGCACCACGATGTCCGCCTCCACGGGCTTCTCGCGCGCGAGGCGCTCGCCCATGCGGACGCGCGCGTCGTGCACCTCCGCGCCGTCCACGGTGCTGTCCGCCCGCGCGAAGTAGATCCACTCGAACGCGCAGGCCGTCTGACGGTGGTCCGGGATGACCTGCAGGCTGTGCAGGCCCGTCCGGTCCGCCCAGACGAGCTCGCCGGGCGCCACGTCACGCACGAGCCGCGCGCCCACCGCGAAGAGCGCGCAGGGCTCCGACGCGAACACCCACGCGCCGTCCTCGCGCTGCCCGATGCACAGGGGCCGCACGCCGTTCGGGTCGCGGAAGCCCAGCAGCTGGGTCTTGCTCATCAGCACGACCGCGTAGCCGCCTCTCAGGTCACGCATGGCGCGCGCGGTGGCCTCCACGATGTCGAGCTTCGCGAGGCGCGCGACGCGGTTGAGCATCACCTCGCTGTCGTTGGTGGTCTGGAAGATGACGCCGTCGTCGAGCATCTCCTGACGCATCTCGCGGGCGTTCACGAAGTTGCCGTTGTGCGCGAGGCCCAGGATGCCCTTGTTCGTGCGGACCGTGAGGGGCTGCGCGTTGAAGCGCAGGTTGCTGCCCGTCGTGCTGTAGCGCACGTGTCCGATGCCCACGCGGGCCGAGCCGAGCCGCAGCCTGTCGAGGCGGGTCTCGTCGAACACCTGCGACACCAGCCCGAGGTCCTTCTCGACGAGGAACTGCTCACCGTCGGAGACGCAGATGCCCGCCGCCTCCTGCCCGCGGTGCTGCAGCGCGAACAGCCCGAGGTACGTGAGCCACGCCACGTCCGTCGGCTGCGGCGAGTACAGGCCGAACACGCCGCACTCGTCCTGCGGCTTGTCGGTGTCAACATCAAAGATCACGCCAGCGCCTCCCGGAGGGGGCGGGTGAAGGCGTCCTGAAGGCGGGGGAGGGGCACGCTCAAGTGTAGGTCGTGGCGGGGCAGCGAAATGGCGACCTCTTCACCACCCACGAAGCCGAGGAGGTGGAAGGGCGCGCCGTGCTCGTGAAGCAGGGCCTCGGCGGCCTCCTCGTGCCCGACGGGCACCGCCACCACGATCCGCGAGTGCGCCTCCCCGAAGAGCAGCGCGTCCGCGCGTCCCGCCGCGTCCACCTTCACGGTGAGGCCGAGGCCCCCGGCGACCGCCATCTCCGCGAGCGTCACGGCGAGACCGCCCTCGCTGCAGTCGTGCGCGGCGCGCGCGTGACCCGCGCGGATGAGGGCGATCACGGCGTCCTGCACCCGCTTCTCCAGCGCGAGGTCCAGCGCGGGCACGCGGCCCGCCTCCAGCCCGTGCACCGTTTCGAGGTACTGGCTGGCCCCGACGTCCGCCGCGTGGTCCCCGACGAGGTACAGCACGTGCTGACCCTCGGGCAGCGCGAGCGTGGCGCGTCTCTCCACGTCGGGCAGCACCCCGACCATGCCGATGGTGGGCGTCGGGTGGATCGCGACGGTCCGCACCGACCCGTCGGGCTGACGCTCGTTGTACTGGTTGTACAGGCTCACGTTGCCGCCCGTCACGGGCGTGTTCAGCGCCCGGCAGGCCTCCGCGATGCCGCGCGTCGCCTGCTGAAGCTGGTAGTACACCTCCGGGCGGTGCGGGTTGCCGAAGTTCAGGTTGTCCGTGATCGCGAGGGGCGTGGCGCCCACGCAGGCGAGGTTGCGCGCCGCCTCCGCGACGGCCGCCGCCGCGCCCACGAAGGGATCGAGGTACACGAAGCGCGGGTTGCAGTCGCTCGTGGCGGCCACGCCCTTCGTGGTGCCGCGCACGCGCATGACCGCCGCGTCCGCCGCGCCCGGCACGACCACCGTGTTCGTCATGACCTGATGGTCGTAGCGCTCGAAGATGGGACGCTTGCTCGCGATGGTGGGGTCACCCATGAGCGTCACGAGCACCTCTGAGAGGTCGGCGGGCACGGGCACGTCCGTGAGGTCACGCTCGCGCGCCGCGCGGATCTCCGGGCTCTCCACGCCCTCGCGGGTGTACTTCGGCGCCTCGTTGAGGACGTCCACCGGGAGGTCGCACACGACCTCGCCCTGCCAGAACAGGCGGTAGCGGTCGTGCGCGGCGACCGAACCGATCACGACGACGTCGAGCTCCCACTTCGCGAGGAGGTCCAGCAGGTCCTCCTCGCGACCCGGCACGGGCACGAGCACCATGCGCTCCTGACTCTCGGAGAGGCACAGTTCCATCGGGACCATGCCCGTCTCCCGCGTCGGGACCTTCGAGAGGTCCATGTCCACGCCGAGGCCCGCGCGGTACGCCATCTCGCAGGTGCTCGACACGAGCCCCGCTGCGCCCATGTCCTGCACGCCCGCCACGAGGCCACGCTCGATGGCCTCCAGCGTCGCCTCCAGCAGCAGCTTCTCCATGAAGGGATCGCCGACCTGCACGGCAGGACGATCCGCGCCGCTCGCGTCGCTGAGGTCCGCCGACGCGAACACCGCCCCGCCGAGCCCGTCGCGGCCCGTCCTGCTGCCCACGTACACGATCTGGTTGCCGACCGCGCCCATGGTGCCCTTCGCGAGGTCCTCGTGCTTGAGGAGCCCCAGCGCCATGACGTTCACGAGGGGGTTCTCCTGGTAGCTGGGGTGGAAGGTCACCTCGCCGCCCACGGTCGGCACGCCGATCGCGTTGCCGTAGTGGCTGATGCCCTCCACGACGCCGTGCAGCAGGAAGCGTGTGCGGGGGGAGTCGAGGTTCCCGAAGCGCAGGCTGTCGAGGACCGCGAAGGGCCGCGCGCCCATCGCGAAGATGTCGCGCAGGATGCCGCCCACGCCCGTCGCGGCGCCCTGCACGGGCTCCACGGCGCTGGGGTGGTTGTGGCTCTCCATCTTGAAGGCCACGCCGAGCCCGTCGCCGATGTCCACGACGCCCGCGTTCTCGCCGGGGCCCTGCAGCACCTGCGGGCCCGTGGTGGGAAACACGCTGAACAGCGGCCTGCTGTTCTTGTAGCCGCAGTGCTCGCTCCACATCGCGCCGACGATGGCGGCCTCCAGCGCGTTCGGCTCGCGGCCCACGCGCTCGACGAGCAGGTCGTACTCCTCGACGGTGAGGCCGAAGGTCGCGGCGCGCTCCCTGAGGCTCGCGGCGGCCGTCACAGCGCCACCGCCCGCTCGGCGTGCGCG
>NZ_KI912637.1:184222-190971 GCF_000519345.1 Deinococcus pimensis DSM 21231
CCCCGCGCGCACCCCGACTACCCCGACGCGCGCACCGCGTCCCTGTGGATGCGCCCCTACGACGGCCCCTTCGACCTGCCGCCCGGCGTGACGTGGAGCGTCCACGGCCACACGCCCGTCCGCGAGCCCTGCCGCCTCGGCGCGCAGGTGTACACGGACCTCGGGGCGGTCGTGACGGGACGGCTCTGCCTCGCCGCGCTCGACCCCGCCGGACCCTCGGAGCTCACCGTGATCGAGGGAGAGGGCAGCGCTCGCCGCGCCCGCGCGCTCCCCATGTTCGGCGTGTCCCTGCCGTCCGCGCACGTCCGGGCGTGAGCGGCGTCTGAGCCGCCCTCTCACCCGGATGTGCGAAAAGTACGTGCCCCCCTTCAAGCACCCCTCACTTGACCGTTCAGTTTTTGTTTATACTTTCTTCTTGGGTGCCGGGAAACGGCGCCGCCCCTCCAGGAGAACCATGAAGAAACTGCTTGCTCTGCTCGCCATCGGTGCCCTCGCCGGGAGCGCCCAGGCCGCTGAAAACTGCCGCGTCATCAACATGGGCTTCAACCCCGCCCAGGACAGCGCCGCCGTCCTGACGAACGGCAAGGCCATCGCCAAGTACCTCGAGAGCCGCATCCGCGGTATCGAGGTCCGCACGACCGTCGCGCAGGACTACCAGGCCCTCGTCGAGGCGACCCGCAGCGGCAAGCTCGACTTCGCGTGGCTCTCGCCCGTCTCCTACGTCGAGGCGCACGACCAGGCGAACGCCCAGGTCCTCCTCAAGAGCGTCCGCGGCGCCGGCCCCTACTACTGGAGCGCCTTCATCGTCCGCAAGGACAGCGGCATCAAGACGCTGGAGGACATGCGCGGCAAGAGCATCGCCTGGATCGACCCGACCAGCGCGGCCGGCTACACCTTCCCCCGCAGCACCCTCGTCGCCAAGGGCATCGACCCCGACAAGTTCTTCGGCAAGCAGACCTTCGCGGGCAAGCACGACGCCGCCGTCCTCGCGCTGCAGAACGGCACCGTCGACGTCGTCGCGACCTTCTCGAACAACACCAAGGGCACCAGCGGCTCCTGGACGCAGTTCCTGAAGCCCGAGCAGGCGGCGAACATCACGCCCGTGCTCTACAGCAAGCCCATCCCCGGCGACACCCTCAGCGTCCGCGGCGACTACCAGAACGCCTGCGCCGACGTCGTCACCCGCGTGCGCTCCGCCATCGTCGGCATGAAGAGCGACCCGGACGGCAAGGCCCTCCTCAAGAAGCTCTACACCATCGACGCGATGATTCCCGCCAAGGACACCGACTACGACGTCGTCCGCGCGGCCATCAAGTCCAGCAAGAAGTAATCCCTCGGGCGGGGAGACGGCGCGGCCGTCTCCCCGTCTTCTCGTGACGGCGCGCCACGGCGCGTCATCCCAAACGGGGAGGCCAGCGCCTCCCCCTTTTTCTGGAGTCTGCACATGATCGAGGTCCGGAACCTCACCAAGATCTACCCCAACGGCACCAAGGGCCTCGACGACGTGAACGTCACGATCGGCGACGGCGAGTTCATCTGCGTCATCGGCCTGTCCGGCGCGGGCAAGAGCACCTTCCTGCGCTGCATCAACCGCCTCAACGACGCCACCAGCGGCCAGATCCTCGTCGACGGCGAGGACATCGCGCACGCGCAGGGCCCCAAGCTGCGCGCCCTGCGCCGCCGCATCGGCTTCGTCTTCCAGCAGTTCAACCTCTCCACGCGCCTCACCGCCGAGGAGAACGTCCTGTCGGGCCGCCTCGGCTACCACAACCGCTTCGCGGGCCTCCTCGGGCTCTACACCGCCGACGACCGTCAGCGCGCCGCCGAGGCGCTGCGCCGCGTCGGGCTCGCCGACAAGGTCAGCGTCCGCGTCGACCAGCTCTCCGGCGGTCAGCAGCAGCGCGTCGCCATCGCCCGCGCCTTCGCGCAGAACCCCACCCTCATCCTCGCGGACGAACCCATGGCGAGCCTCGACCCGAAGCTCTCCAACGTCATCATGGGCATCCTCAAGGAGTTCAACAAGGACGGCATCAGCGTCCTCGTGAACATCCACGTCCTCGAACTCGCCACGCAGTACGCCGACCGCATCCTGGGCTTCAACAAGGGCCGCCTCGTCTTCGACGGGCCGCCCAGCGCCCTCACGCCGTCGGAGATCGACCGCATCTACGCCGGGAGCGTCGCCGACCTATGATCACCGCATTGATTCTGGCCCTCCTCATCGTCGTCTTCACGTGGCTCTCGTTCGGCTCCGGCCTGCGCCTCGGCGCGGTCGGCGCGGTCGGCCTCGTCGTCGCGTTCCTCGCGATGCCCTTCGTGGACGTCGTCGGCGCCCGCAGCGACCAGGGCACCGCCCTCACGCCCTTCGGCCTCGCCTTCACGTACCCCGTGCTGTGGCTCGTCCCGGTCCTCGCGATCGTCGCGGCGATCGTCTCGCTGCGCGCCACGCCCCGCGTGGGCGGCGCCGCCTTCGCCGTGGCGGGCGCCGTGGCCCTCGCGCTCGGCCTGACCTTCCGCAGCGGACCCGAGCACTTCATCACCCTGCGCGCCATCCCCGGCGTGCTCGAGGTGATCCTGCCGCTCGCGCTGGGCGTCGTCACGTACCTCCTCACCGCCGGACAGAAGGGCGCCGCGCGCCGCAACGGCCTCATCGCCACGATCGCGCTGCCCGCGCTGCTCGCCGCGCTGCTGTTCTCGCCGCTCGGCGCGAACCTCTTCCCGCAGCTGCGCAACTACTACCAGGTCAGCGCGCCCATCACGTCCGCGCAGGCGCAGACCGTCACGAACGACTGGTCCCTCGACGTCAAGGACTTCCTGCAGGCCGACGTGCAGAAGCGCGCCGAGGACTGGCGCGCCACGCGCGAACTCCTCGCGAGGCCCGCGGCGGGCACCGACCGCGCCAAGCAGAACAAGGACTACTACGACCTCGTCGACGAGTACGCCCTGCGTCGCCGCGCGCCCGGCGACACCACGCCCCTGCCCGCCACGGTCGCCACGCCCGACGAGGTCCCCTACGGCTTCCCGCCCGGCCCGGAGGCCAGCGACGGCGGCGTCCGCCGCGTCATCGCGCGCGGCGCCGAGTACGGCTTCAACACCTGGATGCTCTTCTCGGGCCTCGCGCTCGGCGGCGGCCTCATCCTCGTCACGCGCGGCGGCGGCCTCACGTACACCCCGCGCCGTGACCTCACGAGCGCCCTCACGCTGTCCCTGCTCGCGGCGGCCGTCGCGGCGGGCTTCAACAGCACCGGCTTCAACTTCCGTGACCTGTACGTGAACTGGCCGTGGATCGCGGACTTCATGGGCCGCGCCACCCCACCCGACCCGTACTTCCTCTCCGACGTCATGCGCGAGATGGTCATCACCATCAACATCGCCCTGATCGGCACGCTCGTCGCGGCGGTCTTCGCGCTGCCCCTCTCGCTGCTCGCCGCGCGCAACCTCACCGAGAAGAGCCTCCTGACGCGCGTCGCGTACTTCATCACCCGCACGTTCTTCAACGTGGACCGCGGCGTGGACACCCTCATCCTCGCGCTGATCCTCGTGGCCGCCGTGGGTCTCGGGCCCTTCGCGGGCGCCCTCGCGATGGCCGTGCACTCCATCGCCGACCTCGGCAAGCTCTACAGCGAGGCCATCGAGAACGCCGACAAGGGCCCCATCGAGGCGCTCGAGGCGTCCGGCGCGCCCGGCACGAGCGTCGTCCGCTGGGCGCTGCTGCCGCAGGTGCTGCCGCTGTTCCTCAGCTACACCCTGTACCGCTTCGAGATCAACTTCCGCGTGTCGATCGTGCTGGGCTTCGTCGGCGCGGGCGGCATCGGCTTCCTCGTCAGCGAGACGATGCGCGGCGGTCAGTACCCCAAGGCGATGATCGCGATCATCGTGATCGTCGTGGTCGTGAACGTCCTCGACTTCCTCTCCGCGGCCGTGCGCCGCAGACTCGTCTAAAGGTTGTAGAGACGCGTCACCGCACCAGGCAGAAGCGAGGGGCCGTCCCCGAGCGTACGACGCCAGAAGGTTGGAGAGACACGTCACCGCACCAGGCAGAAGCGAGGGGCCGTCCCCGAGCGTACGACGCCAGAAGGTTGGAGAGACACGTCACCGCACCAGGCAGAAGCACCGGACCGCTCCGGTGCGTACGACGCCGAACGCTGAACTTCAGAGGGCCCCGCGAATGTCGCGGGGCCCTCGCTCCACGTACGGGCAACGTCGTCCGCTCGACACCCGGCCCGCCGCGCTCTACCCTGACCTCGTGAACGATCCCCGCCCGCGCGCTCCGCTGCCCGCCCCCCTGCGGGGCCTCCTGATCGCGCTGGGCTTCGTGCTGGTCGCGCTGGGCTTCGTCGGGCTGGTCCTGCCGGGCTTCCCAGGCACCGTGTGGTTCGTGCTGGCCGCCGCGTGCTTCGCGCGCAGCAGCCCACGCTTCGAACGGTGGCTGCTCGGCCTGCCCGTCGTGGGCGAACTCGTCGCGGACTTCCGTGCGGGACGCGGCATGCCCCTGCGCGCCAAGGTCCTCGCGTCCGTCATGATCGCCGTGGCGGTCGGGGTGAGCGCCTGGCGCTTCATTCCCGTCTGGGAGGGCCGCGTCGCCTGGGTGCTGGTGGGCCTCGTCGGCATCTGGTACGTCACCCTGCGCGTCCCGACGCGAGCGCCTCGCGGGGACACTTGAACCGTCGGCGCTGGGCGCTCACGGTGTGGCTCGCGGGCGCCCTGACGGTCCTCAAGCTCCACACGGACCGCGTGGTGCGCGACGTGAACACCCGTGGCCCCGCCGGGCACGTCGAGCCGCTCCCCACGGGCGACGTGCACGTCCTCACGGCGGGCGCGGGGCGGGGCCGCCGCGTCGTCCTGATCCACGGCAGCGACGGCGTCGTGAACGACTGGCCCCTGTGCGGCCTCATGGAGCGCCTCGCGAGGCGCTTCTCCCTGCTGGCGTACGACCGGCCCGGGCACGGGTACACGCCCGTCCCGAATGGAGAGGACGTCACCTTCGACCTCAACGTGCGGATGCTGCGCGGCCTCCTGACCCGGCACGGCCTCACCGGACGCGCGGACGCGCCCGTCCTGCTGGGCCACTCGTACGGCGCGTCCGTCGCGCTGTCCTACGCGCGTGTCTACCCCGCGGACGTGGCGGGCCTCGTGCTGATCTCCCCGACGGCCTTCCCGAAGGGTCGGCTGGAGAACCCCCTCGCGCACCTCATGCTCGTGCCGGGCCTGCGTCAGCTCCTCACGCGGGTGCTGCTGCTGCCCGTCGGACGGGTCGTGGCGCGCGTGGAGGGCACCCGCGCCTTCCACCCGGCACGGCTGCCGCGCGCCTGGGAACGCATGATGCTCGCGCTGTCGCGCCGCCCGTCGCAGGTGACGGCGCTCGCGCGGGAGAACGGGAACATCAAACCGGAACTGCGCGAGCTGGGCCGTCACTATCCGGACGTGACCGTCCCGGCGGTCGTGCTCGGCGGCCGACACGACCTCCTTACCCCGTACCGCGATCACGCCGAACCCCTCGCGCGCGCCCTCGGGAACGCCCGGCTCGTCACGGTCGAGGACGGCGGGCACCAGCTGCACTGGACGCACCAGCACCTCGTCGAGGACGCCCTCGACGAGGTGCTGCGCCGTGTGGGGGAGGGGGCGGGCTCTCGCTCATGACCGTCGTCGAGGTCCCTCCGTGTGACCGGCGCGTCATCCTGTCCGCGTGCGAACCGTCAGCGAGCTCCGCGCGGGCCTCCCGGCGGGCGTGCGGCGTCTGCTGGGGGACGCGCCGCGCGTGAAGTCCCCCTGAGCGCCCGCCCCGGGCTCCTCACGCGCGCGCCTGTCACACTCGCCGCATGACGGCCTCGCAGTCCGACCGAACGTTGAGCCGCAACGTCGCCTCGCCCGGCTCGCCCGGACACGGAGCGCGTGTCCTCGCGCTCGTCCTCGCGGGCGGCAGGGGCAAGAGGCTCGGCGTCCTCACGAAACGCCGCGCCAAGCCCGTCGTGAGCTTCGCGGGCACCTACCGCCTCATCGACTTCGCGCTGTCCAGCGTCGCGAACAGCGGCATCAGCGACGTCTGGATCGTCGAGGAGTACCGCCTGCACACCCTCAACGACCACCTCGCCAACGGTCGCCCGTGGGACCTGGACCGCACGCGCGGCGGCCTGCTGGTCCTGCCGCCCTACTCCGGCGGTGACGAGGACGAGGGCGGCTTCGCGTCCGGCAACGCCGACGCCCTGTACCGCCACCTGCCCCTCCTGCGCGAGTACGCCCCGGACGTGCTGCTCGTCCTCAGCGCCGACCACGTCCACACGCTCGACCTCGTGGACGTCGTGCGGACGCACCTGGACTCGGGCGCGCGCGTGACGCTCGTCACGGCGGACCTCCCGCTCGGCGAGGACGCCACGCGCTTCGCGAACGTCGTCGCGGACGACGAGGGCCGCGTCACCCGCTTCGAGTACAAACCCGACCGTCCCGTGTCCGATCACGTCGCGACGGAGGTCTTCGCGTACGACGCGCCCGCCCTCTTCGAGCGGCTCGACACCCTCGCGCGCGAACTCGGCGAGGACGGCCTCGGCGACTACGGCGAGCACCTCGTGCCCTCCTTCGTGCGCGAGGGTGAGGCCCGCGCGCTGCACACCGCGGGCTACTGGCGTGACGTGGGCCTGTACGACGCGTACTGGCGCGCGCACATGGACCTCGTGGACGGGCGCGGCGTCACCCTCGACGATCCCGCCCGCCCGGTGCTGTCGTCGAGCGTGCCGCGCACGCCCGCCCGCGTGGAG
>NZ_KI912637.1:191071-191335 GCF_000519345.1 Deinococcus pimensis DSM 21231
CGGCGCGAACGTGAAGACCTTCGCGAGCGTCTCGCGGACGCTGCCCACCGAGAACGCGATGGCGACGTTCTGCGCCGTCACGACGTCCCGCAGCTGCCACCTCAGCGTCTCGCGCGACGAGAAGCGTTCGCGCGTCACGTTCGTCGGGAAGAGGCTGTAGCGCGGGAAGCGCGCGGGCCGGTCCGTCACGACGGTGAGGTCGAGGGCGCTGATGGGCTCGCGGCGCGACGCGAGCGCGTAGCTCCAGCCACGCGCGCCCTGGTT
>NZ_KI912637.1:191435-195331 GCF_000519345.1 Deinococcus pimensis DSM 21231
GGGCCGCGGTCGCCGCCGCGGTCGCCGCGAGGCTCGCGGGGCGCGCGGGGCGCGATCTTGCCCTCGAGCTCCGGACGGACGAGGTCGATCTTGCCGCGATCGTCGATGTGGACGATCTTGACGTTGATGCGGTCGCCGACCTTCACGACGTCCTCGACGTTGTCGATGCGGCCCTCGGCGAGCTGCGAGATGTGCAGCATGCCGTCCTGGTTGCCGAACAGGTTCACGAACGCGCCGAACGCGGCGGTCTTCACGACGGTGCCCTCGAAGACCTCCCCGACCTTCGCCTCGCGCGTGAGGGCCGAGATGCGGTCCTGCACGCGCTTCGCGGCGTCCGCGTCCGCGCTGAAGATGCGGACGGTGCCGTCCTCCTCGATGGTGATCTGCGCGCCCATCGCTTCGAGCTCGCGGATCTGCTTGCCGCCCGGCCCGATGACCGTGCCGATCTTCTCGGAGTTGATGCGCATCGTGAGGATGCGCGGCGCGTAGCGGCTGAGCTCCGCGCGCGGGGCGGGCAGCGCCTGCGCCATCACGCCGAGGATGTGCAGGCGCGCCTCGCGGGCCTGCGCGAGCGCCTCACGCATGATCTGCGGGGTGATCCCGCCGATCTTGATGTCCATCTGCAGGGCCGTGACGCCCTTCTCGGTGCCGCAGACCTTGAAGTCCATGTCGCCGAGCGCGTCCTCCAGCCCGAGGATGTCCGTGAGGATGCGGTAGCGGCCCTCCTCCATGACGAGGCCCATCGCGACGCCCGCGACCGGAGCGCGCATCGGGACGCCCGCGTCCATCAGGGCGAGGCTGCCGGAGCACACGGTCGCCATGCTGCTGCTGCCGTTGCTTTCCAGCACGTCGCCGACGACGCGCATGACGTACGGGAACTCCTCGAAGGGCGGCAGGACCGCGCGGATGGCGCGCTTGGCGAGGTTCGCGTGTCCGATCTCGCGGCGCGACTGGCCGCCCATGCGCTTCACCTCGCCCGTGGAGTACGGGGGGAAGTTGTAGTGCAGCAGGAACTTGTCGCCCGTGTCGGTGGTGAGGTCGTCGATGAGGATCTCGTCGCGTTCCGTGCCGAGCGTCGCGACGCCGAGCACCTGCGTCTCGCCGCGCGTGAAGATGGCGCTGCCGTGCGCGCGGGGCAGCGCGGACGTCTCGATCCAGATGGGCCGCACCGTGCGGGTGTTCCGTCCGTCGGCGCGCAGGTCCTCCTCCAGGATGAGGCGGCGCAGCTCGGCCTTCTCGACACGCTCGAAGGCGGTCTTGATGAGGTCGGTCCGCTCGGCGGCGTCCTCGGCATCCTCGGGGACGCGCTCGGTGATGAGGGCCTCGCGGATCGCCTTGAGGTTCGCGGAGCGGTCCTTCTTCTTCGGGGTGAGCAGCGCGTCACGCAGGCCCGCCGCGCGCGCGGCCTCGGTGATCTCGGGGACGAGTTCCCTGAAGGCCTCGTTCGGCTCGGGCGGCGCGAACTTCTCCTTGCCCGCCGCGTCACGGATTCTCTCGATGAGGTCGATGACGGCCTGCATCTCGCGGTGCCCGAACTCGATGGCGCCCACGAGGAGCTCCTCGTCGACCTCCTGCGCGCCCGCCTCGACCATCATGACGGCGTCGCGGGTGCCCGCCACGACGATCTCCAGGGTGGAGCGGCCGAGCTGCTCCACGGTGGGGTTCACGACGTACTCGCCGTCCACGTGACCGACGCGCACGCAGGCGGTCGGGCCGCCCCAGGGGATGTCGCTGAGCGTCAGCGCGGCGGACGCGCCGACCGCGCCGAGCACGTCGGGCGCGTTCTGCTGGTCGGCGGACTGCACGGTGATGATGACCTGCGTCTCCTGACGGTAGCCCTTCGGGAAGAGCGGGCGGATCTGTCGGTCCGTGATGCGCGCCGAGAGGATGGCCTTCTCGCCGGGTCGGCCCTCGCGGCGCATGAAGCTGCCGGGAATGCGGCCGACGGAGTAGTGGCGCTCCTCGAACTCCACCGTGAGCGGCAGGAAGTCGAGGGTGCTGGGGCGCTCGCTGGCCTGCGCGGTGACGAGCAGCACCGTCTCGCCGTAACGGACGGTGACGCTGCCGGAGACGAGCTTGGCGAGGCGGCCCGTCTCGATGACGAGGTCCTGGCCGCCGAGCCTCGTGCTGAAGGTGTGGTACTCGGGGACGTGGCCGCTGGTGCCCCCGCGCGCCCCGGTCTGGGGGGCGCTTTCCGTGATGGAGTCCTGTTGCATCACGGCATTCTATCCCCGGCTTTCCCATGAAACGGTGCCGGGCGGCCTTTGCGGCGCTTCATCACTCCACGCCGCCCATGAGGCGCCGCACCCTCGGCACGGCGAAGAGCAGCACGACGCCCACGACGACCGCCGCGAGCCCGAGCGTCAGGAAGTACGTCGGCAGCGACAGCCGTTCGATGTAGCGGCCCGCCTGCCCGCCCACGGCGTCGCCCACGGCGGTGCTGAGGAACCACACCCCGAGGATCTGCCCCGTGAAGGCCTGCGGCGCGAGCTTCGTGCTGACGCTCAGGCCGGTGGGGCTCAGCGCGAGCTCCGCGACGGTCTGGATGAAGTACACCGCGAGCAGCCACAGCGGCGAGACGCGCTCCCCGCCGCTCGCCGCGCCCGCCGCGAGCGCCATGATCAGGAAGCTCACGCCCACGCCGACGAGGGCGTACACGAACTTCGCGGGCGTGCTGGGCTGACGCGAGCCGAGCCGCACCCACAACGCCGCGAACACCGGCGCGAGCGCGATGATGAGCAGCGGATTCACCGACTGGAACCACGGCGCGGGGAAGTTCAGGCCCAGCAGGCCGCGGTCGGTGCGGTCCTCCGCGAAGAGGTTCAGCACGCTCCCGGCCTGGTCGTAGATCATCCAGAACACGGCGGACGCGAGGAACAGCCAGACGAGCGCCCGGACGCGCCCGCGCTCCTCGGGCCTCAGCTGCGGGGAGCGCAGGATGCCCGCGAAGTACACGGCGGGCACCACGACCGCCACGATCGTGAGGAGGTTGATGAGCAGGTTGGAGTTCAGGCCGCCCGTGGAGAGGTCCACCGCGAGGTACACGCCGACCACCACGACCGCCGCGAGGGCGTACAGCAGCGCGCGGCGCCGCTCGGCGGGCGTGGCGGGATTGCCGGGCCGCTCGCCCGCGTCCCCGAGGCGCTTCCAGCCGAGCACGTAGAGGATCAGCCCGACGGTCATGCCGACGCCCGCCGCGCCGAACCCCCAGTGCCAGCCGAGGTTCAGCGCGAGCCAGCCGCACACGAGCGGCGAGAAGAACGCGCCGATGTTGATGCCCATGTAGAACAGCGAGAAGCCCGCGTCACGCCGCGCGTCGTGCTCGCCGTACAGCTGACCCACCGTCGCGCTGATGTTGGGCTTCAGGAGGCCCGTGCCGAGCATGATCAGCACGAGCCCCGTGAAGAACAGCGGCGTGCTGGGCACGGCCATGCAGTAGTGCCCCGCCGCGATGATCACGCCGCCGTACAGCACCGCCCGGCGCGTCCCGAGGATGCGGTCCGCGACCCAGCCGCCGGGGAGCGCCGTGAGGTAGATCATCGCGTTGTACACGCCGTAGATGGCGATGGCGAGACCCTCGTTCAGGCCGAGGCCGCCCTCGGTGACGGCGGCGGTGAGGAACAGCACCAGCAGCGTGCGCATGCCGTAGAAGCTGAAGCGCTCCCAGAGTTCCGTCCCGAAGAGCGTCGCGAGTCCCGGCGGGTGCCCGAGGAACGATCCTGCCTGCCCGTCCCGTGTCCGTTGTGCCATGGTGCCTCCCGGGCGGGGCCGCACACCCGTCCGGCCCCGCCCTGATCGGGTCAGTATGGGTCCGGGCGGATGTGCGGGAGGGCAGGGGAGGCTTTGCGCGTCTGAAGACTGCCCGGGCCGCCTAGACGGCGGCGCGCCTCGTGGGC
>NZ_KI912637.1:195431-196822 GCF_000519345.1 Deinococcus pimensis DSM 21231
CCGGGACGGTCGAGGAGGCGCTCGGCGACCTCGTGGGCACGTTCCCAGGCGGCGCGGTGGCGCGCGCCGCGCAGCAACGCCTCGCGCAGGGCGCGGAGCTCGGTGGGTTCGGTGGCGTCCTCGTGGTTGCGGGCTGGCTTGACGAACGCCGCGTTGGAAGCGGTTCCGTCCGTGGAGGACACGGCTTGCGTGATGGGTTCGGGTGTGGAGGACATGGGAAGCTCCGGATTTCGGGCGGGTTCGGTCCGCGTCCTGGCGTGACGCGCCGGAGCGGAGGGCTGGCTGGTTGTCTGCCTCCAGGGTAGCCTTCCGGACGCGTGAGAATGCGGTGTTGTCTAGGGCGCGTGGCTTGACCTTGAGTGCAGAGACGCGCTGATGGTCCAGGCACGAGCACCGGACCGCTCCGGTGCGTACGCGGGCGACCTTGAGTGCAGAGACGCGTGGACGGTCCAGGCAAAAGCGAGCAGCCGCCTGCGAGCGTACGCAGGCGACCTTGAGTGCAGAGACGCGCTGACGGTCCAGGCAAAAGCGAGCAGCCGCCTGCGAGCGTACGCAGGCGACCTTGAGTGCAGAGACGCGCTGACGGTCCAGGCACGAGCACCGGACCGCTCCGCCTGAGGCTTCGGCGGGGCAACACGAGGAAGCGCCCACCGGTTCGGTGGGCGCTTCCTTTCTTTGGTTGCAGGGGCAGGATTTGAACCTGCGACCTCCGGGTTATGAGCCCGACGAGCTACCAGACTGCTCTACCCTGCGTCACTCGCTTCGAGGCTCGCTCTCGCTCGCTTCCCTCGGCGCTTAGAGATACTAGCTCGCGTTTCCGGAATCGTCAAGTGCCCCCGCCGAATGTCCGAGGATGCCCGTCAGGACGGGCGCCCTCGGGCGTTCTGGAGTGTGACCGCCACCCCACCACGAGGCCGCTATGTTCTCTATAGTGCCCGCATGATCAAGATGTACACCACCAGCTGGTGCCCCGACTGCCACGCCGCCAAGGCCGCCCTGAGCCGCAAGGGCATCGCCTACGAGGAAGTCAACATCGAACAGGACGACGGCGCCGCGCAGTACGTCATGAGCGTCAACGGCGGCAAGCGCAGCGTGCCCACCCTGCAGTACGGCGAGCACGCCGCGAGCCTCAGCGGCTTCCGCCCCGCCAAGCTCGACGCGTTCCTCACCCAGGCCGGCCTCAACCAGGGCTGAGCTTCCGCACGCCGGGGGCCGCTCCCACCGGGGCGGCCCCGGTTCCGTCCCTGAGCCGAGACGCCTATTGCCGCGCCCCACGCGCCTCCCTACACTGGGCGCATGAACCGCCTGAGCCCCCACGCGATCCGCCCCTCACGGGGCGCCGCGCGCCGGGACGAGCTTGGCGTCCTCCGGCACCGCCCGGCCCCCCACGC
>NZ_KI912637.1:196922-197576 GCF_000519345.1 Deinococcus pimensis DSM 21231
ACACGCGCCCGCGCGCCCGGCGCGAGGGTCGCCTCCCAGACGCTGCCGCGCTCGAGGTCCGTGACGGGCACGCGCGCGCCGTTCGCGGTGAGGACGAAGTCGCTCAGCGTGCCGCTCCCGGTGGGTAGCGGGAACACGAAGCGCACGTCGGCGGGCGTGTCGAGCGGGTTCGTGAAGACGTACTCGGCGCCGAAGGCGGCGTTGTAGTAGGTGCCGCGCCCGCCGCGCGCGGGATCCACGAACGAGAGCCGCGCGGTGACGCGGCTCTCGTCGAGCGTGACGGGCTGCTCCACGCGCAGCGTGGCGTCGCGGGTGAAGACGACGGAGCGGCCCGAACGGCGGAAGTCGTCCGCGAGACGGGTGACGTTCTCGCTCGACGGGTCCGTGAGGTACGGCGCGAGCGCCCCCACGGCGTCCGCGCCGAGCCGGTCGAGGAAGTCGGGCGGCAGGGTGAGGGTGCGGCGGTACGTCCGCTCGGTGAGGTACGTGACGGTGGGGGAGGGCTGCACGGTCTCCCCGGCGTCGGGGTCGGCCTCGTTGGTGTAGCGGGCGTTCTGCTGCGCGCCCGCGCGGACGTCCACGGCGCGCCTCACGACGTCGAGACCGACGACGCCCGCGAGCAGCGCGAGGGCGAGCGCGCCCCACGGGAACGCC
>NZ_KI912637.1:197676-198658 GCF_000519345.1 Deinococcus pimensis DSM 21231
CCGCCCGTGGCGGCGAGGGCGCGCCGGAGCCGTTCGCGGTCGAAGAGGCCGACGAGGGCGGCGACGAGCAGCAGGGCGAGCAGCAGGACGAGGGCGGGAAGCGCGAGCGACGTGAGTCGGCGCAGCGCGTCCACGAGCGCTTCGAGCGCGGTCTGGACCACGAATTCCTCCTTGAGTGTCTGCTGAGAGCCTAGCCGACCCGCGTGAGGCGCGTGCGAAGATTCCTGACGCGCCTCACACGTTCGCCCGCGTGCCGTGGGTTCGGCGGCATACTGTGCGCGTGACCGCACCCCTGAACGTGATCATCGGCGCCGGGGACCAGGCCTGGGACGGCTGGACGCCCACGCACCGCGAGGAGCTCGACCTCACCGACCCCGCGAGCTTCGAACGCTGGTTCGGCGAGCGCCGCGCGGACGCCTTCCTGTGCGAGCACGTCTGGGAGCACCTCACGCTGGAGCAGGGCGCGGAGGCCGCGCGGTTGTGCTTCGAGTACCTCCGGCCGGGCGGCTGGCTCCGCTGCGCCGTGCCGGACGCGAACTTCCCCGACGAGGCGTACCAGCGCACCGTGCGGATCGGCGGGCCGGGTCCGGCGGACCATCCGGCGGCGGACCACAGGGTCGTGTACGACGCGCGCACGCTGCGCCGGGTGTTCGAGTCGGCGGGCTTCGAGGTGGAGCTCCTGGAGTACTGCGACGACGGGGGCCGCTTCCACTACCACGGGTGGGACGTGACGACCGGGCCGATCTATCGGTCGCTGCTGCTCGATCACCGCAACCGCGACGGTCGGCTCGGGTTCGTGTCGCTCATCGTGGAGGCGAGGAGGCCCGCGTCCGCGGGGCCTCCTCGCGGTCCTTCGCGGGCGTCCTAGACGCGGCGGGCGCGCATGAGCTGCCGGCGCGCGAGGGCGTCCTGGAGTTCGTCGCGCAGGTCCGGCGTGAGGGTGCCGAGCAGCGCGCGCTCCATCAGGGGGTCCCGGCCGCCG
>NZ_KI912637.1:198758-261235 GCF_000519345.1 Deinococcus pimensis DSM 21231
CGGCCCCCCACGCGGGCCGCGCCCGTCGAACGTCCTGAGGCCGCGCACCCGGCACCCCGCCCGGTCCGCGGCCTCCTCACGTCCCGACGAAACCCCACGCGCGCACCCGCACACAGGAGCACCCATGTCCCACGTTCCCGATCAGGGCGCGGAGGCCAGCGCCGCCGCCCCGTATACTTCCTCCATGCACGTTGTCCTGCCCGACGGCAAACAGCTCGACCTCCCCCAGGGCGCCACCGCCCGAGACGCCGCCGCCGCCATCGGCCCGCGTCTCGCGCAGGACGCGCTCGGCGCGCGCGTCGACGGCCTCCTCCACGACCTCCTCACCCCCCTCCCCGACGGCGCGCAGGTCAGCATCCTGACCAAAAGGAACCTCGCGGACGCCGCCGAACTCTGGCGGCACACCCTCGGCCACGTCATGAGCCAGGCCGTCGGCGAGTACTACCGCGCCAGGGGCTACCCCGAGGGCAGCGTCAAGCGCGGCGTCGGCCCCGTCATCGAGAACGGCTTCTACCAGGACTTCGACCTGCCCGTTCCCCTGAAGGAAGAAGACCTCCCCGAGATCGAGAAGATCATGCACGACATCCTCGCGCGTGACCTCGAACTCAGCCGCCGCGAGGTGAGTCGCGACGAGGCCCTCGCGCAGTTCCCGGCCGATCCCTTCAAGCAGGAACTCATCCGCGACCTCCCCGAGGACGTCACCGTCACCCTCTACAGCCAGGGCGACTACACCGACCTGTGCCGCGGCCCGCACGCGCCGCGCACCGGCGTCCTCCCGAAGGCCTTCAAGCTGATGAGCACCAGCGGCGCCTACTGGCGCGGCAGCGAGAAGAACCCCATGCTGCAGCGCGTCTACGGCGTCGCCTTCGCCACCCAGAAGGAACTCGACGAGCACCTCCACCAGCTCGAGGAGGCCCGCCGCCGCGACCACCGCAAGCTCGGCAAGGAACTCGAACTCTTCCTCCTCGATCCCCTCGTCGGCAAGGGCCTCCCGATGTGGCTCCCGAACGGCACCGTCGTCCGCGAGGAACTCGTGCGCTTCCTGCGCGAGCAGCAGGTCGCGCGCGGCTACCAGGGCGTCATCACCCCCAACATCGGCAACCTGGAGCTCTACAAGACCAGCGGGCACTACCCGTACTACTCCGACTCGCAGTTCACCCCCATCGAGGTGGACGAGGAGCAGTACATGCTCAAGCCGATGAACTGCCCGCACCACGTGCGCATCTACGCCAGCAAGCCGCGATCGTACCGGGACCTGCCCGTGCGCCTCGCGGAGTTCGGCACCGTGTACCGCTACGAGATGTCGGGCGAGCTCAACGGCCTCACCCGCGTGCGCGGCTTCACCCAGGACGACGCGCACATCTTCTGCCGCCCCGATCAGCTCAAGGCGGAGTTCCTCGACGTCCTCGACCTCACCGTGCTGGTCCTCAGAACCTTCGACCTGAAGGACGTGCGCTTCCGCGTCGGCGTCCGCGACCCCGAGAGCGACAAGTACGTCGGCGACGAGGCCAACTGGGAACTCGCGGAGAAGCAGATCATCGAGGCCGTCACCGAGGTCGGGCTGCCCTTCACCATCGAGCCCGGCGACGCCGCCTTCTACGGTCCGAAGCTCGACTTCGTCGTGCGCGACGTCATCGGCCGCGAGTGGCAGCTCGGCACCATCCAGGTGGACTACAACCTCCCGGAGCGCTTCGGCCTCACCTACGTCGGCGAGGACGGCCAGGAGCACCGCCCCATCATGATCCACCGCGCGCCCTTCGGGTCGCTCGAACGCTTCATGGGCATCCTCATCGAGCATTACGCCGGGGACTTCCCCTTCTGGCTCGCGCCGCAGCAGGCCGTCGTGATTCCCATCAGCGACCGTCACCTCGACTACGCCCACGAGGTCGAACGCACCCTCAGGGCGCAGGGCCTGCGCGTGAGCGTGGACGCCGGATCGGACCGCATGAACGCCAAGATCCGCGCGGCGGAACTGCGCAAGGTGCCCGCCATGCTGATCGTCGGCGACAAGGAAGCCGAGGGCCGCGAGGTCAGCGTCCGCGAACGTGGACGCGGCGAACGCAAGGGCGTCGCGCTCGACGGGCTCGCGGGCGAGTACGCCGCGCGGAACGCCAACCGCGAGAACTGAGCGCGCGGGGGAGGCAGGGCCGTCCTGCGGTCCCGCCCACGAACCCCTGCGCGTCCACAGGCGCCCCTCACGGGCACGTCAGCTGGGAACGCTAACCTGAGCTCGGTCGGGCATCGTGCTGCGTCAACACCACCGTCGACTCGCGTCCCTCCCCACCCGGCACCCAACAGGACGCCCCCGCCACCGGCGGGGGCGTCCTCCTTTCGTTTCGTGGCTACAGCTGGAAGAGGCCGCGCTGCTGCGGATGCACGAGGTCCGCGTACTCGTGATGCCGCCGCATGAACGCCGCCACGAACGGACACATCGGAATCACCATCAGTCCGCGCGAGCGCGCGTCGTCCAGCGCGAAACGCACCAGCGTGCTCCCCACGCCGCGCCCCTCGAGTTCCTCCGGCACCTCCGTGTGCGAGAACAGCAGCGCGTTCCCCACGGGCCGGTACTCCGCGTACGCCAGTCCCTCCGGGAGGCTCGCCTCGTAGCGCTGCTCGTCCCGGTTGTCCGTCACCTTCACGTCCACGTCGCTCATGCGGCCATCAGAGCACCCCCGCCGCGGCCTGATCACGCATCGCGTCACCGTTGCGTGTCAGGGATCGCGCCGGGCGCGTGACAGCACCTCCCGCAGGAGGTCCGGGCGGTCCGTGATGATGCCGTCCACGCCCATCGTCACGAGCCGCCGCATCTGCGCCGGGTCGTTCACCGTCCACGCCTGCACCGCCACGTTCTTGCGCGCGGCCGCCGCGACCAGCGCGGGCGTCACCACCGGAATCACGCCGGAGCGCACGGGCACCTGCAGCGCGTCCCCGGCGGGCCGCGCCAGCCCGCCCAGCCCCACGAGGCTCAGCAGCACCACGGGCCGCACCTCGTCCTCCGCCATGCTGGTCGCGACGCCCGGACAGACCTCGCGGAACTCCCGCAGGGCGCTCGCGCGGAACGACGCGATCAGCACCCGGTCCCGCGCGCCGTGCCGCTTCAGGGCGTCGCACAGGGGCCGCGCGATGCTCGGCTCGTCCTGCTTGATCTCCAGCGTGAGCGGCACCTGCGGGAACGCCGCGAGAAGCTCCTCCAGCGTCGCGACGCGCACGCCCCGCCCCCGGAAGGGGAAGGTGCGGCCCCCGTCGTTCGTCCAGCGATACCCCGCGTCGAGCCGCGCGAGCCGCGCGAGCGTCAGGTCCTTCACGCGGCCGTGCCCGTTCGTCGTGCGGTCCACCGTCTCGTCGTGCATCGTGACGATCACGCCGTCCCGCGTGGCGTGCAGGTCCGTCTCCAGCATGTCCACCCCGAGCCGCACGGAGCGCTCGAACGCGAACATCGTGTTGCTCGGCCACAGGCCCTCGCCGCCCTGATGCGCGATCACCCACGTCCGGTCGCCCGCGTAGCGGTTCGGGGCGACGCCGCCGCCCACGTCCAGCGCCGAGGCGAGATACAGGGCCGCCACGGCGGCCACGACCCCGCCGAGCAGCGCGCGCGTCCATCGGTTGCTCATGTGCCCGCAGTGTACTCCCCGCGCCGCGCGTCCGCCCCTCACCTCGCGCCCGTGACGCGGCCTTTGACAGCCCGGTAAACCCGTGCTAACATTCCTCTCGCTGGGAGGAGGACCTCCGCTCCGCAAGCGGCGCAGCCGCGAATGGCCCAGTCCGCACGGCGCTGTAGCCAAGTGGTAAGGCAGAGGTCTGCAAAACCTCCACCGGCGGTTCGAGTCCGCCCAGCGCCTCCAACCCGTAGGCCCGTAGCTCAGGGGTAGAGCACTACCTTGACACGGTAGGGGTCAGCGGTTCAAATCCGCTCGGGCCTACCAACCAGAACCTCGTCCCAGACGAGGTTCTTTCCTTTTTGGTCGGGGTGGGGATCCCCCGGAATACCCCCGTGTGTGCAATAGGTGTGCAATAGCCCCCACGCTCAATCCGCCGCCTCCTTCCGCCGCAAGTGCGCCTGCAGATCAAACTCCGCCGTGCGCACCTCATCCGGCATCACCTGCCGGTAGATGTTCAGCGTCGTCGACACCCGCGCATGCCCCGCGATCTTTGCCACCACCTCCGGCAACTGCCCGGCCCGCAACCGGTTTGTGATGCTCGTATACCGACCCGAGTGCGTCCCGAACTTCTCGAGCCCCGCGCGCGCCGCGATCCGATGCATCGTCCGCTGCACATTGTGCCGGTCCAGCAACGCCCCCCGCGCCGTCGTGAACACCAACCCCGACATCGGCCAGGCCTGCCCCAGCGACGCCCTCAGCCGCATCTGCGCCGCCCGATGCTGCGCAAGTACCTCCAGCAGATCAGCACTGGCCGGAAGCACCCGTCGTGACTGCGCGGTCTTGACGTCCCCGATGACCGGTTTGTTCTTGAGCAGTTTGTTCGCCTGCTCGATCCGCACCAACCGATCCTCAAAGTCCACGTCCTGCCAGCGCAACCCGAGCGCCTCACCACACCGAAGGCCTAACGAGAACATCAGGTAGAACAGCGGGAACAGCGGATCTCCCGACGCCTCATCCAGAAAACGGTTGAGTTCGTCATCCGTCAGGGCCTTGCGCCGCTTCACCCGCGAACGCTCCGCCGGGGTTGGCGTGACCCGAATGTCATCCGCCGGATTCTTGAGGATCAGGTCTTCATGCACCGCCTCCTTGAACGCCGCCGCGAGATGCTCGATCACCTTCTTGCGTGAACTCGCCGACAGCTTCGTCGCCAGCTCGGCTTCCAACCCGAGGATGTGGGACCGCCGCACCTCCTGAAGCCGCATCCGCTTGAGGGACTCCGGCACGTACAACCTCAACCGCAGCTCGTACTGCTCGAAGGTGGTTTCCCGAACGTGTGGGCGGCGCAGCCGCAACCAGTTGTCCAGGCAGTCGCCCACCGTGGACGGCGCCCGCAGGGTGAAGCGGCCCCGCTCGACCTCGACCAGCGCTTGCCGCATGACCTTGTCGGCGGCGGCACGCGTCTCCTCGACGCCGCTTCTGATGACCGTCAGTCGGCCGTTCACTTCCGCACGCAGTTGCCAGCGGAAGCGTCCACGGTACGCGTAGATCGTTCCCTGGCGGTTGCCCCGCTGCTTCGTCTTCTTGCTCTTGCCTTTTGTTGCCGTCATGTGATGCCTCTCAGTGCGCTTTCGCGACTCCACTTCCCACAGCTCGATCGTACTCGCGTGTGGTCCGCCGGGGAGGGTTGAGCGCTCCCCGGCAGATGGTTTATGTTCGCTGCCACCCTCGACCGCCCCAAGCCCAGCAGGTCGAGTGGTAGGACGTTTCCGGGAAGGGTGCGCCCTGGCGGGATGGTTCGCCGTGTGCCCTCCAGCCCAGCGTGCAGCGACCCAGGGTCGGGACGTCCTGCGCACGGCGCCAGAATCTGCACTGCCCACACCGCTGCTGGTGAAGACCGGGAAGGCCACTGCCGGAACTGCCAGAACCTCGCTTAGGGACCTCCGATCTGGCGTCCTCCGTGTCTCCTTGTTGTCCGTGCTGAGGCCTACGCATCGTCGGCCTCGTACGCAGGATGGAGGTGCACGACAATCGACGGGCGTCCACCGTTGGGATGCTCCTGACGCTCCTGCCTCACGTGCCCAAGGCGCTCCAAAAGGCCCAACCCCTGCTTCACCGTGTTCGCGTCCGTCAAGCCCGACCATTTCGCCCGCAGCACATCCCGCAGTTTCATCCCGGTGTGCAGACGTCCTGTCTGCATGGCCTCCACCAACAGCCAGGCCGCCTGAACGGTCGGGTCACGGTCCGCTCCCCACACCTTCCGTGCGTGTGCCTCCAGGAACGCGCACCACCGCGCGGCACTTTGGGCACTGTTCACACCGATGTGATGACGGTCAAAGTCCTGGTCCTGACGGATGGCACATTCACACAGGTGCAGCAGGAGGGCGAGCGCCGGCAGCAACGAGCGGTACTTGGCGAGGTGCGCCTGCAAGGCAAGGTGCTCCTGAAGCTCACGTGAGCGCAACTTGGCTTCCAGTTCTGCTCTCCACGTGTTGAAGACCATCTGGGCGTCAGGGGAGAAGCGCAGCAGCGCATGACCATCCTCATCCTGTTCCGTCTCGAAGTCGTCTGCGCGTAAGCCGTCCAGGAACCGGATGACCCGCTCAGCTTGCGCTATGGCAGCAAGGTCTGGTGGTCGGTCGTTCTCCTGGTACTCGGGCAGAGCGTCAGGCCAGACCAGCAACTGGAACCTCTGTAGAAGCCCGTCGTCTCCTTGTCCGCGAGCAGATTTCGTCTGCTCAATCAGTGGACCGGGTTGAATACCACCAAGCATGGCCAGTCTGACGTTCTTGACGTGGATGGTCCCTCGGCCCAGTCGGTCCTGCGTGAAGCTTCCGTTCCCGTTCCAGGCTTCGAGATACATCGGCCGTTCTCCCTCACGTCCAGCGCGTTGCAGGGTGTGAATCCAGCCCATCATCTCGTCCCGGAACTGCAGCAATCCATTGGGCGACTGACGAAGCAGCTCAAGGAGCTTCTCGGGGGTGACGTCATTCACGACGAGACGGCGTGGAAGCAGCCGTTGCTTGAGCGCCTGCTGCTCTTCGCGAAGCGCGAGAAGTTCCTCACGGAGTCCCGCCACGTCATCGGCATCGGCCCGTTTCAGTCGTCCTTGGACCTGTTCCAGCTGAGCAGTGAGGACCTCGAGTTGCGCTTCGCACTCGGCTCGGATGTCCTCGACTTCTTTGAAGGCTTCCTGCTCGAGCTTGCGGATGAATCGTGTGCCTTCTCGTAAGACGGCCGACTTCATCACGCTGGGCGGGCCCACAATGGCACCCCAGAAGTTGGATATCACTGTCCAGGTGTCGTGCTGTTTGGGTCGAACCTGAACATGAAGTCCGATCACTGAGCCCGCAGCGACAAGCGCGGGAATGGCGAGCATTCCCAGCGGGACGTTCATTCTGTGGCTCGCGTCCGTTAGCCACCCTCGAACCCCTTCGGGCACCAGGTCTTCGCTGAGTGCCGGAACGGGCGTGGCGAGCGGGGGTAGCGATTCCCGAAGTGGCCACGCTTCCTGCTGCGTACTCGGCCATACCGGCTCCTGTGAGGCGTCGAGCAGGGCACGTGCCGTGCGAACTGCTGCGGTCAGATCACCGTGGTGGTCCAGTATCTTGAACACACTGAAGGCGTCATGGGCATGCCCGTCATTGAGCGGGTCGCTGCCATGGTTGGAGAACACCTGCGGGTACCCACCTCTGCTGACGTCGGGAAGCAGCTTCACGCCTGGAGAGCCTGTGGTGCTGCCCGGACAGAGCCAACGATCTACGCCAATCCGGCGGTAACCGTGACGCTCCAGGATTTCCCTTGGATGGTGCTGCCTGTTGAATTTGTCGATGATGCTGTCGCCAGCGAAGGGCAGATCCGGTGCCGAGGTGGCTTTTTCAGGCGTCCCGTCTGCCCACGGACATGCATCACGCATGAGGGGTTCCAGCATGGCCCACTGCTGGATAAGACAGAGGAGCTCTTCGGGCACTTCGGGAAGGTCCTCCCTCGAGGGTGGGGGACCTTGGACCCACTCGTACGGGCGTCCCGTCTGCGGATGCACTGAGGGCGGCAGGAGGTCCTGGATTGCCCCCGCGCGCAACTCGAACACCGTGTGCTTGCTGTTGGAGGACCCGCTTTGTGGATCGGCGGGCCACTGCAAGACCTTCCGGGTCAGCGTCATTCCTTGCGGCACCCGGTAGTAGGGCTTCTCTCCCTTGAGTCCCTTGGTTCGGAAGGGATTGCGGTTCAGCAACGCCTGCAGGTCCAGCTCGACGCTCGCCAAAGCACAGTGTGTGCCTTCCGGATCGTCGATGTCGAGCACCAGGGTGTGGCTCGCTGAGTGCAGGACGCCCATGTTCTCCGCCGAGGCCGACCAGCGATCATAGGCACGCTCTGGATCGGTGATCGCCTTTGCCGCATCGTTCCAGCTCCGGTGACGGGGCGCTTTCTGCTTTTCCGGGACTGGAACGAGACCCCATCCAAGCTTCCCGGTGTAATGGCGCGCGTAGTCTCCTGACTTCCAGCCGGTCGTGTCGATCGTGGGGACGGAGGACGTCACAGCTCCCTCCGGCGGGCGAGGAATTCTGTGATGGCGTCGTGGGGGATGAGCCATTTGCGTCCGACGCGCACGCCTCGCAGGTCTCCACGTTGGAGGAGTTTGTTGATGGTGTTCTTGGAGAGCTGGAGGAGAGGCTCCAGGTCTCGGGGGGTGTACACCAGTCGGGGCGTCGGGACGTTCGGGATCATCTCTTTCTCGTTGTCTGGATAATTCATGCCTCCAGTCTTGGTGAAAAGTTGTTACCGGGGTAGGTGACATGTCCAGTAACGAAGGATGGGGAGCGCTACAGTGTGCTCCGAATGACCCAGGAGTTATCTTTCGAGCTGTTCACGCACTGGAGCATGGAGTGCCGTGCGGAGCTGCTGGAGCAGCCCGGTGGTGCAGTGCTCCGCTTCACGCCACTGCAGGACGCGACAGGATCAGTGCAGTTCAAGAATCTGTTCGTGTCGCATCGTCTGCTTGTCCGCAAGACCCGCCGCACTGAAGAGCCGGAGCGGGTGACGTCGGTCGAACTGCTGCTGAACCTTTCGGGCGGGATGAGTCCGACACCCTGGAATGATCCAGACGAACGCTGGCTGATCGAGGCCGTCGCGTCTGCTCTTGGCCCGCTGTTTACGGCGCATGTCTGGCATGGTCTCGGCGCCGCCACGACCGAAGCCATTGAGGAACCCCTGGCACACTGGCTTTCTGCCGCCGAGAAACTGAAGGAGCTCATCGAGCTCCTGACAGCGTGGAAAAAGGCGTCCAAGGACGTGCCCAGCGACGAAACCCGACGGCGCCTTGGAACGGATCGTCTTCGAGACGATATCGGCATCGACGCCTACAACACTCTCAGCGAGGAACGACGTGCGGAGCTGGCACGGGCATATGGACCGTCTCTGGTGAGCCCACGGGATCAACTGCAGCGCTTGGCTTCTGATGCCCTTTACTGGTTGTGGAGCTTTGGCGTGAGCAACCAGGAGGACGAAAGGCAGCTGATCCTTGAGAACACCCGACCCATCGTGAATCAGGACACGGGATTGTTTCAGTTCAACATCGCCGTCGGTATACAAGCGCTGGCGACCATGGCGGCCCTGCAGGCGGATAGCTACCAATCCCGAACTGTGCAGCGCTGCAAACGCAAGAGCTGCAGACAGGTACGGTTGATGCGGGAGAAGCGCGAGTACTGTTCAGTGGCATGTCAACAGGCGGACAAGCAGGCAAAGTACCGTGCACGCCAAAAGGAACGTGCATCATCGTCCTCTAAACCTTGATTGTCCCCGGTGACCGTGCACACTTCATCGCTTCGCGTCAAATTCGGCGGCGACGCGTTCATGCTGTCTATGGGCAAGGTCATGCCGCGTGCCCGCCTAACTTTGAGCTATGGCGCGTATGAAACGTTCTCAGCTTCCACAGGTCACCGAGCTGGATCGACGGCTTCGCCCGGATGACATCCGCACCACACCGAACGGTGGATTCGCCTGGCGATGCCACTACTGTCGTCGGTATGCCTGCGATCAGAGTCTTCAAGGTCGGTTTCTCTGTCGGTGTCATGGCGGCAGCACACCTCGTCAGCGTGACCTGGTCCAGCAGTACCTGCATCATCTGGAAACCGGGAAGTGCCTGCGGCCCCCGGGACGCCCGTTGATTTCCGGCTTGTCCTCACGAACCCGCAAGGTGCATGTCGATGAGTTGAAGGCTGAGGCGGACCGAACGTCGAAGGTGCTGCGAGTTCAGATCGTCAGGGAGCTGGCCCGGGTAGAAGGGGCTGCAAAACAGTGGGAGTAGAGAAATGCTCCCCTTGGGAATAAGAGATTGGCTGCCTCCTGAACCCCTTAGCAGAATGAGGAGTTGTGACCGTCGATACGGGCCGCGCGGTGTATACCATCCGGAAGTCGTCCGATCGCCCGCTGAGTGCAGTTTGGAGCTGCTTTTGCTGGCATTGACAGGTTTGGTACACCGCTCAGCAGGAGTGTCCTGGTCGGCCTCGGTCTGTGGCTTATCGGTTCACAGAGGCCGGCAGGACTGAAGAGGGGAGCGCCTGCACTTGGTCTTGCGCTTTCTGAATTGTTTCTGACTACGCGTATTGCTGGGGGCAACACGGGCCTTTTGGCAGTTGTTTTGGCAGTTGTGGCAGTGCCTCTTTTTTTGAGAGTGGGGTTTGCAGAGAAGCGCTGGGCAGCACCTTCAAGGGTTAAGTGGTGCAGCAGTCTCGAGTCGTCGCCCTGCACGTTCTGTGGACTCGGCGTCTCCACCTGTTGTCACTGTGTCGCTATGCTTCCTACTGCAACCTGAACGTGTTGGCCGTGAAAAGTCTCGTGTGGTGTGGTGGAACGCATTTTGGGAGCGTTTCAGTTGGCAGGGAGACTACGGCCAAGCCTTTATCTTTACATTTCCTTTACTCACTTTACATTGCGGGTGTAGAGCGCGTTTTTATTACATTAACAGTTCATGAACTCATGACAAGTTTCAGCGCACTGGTATAATTCTCACTATCCAACACACCGGGACGCTGAGAACCCCAAGCTGACATCGGTCACCTTGCCTGGGGGGAGTGAGTGGTGAGACCGACCCGACGGAGGCTGAATGCGAAAGATTCCGTCCGTGGTCCTGCTGTCCTTCGCCCTGTTTGCCTGCGGCACGTCGCCGAACCCGACGGCCACGACGAACACCTCAGCCCCCCCGAACGGCGTCGTCTTCACGCCTCTCGACGTCATCACAGCCGGTGACGTCAAGAACGGCGTCATCACCACAGGCGACGTCACCAAAGTGCCCGGCGAGACCGGTACCGTCCGGCTCTTCCTCACCGCCTCGGACAACAGCACCGACCCCGTCAACGGCTGCAACGCCAACCCGCAGAACCCCGTCACCATCACACTGACCTCCTCCGACCGGAACGTTGTCAGCCTCACGGGCGCGGCGACCGACGGGACAAAGAGCGTCACCGTCACGGGCTGCGACCCGACCGACGCGACCGTCACCTACACGGTCAACCCGGCCGCCGTGGATGCCAGCACCGCCACGCTCACCGCCACCGCGTCGGGGGGCCGGACCGCCACCGTCCAGGGGAAAACCGTGTCCGGCGCGTTCGTTAGCAGCTCATTCAAGGTCAAGGTGACCGTGCCGAAACCCACCGACGCGACGGCACCCGTCATCACCCCCACCCTCACCGGCACCCTCGGTCAGAACAACTGGTACACCTCCAACGTCGTGCTCACCTGGAGCGTCGTTGACAACGAAAGTCAGTACACCTCCACGGATTGCAGCAGTACCACCGTCACCGCCGACACGAAGGGAACCACCTTCACCTGCGAGGCCACCAGCGCGGGTGGTAAGAGCACCCGCAGCGTCACCGTCAAACGTGACGCGACCGCCCCGGTGATCAGCGGGCAGGACGTCACCGACCCCGCCTGGCGCAACAGCGACCGCAGCGAAAGCTTCACCGTCACCGACGCCACCTCCGGCGTGGTGGGTGACACCTCCTTCACCCTGACCGCGAGCGCCGAGTCCGCAAGCGCCACGACCCCCACGGTCGTGACGCGCACCGTGACGGACGAGGCGGGCAACACCGCCACCCGTACCCTCAGCGCCCTCATCGATCGCACCGCCCCGGCCGTCAGCGCTGACGTCACGAACACCACGTGGCGCAACAGCGCTCTCAACGCGAACTTCACCGCATCGGACGCCCTGTCCGGCCTCGCGAAGGACACGGACGGAGCCTTCACGCTGACCGTCAACCAGGAGTCGAAGTCGGCCACGGAACCCACGGTGGTGGCGTACACCGTGAAGGACCGCGCGGGCAACGCCACCACCCGCCGCGCCTCCGCGCTGCTGGACTTCACTCCGCCCGTCATCAGCGGGCAGAACATCGTCGGCGCCACGTGGCAGAACGTCCCGACCAGCGCGAACTTCACGGCGAAGGATGACCTCTCTGGACTCAGCGACGCCGGGCTTGCGACGTTCACCCTCACCGCCTCAAAGGATTCCACGTCCGCTACACAGCCCACGGTCGTCTCGCAGACCGTCACAGACCTCGCCGGGAACCAGGCGGTCCGCTCCATCTCGGCGCTGATCGACACCGTCAAGCCCGTCCTCATCGCGAAACGGAACGTGCAGCCCAACGGCGAGAAGTGGAACAACACCGACGTCACCGTGACCTTCGAGTGCAGCGACGCCCTCTCCGGCCTCACCGCGACCTGCCCCACCGCGCAGACCTTCGGCGAGGGCGCCGCCCAAACCGCGAAGGCCAGCGTCACCGACCGCGCGGGCAACACCGCCGAGGTCACCGAGGGCCCCATCAACGTCGACAAGACCGCTCCGATCGTTCGGGCCGTCGCCGACCACGCGCCCAACTCGCTGGGCTGGTACGCCGACGACGTCACCGTCAAGTTCGAGTGCAGCGACGACCTCTCCGGCGTCTCGGCTTGCCCTGGCAACCGCACCCTCGGGGAGGGCGCCGACCAGAGCGTTGCTGCCGACATCATCGACCGTGCTGGCAACGCCGCCACGACTACACTCTCGGGCGTCAATGTGGACAAGACCGCGCCCGTCGCGCTCGTCAACGTCACGGGCGGCACGCTCGGTCTGAAGGACTGGTACACCAGCGACGTCACCTTCGGCACTGCGAACTCCACAGACGCGCTCAGCGGACTGGCCAACTGCACCCCCGTGGCGCCACTCATGCAGGACAACACCGCCTATGTGGCCAGCACGACCTGCACGGACAAGGCCGGCAACACCGCGGGCGGCGCCCTCACCGTCAAGCGTGACGCGACCGCCCCCGTGATCAGCGGGCAGAACATCACGGACACCACCTGGCGCAAGAGCGACCGCAGCGAGAGCTTCACCGTCACCGACGCCACCTCCGGCGTGGTAGGCGACACCTCCTTCACCCTCACCGCGAGCGCCGAGTCGAAGAGCGCAGCCGAACCTACGGTCGTGACGCGCACCGTGACGGACGAGGCGGGCAACACCGCCACCCGCACCCTCAGCGCCCTCATCGATAAGACCGCCCCGGTCATCACGGCCACCCGCGACTTGAAGGCCAACAACGACGGCTGGACCAACGCTGACGTCACCGTGAAGTTCGAGTGCAGCGACGCCCTCTCCGGTCTCGCGGCAACCTGCCCGTCCAGCCAGATCTTCGGCGAGGGTGCGAACCAGACGGCCAGCGCCTCCATCTCCGACCAGGCTGGCAACACCGCCACCGCAACGCTCGGCGGCATCAACGTCGACAAGACCGCGCCCGTCGCGCAGGTGAAGGTCCTGAGCGGCAAGCTCGGCCAGAACGACTGGTACACCGGCGACGTGACCTTCGGCACCACCGACTCCAGTGACACCCTCAGCGGACTGGCGAGTTGCACCCCCGTCGCGCCACTCACCATGGACGCCGCCACCTACACAGCGAGCACGACCTGCAAGGACCGCGCGGGCAATACTGCCAACGGCACCGTGAACGTCAAGCGTGACGCGACCGCCCCCCAATTCTCGGGCTCGCTCAACCTCAATGTCATCGCGCAGAACATTGGCGGCGCGCCCCTCGACATGGGTAATCTCATCGCGACCGACGTGACGTCCGGCCTCTCGGGCGGCGTGACCTGCAACGTCGCCACCCTCGGAATGGGCGACAACAGCGTGACCTGCCAGGCGACCGATCGCGCGGGCAACACCGCCACCACCCCCACTACCACCGTGCAGGTGACCCTCGGCTCGATCTACACGAACGCCTTCAACCTGCTCCAGCCCCTCAAGAACACCCCGAGCGACCTCAGCCTTGTCAAGATGGGCTCGACCGTGCCGATCAAGTTCCTCGCACCTACCTACGCTGGGGGTCAGCCGGCCACGGACCTCGCGTCCAGCCTCAAGCTGAGCGTCGCCTACAAGGCCGCGAGCATCAACGATCCCACCTTCGAGGTGACGGACCTCTCCACCGGCTCGACCGTGTGGCGGTACGACGCCAACAGCGGACAGTACGTCTTCAACCTCAGCACCAAGACCGGGTTCAAGACGGGTGAGTACACGGTGTTCGTGACCCTGGGCACCGTCAAGCTCGCCGTGGGTGCCTTCAACGTCAAGTAAGTTCTTTTGAGCGACGGGCCCGCGCACACTCGCGCGGGCCCGTTCCCTTCACCTCAGTACACGTCAGCGGCATGGCGTGAACGTCGCGTCCACCACCGCTGACGTGTCCACCCAGCCTGCCCCGATCGCCGCCGTCCAGCCGGACCCCCACGCGCCTGCGCTCCACGCCGCGTGGTTCGAGGACGCCGCCGCGAAGCAGGCCATCAGGAAGGCCGTGACGTCCGCGCCCGACCGACCCGCCGTGGCGCTCCCCCGATGCTGCTCGTTCGCGTACATCCAGAGCGCCACCTGCGACGCGAACATCGGCGCCGCGAAGGACGTGCCCGACCACGACGTGTCCGTTCCCGAGCTGCGGGTCAGGATGTTCTCGCCCGGCGCGACAAAGTCCAGCCCGCGCCCATAGTTCGAGAAGGTCGACCGCGCGCCCGTCCCGGACACGGACCCCACGGCGATCACGGCGGAACTCTGCGCGGGTTGATCCACCAGGTCACGCGAATCATTCCCTGCGGCGGCCACGATCACCACGCCTGCCCGCCGGGCCGCGTCCAGGTACGACTGCAGCCAGAGGTCGTCCCCCTGCCAGGCGGACGTCCCGACGCCGAGGCTGAGGTTGATCACCCGGACAGGAGCGGGATTGACGTAGGTGGTCGTGACGCTGTCCCGGACGACGGTCGTGCGACCCACGGCGTACTCCAGCCCGCGCGCCACGGATCCCTCCTCGTACCCGTACGTGCCGTCCGCGCCACGTGAAAGGACATTGACGGGCAGCACCCTCACAACGTTGCCGCCCGCACCGACCCCGGAGGCGGCATTTCCCGTCACCTGCGCGATCGTCGCGGCGACCGCGTGTCCATGCCAGGCCTGCGTCTTGTCCTTGTTGGTCAGGTCGAGGGCGGCCGTGCCCTGCTTGAGCGTGTCGAACGTGACGGTCGCCCAGGACGCGGTGGGCGTGAGGTTGGGCGTGAGCTGCGGATCGTCCGTGCTGACGCCACTGTCGAGGACGCCGACCGTGACGGGCGCGCAACCCGCGTCCAGCTTGCCCCACGCGGCCGGAATTCCGAGCCGGTCCAGCGCAGGCCTCTGCTGCGCGAAGAGGGGATCGTTCGGGATGGGCAGCGCGCTGGGACGGTACCGGTACGCGGGTTGTGCGTACCTCGCCGCGCCGTTCGAGACGAGCTCCGCCGCCGCGTCGCGGAGCGCGTCGTCCTCCCCGGAGAGGACGTGCCAGCCGTGCGCGTCCCCCGCGACCTCCCGCAGACCGAGCCGATAAACCTCGGAGGTGAATGCCGGGGTGGGGGCCGCGCTGCCCGTGTACACGACGAGCCGCCCGACCGTCCTGGGGACGTCCCAGCGCTGCGCGACCCCGACGCGTCCGACCACGACGTTGAGGGACCGTCCGGCGTCGGCGCCTCCAAGGGCTGTGGCCTTTGCCGAGTCGCACCCGACAGGGACGCCCCCCTCCGAGGGGGTCGAGGAGCACGCGGTGAGCGTGAGGGTCACCAGAAGCGACCCGGTGAGGGTCACCCGCTTCATTGCTTGTGGACGCACGTTCCGACTGTACCAGCGTCGCCAGGGACCGAGACGCTCGCTTGCAGGAGCGTGGGACATGGGGCAAAGCGAACTCGTCCGCTTCTCATCCGTGGTCGGGCTGGAGTCCGAGGAAGAGGCGGGACTGCTAGCATGAGCCGACCCGTGAACGCCACGCCCATTGAGTCCGCCGCCCCCCGGACCTTCCTGTCCACCCTCCGGTCCGCGCGGACGCTTCGGCGCACGGCCACCTGGTCGGCGCGGCTCGTGCTGGACGCGGCGCCCCATCAGACCCGCGCGCTTGTCGTGCTGCTGTGGCTGCAGGGCGCCACGCCCGTCGTGAGTCTGTACCTCACGAAGCTCGTCGTGAACGCCGTCACCGTCCGGCACGACCTGCCCGTCTGGCTCGTGCCCGCCTGGGGCGCGGCGTTCCTGCTGGGTCAGCTCGCCGCGCAGCTCGCGAGCGCCACGCAGGCCAGCCTGCAGGAGCGCCTCACCGCGCACGTCGAGCGGCGTCTGCTCGCCGCGACCGCCGCGCACCGGGACCTGCACCTCCTGGAGGACCCCCGGCACCACGACGACCTGACGCTCCTCGCGCAGTTCGCGGCCGTCCGGCCCGTGAACCTCGTCGCGTCCTTCGCGCAGCTCACCCGTGACCTCGTCACGGTGCTCGGGCTCGCGTGGCTGCTCGTGGGCCTGCATCCCGCGCTGCTCATGCTGCTCGTGCTGGCCGCCGCGCCGCTGTTCGCTGCGAACGTCGTTGCGCACCGTCTCGCGTGGCATCGTCAGCAGCGCCGTGCGCCCGTCCGTAGAGCGCTGCGCTATGTGGCGTCGCTCACGACGAGCGCCGCGCACGTGAAGGACGTGCTGCTGCTCGGTCTCGGGCCCGCCCTTCAGGAGCGGCACCGCGCGGGCTCCGACGCAGATCACGCGGAAGGGCGCCGAGAGCGCGTCCGCGCTTTCCTGCTGGTGCTGCCCGCCGTGGTGCTCGTCGCGCTCTCCGCGACCCTCGCGCTCTGGTGGGTGACGCGGGACGTCGCGGCGGGTCGGCTCGCGGCGGGCGGTGTGATCGTGTACGTCTTCGGGCTCGTCACGCTGCGCGAACGCGTCGGGAATCTCGCGGTCGTCGTGGGCGTCCTGGGCGGGCATCTGCAGTACTTCGAGAAGCTCCGCGCGGTCGCACCCTGGGCGCCGGACGTGGCTGCAGAACCCGTTGAGCCGTGGCCATGGGCGCGCGACGTCGTGTTTGAGCACGTCACCCTACGCTTCCCTGACGGGACTGTCGCGCTCGACGACGTGAACCTCACCCTCCCGTGGGGTGGCCACGTCGCGCTGGTGGGGGAGAACGGGGCGGGCAAGAGCAGCCTCGTCAAGGTCCTCACGGGTCTGTACCGGCCGACCTCAGGGCGTGTCCTCGTGGACGGGGTGGATCTCGCGGATATCCCGGTGGAGCGGTGGCGCGCGGGTCTCACGACAGTGCTGCAGGACTTCGGGCGCTTCGCTTTCACGGTCCGGGAACACGCCACGCTCGGTGTGCCCGGCGCCGTGACGGACAGGCAGCTACGGGAAGCTGCGCAAGAAGCGGGTTTCGAGCGGCATGCCGAGCGCCTCCCGGGCGGGTACGACACGCAGCTCGGCGCGGCCTTCGGCGGGACGGACCTCTCGGGTGGGCAGTGGCAGTCGCTGGCCCTGACACGCGCGCTGCTGCGGGCCTCGCCCCTCTTGATCCTCGACGAGCCCACGGCCTCGTCGGATCCGGTCGCGCAGGAGGAACTGCGCACGCGGTATGACGAGCTCACGCGGGGCCGGACGGTCCTGCTCGTCACGCACCACCTTGACTTGGTGGGGCCGGGCGATCAAGTGGTGGTGCTGGAGGCGGGCCGCGTGGTGGAGGAGGGCCCTGCCGCGCACCTCGAAGCACTTGGTGGGATGTACGCGCGGCTCAGGCGGGCTACCGGGACCTCACGCGAACCTGCCTGAGGCCGCTCAGGGTCCCGCGATCCGGGTGGGTGTCACGTCCGACGCAAGGGGCGGCTCGCAGGTGCCGTCCGCGACTGGGAAGCCCAGCGGGGCGAGCAGGTCTCCGCACTTCCTGACGTACGCTTCCGCCCAGGCTTCCGCGAAGCCCTCGGCGGGCGCGGCGAAGTAGTCGCCGTACACGCGGCCCTCGTCCCGGAAGCCGCCGTGCGACCCGCCCAGCAGGTACATGTCCAGGCAGTGCCCCACCTCGTGCGCGAGGAGTCGGCTGCCCTCGCGCACGAAGGACGTGATGTCTAGACGGACGAGGCAGCCCGCCGAGGACATGGACGCGTTGCCCTTGAGGTTGTCGGTGTCCAGCCGTCCGAACTGGTAGAGGATCGGGACACCGTGGACGTTTGCCTGGAGCGCCTGGGTCGTGTCGGGAACCGCATGGACGGTCGTTATGAGAGACATCGAGAGCACGAAGAACGACCTCAGAAGTGCTTCTCTCATGATTGAGTATCGAACGCCTAAAGTACGGTCACATGAAAAAATACTCATTTAAATTCAAGAAATGAACGATTGCTCCAATTTAGAGAGAGAACATTGCCTTAGGTATCTGTCTGGGACGCATTTTCTTCCTGAACTCGCCGCAGAAGCTCATCTGTACTACAGGTGTGAAGATTTCGTGGGATTCCGTTCATGAGCTCAGCGGGTGCGGGTTATACGTTGAGTTAATCCCCTCTGCTCTCAGAAAGGACTCCTCATGACCGTCTTGACGGCGTTGCTCCTCCTCTCGATCGTCGTGGTCTTCGTTCCCCTGATCCTGCTGGGCGTGGTCGCCCTCCTGACCCGCCACCGCGTTCCTCGTCCTATCGAAGCCCTTGAAGCAGTTGAATTCGCCGTTGCCTTCGGTTCCAAAAGGTCATATGCCCGTCAAGGCGTGGCGGGACAGCGTTCATCCAAGAGTCCGACGTTGTTCTAACCTTTCCTGCGGGCGCCCGTGGTGAGCCTTCGCGTTCACCACGGGCATCTCTCATGCTGTGCTCAGATGTGATGGACTTAACGTAAAGGAAAAGTTAGAATACTCACATCCTGCCGCGCGCCATACTCATCAGCCGCTCAGGGATAGTCCACGTCGTCTCGGAGGACGCATGCAGCAAACAAGCCCTACACACGAGAACCCACCTGAAGTCGCCCGAGAGCGACGCCCCTACCTCAAGCCGGAACTCGTGGAGGTAGGCCTCTGGTCGAACATCACCCGGCAGTGCACTGTATTGGGGACCATTGACGGCGGTGGACCTGACGTCGGCGAATGCTGACCTGATCTCAACCGGTCAAATCAGCGAAGCTCTCTCACCGCACCCCAATTAGTATCGGGAGTGCACGACAATTCGGGATGCGTAGAAGCCTAATCCCCAACGCGGTCACCTGGGATTGGTGGAGCTAGTGGTGAGCCCGGCCCGAGGACGTACAGCTACCAAGCGTACCCTCCAGCAGTTCTGTCTCCGTGAACTTCACGGCGGGCAGGGCGGACGGCACATGACTGCGTTTCTGCGTATGTCGTCTGCCGTCGGGCAAGTGTCACGATCAAGCGTGCATCGCTCTGGAGAACGCGAGGAAGTTACCTTCCACGCCAAGTGCTCCGGAGGCTCCATGAAACGATCCACGCTCCTGCTCAGCGCCCTCCTCGCCGTCGGCTTCGTCGCCTGTGGAACACAATCGGGTGTGCCTGAGGCGCCCTCCAACGCTTCGACGCCAACACCTGCCACGACCTCAACGACGACCCCGACGCCTGAGACTGGCAAGACCACACCGACTCCGGCTGCTCCGGTGACCGCAAACCTGGCGACGACGGCTGAACCCACGTTCATCACGCTCTCCTTCGAAGATGTCGGGAACGCCGATGTCCGCACCGGCGTGGACGTGTCCTCGGGGGTGACGTCCCAGGCCGTCTCCAAGGCGACGTCCCCCTACACCGTCACCACCAAGGCCAAGGGGATCATCGACGACGGGAACTACCGTATCCTGTGGGCTCGTTATGAGCTGCAGAACACCAGCACTGATGTCACGCTGACGAACGCGACGATGCTCGGTATCAATCGGACGTCCTACCTCAATAGCAACTACACGGCGCTCTCCAACCCGGTATTCGACAACGGAACGCCTTCCACCGATCCCGCTGTGGTGCGCAGCATCGTCCCCGTGCTTGGCGTCCCGGATCCTGATCTCACCAAAGCGCAGGGCGCTACGTCTGATTACGTTGCATATGACGAACCCGACGTGGCACCAGTGCTCACCACGTTGCAGACCACGCTGCCCACCAACGGTTATCAGACCGTCTTTCCCTACGGATTTACCTACCGCAACAAGGCGACAGGGTCGAGATCGATCAAACCCGGCGAGACCGGGGAAGTGGTTGTTGCCTTCCGATTGCCCAGAAGTACGATTTCTGGTCAGGACATTTATTCCTTCAGCTGGAACTCCACATTGGTCACCGACTCGGAATACCGAGTGACCCGCGGAGTTCAGGAGGGGCAGGGGGCGGGTTCCACGGGACCCGTCATCGCGCGTGCGCAGGCGCTGAAGCAGCCGAAGGTCAACGTCGTCCTCGTTGGTCAGGACAAGGACACCTCTTTGGACTGCTCGGCTGGAGGCACGATCGCAACGACCTGCACTCCCGTCCGGCTCCCTAACCTTCGCGTGTCGGGCCCGGCAGGTGGGACGCTGACATCACTCCTCGCGCCGCCCGTACTGGCGCTGCAGGACAAGAGCGTGAGCGAGATGGGCACCATCGTTTTCGACCTCACTTCCCTCACGACCTCACCCAACAAGAGCCCGATCACTCGTTACGAGCTGCTAACACCCGTCAGCGGCGCCACGCTGAATGAAAAGACTGGTGCCTTCTCCTTCACCGCTGGAGCCCAGCAGGCCGGAAACGTATCGCTACAGTTCCGTGTCACAAACGGTGACGGCTCGTCCGATACGAAGTCCATGACACTCGCGGTGAATGATGTCACGGTGCCTGTCTTGACGACAGCCACGACGATCGCTGGAAAGGAAGGCGAGGCCGTCACGTCGCCAATCAGTGCCCGGGACGACGATGACGACACCCTGACCTACAGCATCACGAATACGCCCAACAAGCGTGCGCTCCCCGACAACCTGACCATTAACGCCAAGTCGGGCGCGCTCTCCTTCATACCCGGGTACGACCAAGCGGGCACGTACTACGCACGGGTTACCGTGACGGATGGGAACAACCCCGTCTCCGCAGATGTTCAGATCAACGTCGCAGACGCGAATCGCTCGCCCGTCCTGACGAACCTCAGTGACCGGAGCGTCGCCGAGGGAAGCCCCCTATCGATCCCGCTCAGCGCTTCCGACGCGGACGTGGGCGTCGACGATGATGTTTTAACCTACAGCGCCAACCTGATGGTTGGTGGCGTCGCCCAGGACCTGCCGAAGAACGCAAGCATCAACGCGTCGACCGGCGCGTTCTCGTGGACACCCGACTACGACCAGTCGAACGCCTCGCCCTACACGATCCGCTTCACGGTGACGGACAAGAAGGGTGCCACGAACAGCCGGACGATCAGCATCACCGTGACGGACACTAATCGCGCCCCCACCTTGAGCGTGACAGACGTCAATGGGAATGCGGTGCCGACGACGGCCACGATCGGGGAAAACAGCTCGTTGACATTTGCGTACACGGGCGGCGATCAGGACAACGACCAGGTCACGTACTCCGCGAGCGTACTCAATACCTCAGGTACGGTGGTGCAGACCTTGACGTCCTCGACACTGAACGGGAAGAGCGTTTTCTCGTGGACGCCGACTTACAACCAGTCCGGCGCGTACACGCTGCGCATCTCCGCAAATGACGGCAGGAATCTGTCCAACAGCGTGACCACGGTTCCGATCGCTGTGACGGTCACTGATATGAACCGTGCGCCCACTATCACGAGCCCTGAGAACAAGACCGTGGCGGAAAAGGGGACACTATCGTTCACGCTGGTCGCCTCCGATGAAGATGTGTTGCCTCGCGCACAGGGTGGCGACGGGGACAAGCTGACATACAGTGCGAACCTCTTAGTGAACAACGGTCTGCAAGCGCTCCCTGCTAACGCGAGCATCGACGCCGACACGGGTGCGTTCTTGTGGACGCCAGACTACAACCAGTCGGGTACTTACACGGTCCGATTCACCGTGAAGGACAGCAAGAACGCGGCGAACAGCACGGCCACGCAGGACATCACGATCACCGTCAACGACACGAACCGCGCGCCCACCCTGAGCGTGACGGACGTGAACGGCAACGCGGTCCCGGCGTCGGTAAGTGTTGCTGAGGGTAGTGCGTTGACGTTCGCATATTCCGGCAGTGACCCTGATGGGGATAGCGTCACGTATTCAGCGAGCGTGAGCAACGCTGCTGGAACAGTGATATATAATCTGGGTTCGTCTGTTGTGAATGGAAAGAACGTCTTCTCATGGACGCCGAAGTACACTGATGCTAGTGGCGCGGCTTACACCTACCGTGTAACCGTGACCGACAGTAAAAAACTTGCGGCAAACTCCGACGTTGCGGTCACCGTCACCGAGGCTCCTATGCCAGTGCTAACCACCACTGAAATTTCGGTAAGTAACGGCAATAATCCCACCGCTAAAAATGTTTCGGCTATGCTACCCAATTACATCATCTATTTCTATAGCGATAACGGCTGTGCAACCTCTCTTGGATCTGTAAATATTGACTCTAATGGAAATTTCTCAAAATCTTTTGCAAACGGCACAAAAGTTTACGCAAGAATCCAGGCTTTTGACAAAACCTCTCTCTCGCCCTGTAGTGCTAGACTGAATTAGTATTTTGCTCTAGCGCTCAACTACTTAAGTTGAGCGCTAGCGTCTGTGCAACTGAACTCATGACAAGCGGGTAGCGTCGGGGTTTGTCCTGTCGTACAGACCTCACCGAAGTGCAGTGGCACGCCCTCCAGCAGCACTTGCCCGCCAACCCCAGGCGAGGCCACCCCTACGCCGACCATCGGCGCGTCCGTGGTGGCCTCCTCTGGCGCATTAAGGTCGGAGCGCCCTGTCTTGGGCAGAACAGGCCCCAAAGCGGTTTGGGGCCTTGCCCGCTGGCGTGACATCCCCGATCGGTACGGACCGTGGCGCACCTGTCACGACCGCCTCGCCCGATGGGAACGCGACGGCACGTGGTTGCGCCTCCTCCAGACGCTGCAAGCCCTTGCAGACCACGAGGGGAGAATCGACTGGGACGGTGCCGCGCTCGACAGCACCCACATCCGTGCCCATCGCAGCGCCACAGGCGCAAGGACACGCGCGGCTATCAACGACCCCCGTCCCAAGCTGGACGGGGAATGGCTGGGTCACACCCGAGGGGGACGCACCACCAAACTCCACCTCTGCGCTGACGGACACGCCCGCCCACTGGCTGTCGTCCTGAGCCCAGGGCAGTGCGCGGACGGCACGTACCTGCTCCCCGTGCTCGACGCCATTCGCGTTCCACGCCTTGGGGTTGGACGCCCACGCAAGCACGTCCCAGTCCTGCGCGTAGATCGTGCGTACGGCGCGCGGAAGTACCGACAGCAGCTCCGGCGACGAGGAACACGCTGCGTGTGCCCGGAACGTGAAGACGCACGGTTCCACCGCGTGAAACGCGGTGCGAAAGGAGGTCGCCCCCCAGTCTTCGACCGCGAGCAGTACGCTGGCCGGAACGTCGTGGAGCGGCTCGCGGGCCGCCTCAAGGACTTCAGGGCGATGGCCACGAGGTACGAGAAGCGGGGGCGCAACTTCCTCGCGGTGGTGCTCGTGGCGTGCGTGCTGTTGTGGCTACCTGGAGCGTGAGCCGTCGGCGTCCAGGGCGTCAGGGAAGCCGTGGACGTTCAAGTGCTGTCGGACAGGTTCAAGGTCCAGTTCAACAGCTGGGGTGGCCTGTACTCGGTACACGTCATTGAGCATGGCAGCGTCGTCGCGTCCAGTGAGGTGAGCGACGAGCAGGGCGAGTTGCCGATCCGAGAATTCGGGGGCGAGCACAGCGAGAAGTGCAAGGTACTGCTGCTCAGGAACCCCGTCTGGAAAGACCTGTCGCAGCCACTGAGCGCTGCGGTAAAGGACGTTTGGGAGGGCATCCTGGCTGGAGTCCGTCACGAACGAAGCGTACCAGGGAGGACCTCAGCCGCACAGACGCTAGAGCAATTTTTTTACGCCTGCCATGCGAAATTCAATTTATAAGGCGAACCATTTGGTAACTCATACCAGTCCACCACCGGCTTCCCGTCAAGTTCTATCCAAGCGTGGCTCTCCACCTGTCCATCCTCGATCCGCACGCCTGAGCAGAAGGTCGGCGAGTCCCCCCGCCTCCTCAGGGCTGCGTAGATTGCCAAAGCCCTCGGCAGACAGTCCCCGCCCTGCCGGATTCGCAGGAACTTCAGGGAATGGTGCACGCCCCTCACCACGTACCCGGTCGAGCCCCCGCCCTTGCCACGGCGGGGGCACAGCGCGTCTACGCGGGTCATGAGCTCGTCGAGCGGCAGGGGCTCCTTCAGGAGGTGGTTCACGCGCAGCACGCCGGGCAGTTCGCGCAGCACGTCCACGGTCGCGGTGGCCCGCTTCAGGCCCTCCGCGAGGGGACGCTCCCAGAAGACCGGGCGCTCGGGCAGCACGCGCCAGCGCAGCGCCTGAAGTCCGAGGAACGTCGGCGCGGCGAGCGAGAGGTTCTTCCAGAAGGGATCGCAGCGGTCCCGGAACAGCCGCCAGGAGCGGGCCACGCCGAGCTCCCGCGCGCGGGCGTCCAGCGCCTCCGAGGTGACGCCGTACCGGGCGATCACCGCCTCAAAGTCGGCGTAGTCGTGCGGTCGCACCCGCCAGTGATCGCCCCAGCCGCGCTGCAGCGCGAGGCCCACCACCACCGTGTCCTCCGGGGAGGGGAGACGCACGCGCGCGCCCTGCCAGTCCACCGGCACGGACGCCTCCCAGACCCGCCCGGTGATGCGGGCCTGCTGGCGGTGGAAGCGGGTGTGGCTGTGCAGCACACGGCGGTGCGCGTCGATCGCCACGTAGCCCTTCGGGCTGAGCAGCTTGAACACCTCGTGCTTGTGAGGCTCCACGGAGTGCTCCACGTCCCACCCAACGCGCCAGCCCGCCTCCCGCGCGAGCGAGAGGGCGCGGCGTTCGTCGCCGGGCCGCACGAGCACGTCCACGTCCTGGGAAGGTCTCTGCCCGGGATCCCGGTACACCCACTCGGCCAGCGCGAAGCCCTTGAAGAGCAGCACCTCGATGCCCGACGCATGCCAGACTCGCAGGAGCTCCACGAGTTCCGCGCGCCGCGCGTGATGCTGCGCGAGGCCCGATAGGTAGTCGCGGCGGAAGACGTCGCGGCCCTCGGTGCCGGCGGGGAGGCGCGCGTAAACGTACGCCCCGAGGCGCGCGCGGCGGATCACCTCCGGTCGGGGCAGCCCCGGTGTCCTTCCGGTCAGGAACCCCGTGATCGTCGGCGTGGGGACCTCCGTGGTCACGGCGTCACCTCGTAGGCGCGTGCCCGGGCCGACTCGAACTGCACCCTCGGCCCGAGCCGCGAGATGAAGTCCGCCGTGACGCGCTGCGCGCCCGCGTCGAGCGGGAAGCCCGCAGCCTCCCACAGGGCGAGCGCGAGGGTCCGCGTGGCAGGCCCCGCCTCCGCCGTCGGGTCCCCCGCCTCGGGACGCAGGACCACCACCCGGCTCACGGGGCCGGCACGTCCCGCGCCCTCGGGCGCCACGGAGCCATACGACACCGCCCGTTTACCGTCCGGGTGCAGCGTGAGCGCGTCCACGTCCAGCCCATCGGGAAGGAACGCGAGGCTGCCGGGCAGCAGCCGCAGCTCCCGGTCCCAGCCGTACGCCGTGAACGTGGCCGCGTCGCACCAGACGAAGTCCTCCGCGACGGGCAGGGCGCCCGCGCGCAGGGCGCGCAGCATCGTAGTGCTCTTCCCGGCGCCGCTGGGCCCCAGGTAGAGCGTCACCCCGCGCGCCGAGCGGGTCGCGGCGGCGTGCAGGGGCACGAGGCCGCTCACCCGCAGCGCCTCCTTCACGCCGAGGTTCATGGCGGCCCCGAGCGGCGCGGAGAACGCTCCGGTGGGTCGCACGCGCACCGTCGTCGTGTCGGGTCCGTGGAGACAGGTCACGGCGCCCGGGTCGGTATCGCAGCGGAAGCCCCCGGGAAAGGAGACGACGTCGAGCTCGAAGTCGAACACGGGGAGGCGGTGGCGCCTACTCCCGTGCCGCTCCGCGGGGGTGACCTCTCCCTCCTCGACCTCCACCACGACGGTGTACGGGTGGGTGGGAAGCCGATGCTCCGGGTAGTCCCAGTAGGTCCGCAGCCAGCGCGCGAGGTCCGGCGCGATGCCGCGCAGACTTAGCGTCCGACCGAGGACCGGCACGTCCACGTTCACGTCGTGCGGACCAGCCCGGCCCGGTCGAGGCGTTCGAGCAGCCCGTCGAGGTCCTCGCCCGCCTCGTCGGGGGTCACGTCGAAGGTGCCGACGAGGTGCGCGAGCAGCGCCTCCCGTGTGGCGGGGAGGGCCAGCCACACGGCGCGTCCGGCTTCGTTGAGGGTGAACATCTGCTGCGTGTCGGGGTGGAGGAGGACCACCTCGCTGCCCAGGTCGGTCGTGATGACGCTGGCGTGCTGCTGGTAGGACATGAAGGACGGCACGCCTCAGGATACGTTGAGGAGATCTTCACATGCGTCGCCACGCCGTACCTCTCATGAGGGGACACGCGGCGAACACATGAAAATGAGTGTGAAACCTTTATCTGGCCTTACACCGGCGTTTATCAAATGGTAACCTTCGGGGACGTTGGACGAGGCCGACTTCTCATGACCCAGAACGCACCCACACAGAAAGTCGACGAGATCGACCTCCGGCAGGTCTTCGGGACCCTCCGCCGGTCCGCCGTGCCCATCCTGGTCACGGTCGGCCTCGTCACCGGAAGCACCTACTACCTCACCAAGCGCCAGGCGCCCACCTACGAGGCCGTCACGAGCGCCATGGCCTCCTACGACCGCGTCGGAAACACGGTCGTCAGCAACACGCTCGTCACCGCCCCCCCCCTCCCGGACGGCGCGGTCGAGCAGGCCCTGCGCAGCAGACGCGTCGTTCAGGACATCGACCGCCGCGTCGCCGCGTCCGGACTGCCCGCCGACCTCTCCGCGAAGATCGCGCAGAGCCTCGAAGCGGAACTCGGAAGCGGCAAATTCGCGCGCTTCAGCGTGAAGTCCAAGATCGACGCGGCGCAGCGCGGCGTGTACGAACTGCACGCCCTCGCCGAGACGCCCGAGGCGGCCCGCGCCCTCGCGGACGCCGGGATGAACGCCCTGCTCGCCTGGGACACCGACCGCGCCCTCCAGGGCGTGCGCCGCAGCAACGCCTCCCTGCGCGAGCAGCTGCGCTCCCTCACGCAGCGCATCAACGCCACCCCGAAGGACAGCCTGGAACGCCAGAGCCTTATCGCCGCGCGCGGCGAGGTGCTGCAGAACCTCGCCCAGGTCGCGGTGCTGCAGACTGCCGCGACGGGCACCCTCACGCTCGTCGCGGAGGCCGTGGCGCCCACCCGGCCCGTCTCGCCGAAACCGACGCGCAACAGCGCCCTCGCCGGGCTGCTCGCGCTGTTCCTCGCGTGCGGCGGGACGCTGCTCGTCGACGCCTTCCGCCGCCGCGTGAACGAGGCGCAGGACCTCCTCGGGCTCGGCGTGCCCCTGCTGGGTCAGCTGCCGCTGCTGCGCCGCCGTCAGCTCACGGGAGGCATCATCGAGGCGAGCCGCGCGGGCCGACTGTACGAGAGCGTGGGCTTCCTGCGCATCAACATCCTCTCCGCGCTCGCCGCGCGTCCCGCGAAGCGTTTCGTGACGTCGAGCGCCCACCCGCACGAGGGCAAGAGCAGCGTGACCGCCGCGCTCGCCGCGTCCTTCGCCGCGACCGGCCAGCGCGTCCTGATCATCGACGCGGACCTGCGCCGCCCCACGCAGCACAAGCTGTGGAACCCCGCCGCGCAGGAACTCGTGCCCCTCATGGGCAGCGTGCCGGGCCGCGCGCCCGCCACCACGGTCGCCGGGGCGTACCTCAACCCGGAGGGCGCGCACGCCACGCGCGTCGGGCCGAACGTGGACCTCCTGCCCGCCGGGCAGGGCGGCCGCACGGGCACGGCGGGCATCCTGAGCCAGCCGGGCTTCCGGACGCTGCTCGACACGTGGTCGCAGGGCTACGACGTCGTCCTGATCGACTCGCCGCCCATGCTGGCCCTGCCGGACACCCTCGCGATCGCGCCCCACACGGACGGCGTGCTGCTGGTGGTGGAGGCCGGGAACACGCGCCTTGCGGACGTAGAGCGCAACCTCCAGAACGCCAGCGTGGCCGGCGTGAACGTGCTGGGCCTCGTGCTGAACAAAACGACTAGCAACGACGTTGCGGGCTACTACGGGTACACGTACGGCGCTCCGGCAAACACGAAAACCTTCGTTCCTTGAAGAATCTCAGGAAGCTATAATGAGGGAACGTTCCAGGAGGACCGCCATGAAGAAGCTCAAGACGCTCACCCTCGTCGCCACCGCCGCCCTGCTCTCCGGCGTCTCGCTCGCCGCCGAAGCCCTCACTGGCACGGACGTCATCATCGCCCTCGCCAAGGCAAAGGGCGTGACCATCACCGCCGCGCAGATCGCCGCGCTCTCGCCCGACAGCCCAAACTTCAAGCGCCTGCTCTCGCAGCTCAAGGTGTCCCCGGCTGTGCTCACCGCCCTCGTCGCCCGCCCGAACACGCCCGTCTCGGCGGTCCTCGTGACCCGTGCCGTGCTGGAAGCCGCCACCGGCAAGACCCTCACGGACGCACAGGTCGCCGCGCTCATCGCCGCGAACCCCAACCTCGCCGTGAACGACATGACGCAGCTCAACAACATCATCCAGAACCCCGCCGCGGCGAACAAGGCGGCTGACCAGGCCCTCAAGCCGGTCACGCCCCGCACGCCCGGCACCTGACCCGCCCCAGACTCCCCGGGCCGCTCCTTTCCGGGCGGCCTTCTTCATGCCCGCAGGAGGTCCCGCCGTGCCCACCGCCACCCCAGACCCCACCCCTCCCGCCTCCCGCACGCTGCCCGCGCCGTGGTTCCTGCTGCTGCCCGTCGTGGGCGCGCTGGGCCTTCTCGCCGAACGCACTGTCCGTGACGCGCGGGCTCAACAGATCGCCCAGCGGGCCACCAAGGACGTGCGTGACTTCGAGTTCGACCGCGCGCTCGGCCTCCTGCGCGATGCGACCGCTCGCCAGCCGAGCGATGCGCGCCTGCAACTGCAGCGCGCTACGCTTGCACGGACCCTGTGGTACTACCGCGACACGGCGGCTCTGAAGGCTGAGGCCGACGCGGCCTTCGACCGTGCCGCCACCGTCAGTCCGCACTGGCCCCTGCCGCACTACGAGCACGCCCGCATGTACGTCACGAAGGAACGCTGGACGGACGCCCTCAGGGCTCTGGAGCCTGCGCTGCGGCTCGACCCGAACAACGGCGGCTACTGGCTGGAACGCGCGCAGATCCTCGAAGCGCTCACCCGCAGGGACGAGGCGCGGCGGGCGTACACGCGCTGCGTGGAGCTCATCGACGACCGGACGTGCCGTGACGGCCTGCGCCGCCTGGGGAGCTCCTCGTGAGGGCCCGCCTCTCGTCCGCGCTGGAGGTCCTCGCGCTGATCGTCGCGCTCCTCGCGGTCGCGTGGGGGCCGCTCGCGCAGGGCAGCACCTTCTGGTGGGGCATGGCGGGCCTCACGCTGCTCGGCTCGACCGCGCTCGCCCTCGCGCTCGTCGCCGCGAGCGTGCGGGGCCGCGCCACCGTCGGTCAGCCCCTGTGGGTGCTCGCCGCCGTGGCGTTCCTCGGCTGGATCTGGGCGAGCACCACCTGGGCTGCCGACACGATAGAGGCGCAGCGCTGGGCGGGCGTGTGGACGTGTGTGATCGGCACGGCCCTCGCGCTGCATCTCACCGCCACGACCCGAGCCCGGCAGAACGCCGTCCTGAGCGTCACCCTCCTCACGGCGGGCGCCGCCGTCGTCGTAGGGGTCATGCAGGCGCGCGGCGTTACAGTGCCCGGCTTCCAGGCGCTCGACGGCACGCCGGAGAAGTACCTCACCGGTCCGTACTTCCACCCCAGTCACTTCAGCGGCTACCTCATCATGCCCGCCGCGCTCGTCAGCACGATCCTGCTGTGCACCCGCCCGGGCTGGCACACGCTGCCCCTCCTCGCGCTCGGTGCGGGCGTGCAGGTCCTCAACCTCCACACGGACGGCAGCAGCATCCCTGCCGTAATGCTCGCGGCGCTCCTGCCCCTCGTGGTGTGGGCGTATACGAAACGCGTGTGGTTCGGCGTGCTCCTCACAGTGCTCGCCGTGGCGGGCGGCCTGAGCGTGGGCTGGCTACTCGAGACGCCACAGGGCCAGGCCCAGTTCGCGGCGTACAAGGACCGCGTCGGCATCAAGTCCCAGTCGCTGGAGGGCTTCCTGGAGATCCGCCACGCCATTCACTACTTCCCGTATCAGGTATGGAAGGCCCACCCCGAGCGGGGCGTTGGGGTTGCACAGTTCCCGACCGAGTTCAGCCCGTACCGCCGCGCGAAGAACACTGTGCCCGGCAGTGTGGACCAGCTCTTCGTGAACTACGCGCACAGCGACTACTACCAGATTCTCGCGGAGCTGGGCACGCCCGGGCTTGCGCTGTTCCTGCTGACGCTCCTCACAAGCGTCCTGCGCGGCGCGCGCGACGTGGCGGCGCTCGCGTGGTCGTCCGCGCTCCTCGCGCTGGCCTTCACGGGCTTCTACGACAGTCACCTCACGGCGATCCCCGGGACGATGCTCGCGGCGTTCGCGCTGGGGGGCGTGCCCTCCCTGCCGACGAGGCGAGCGAGGGTACTGGAGCAGGCACCCCCGCCCGCCGTGGATGCGCAGCCCGAGGCCGAACCGGGCTGAGGAATGCCACAGGAGGAGGGCCGCTCTGAACTGAGCGGCCCTTCTTCGATTCAGTTCTGTGCGTTCAGCCCTGCGTCCAGCGGCGCAGTGCCGTCTCGAACTCGCGCGTCCGCGCCTGCTCGGCGCGGGCCTCACGGCGGCGCAGCAGCGCGCGCTCCAGCGTGGCACGGAGGGAGCGGCCCCCGAGGGCAGAGGTGACGGTCAGCATCGAACGCTCGAGGGTCGTCGTGAGGTCGGGGTTGGACATGGTGAAAGTATATCTATGAAAGACTAACAGAGCTCTTACATATGAGGATGAATGCCTAGGTCCTGCTCATCTTGGAATGCCCTTGTCTCAGAAATGTCGTGCTTTAGCTCGTGGCAGAGCAGAGGTCGCCCAGAGTTCTTCCCAGGGGCCCTGTTCGAGAGGCTTAATACGCGCCGCTGCCGCGGAGCACCACCCGCACCGTCCGTACGAGGATCACGAGGTCCAGCCAGATGCTCCAGTTACGAACGTAGTACGGGTCCCAGCGGTCCATGCCTGCCGTCCCCGAGTCCGACCGGCCGGACACCTGCCACAGGCCCGTCATGCCGGGACGCACCCGCGCCCGCAGCTCCCGCGTGCTCTCCGGCAGTTCCTCCGCGTGGTAACGGGGGAGAGGACGCGGCCCCACAAGGCTCATCTCTCCCTTCACGACGTTTACGAGCTGTGGCAGTTCGTCCAGACTGGTGCGGCGCAGGAGGTTCCCGATCCGCGTGATGCGTGGGTCGTCCTTGAGCTTGAAGTTCGCCTCCCACTCCGCACGCATCACGGAGTCCTCCGCGAGGCGACGCTGCAGCACGCCCTCCGCATCTGGCACCATCGTCCGGAATTTCCACGTGCGGAACATCCGTCCGTGGCGACCCACGCGCTGCTGCAGGAAGAGGGGGTTCGCGCGGTCCTCGCGCCAGATCAGCAGGGCCAGCAGCAGGCACAGCGGCACCCAGAACAGCGCGGAGAGCAGCACGCCCACGAGGTCGAAGGCCCGCTTCCCAAAGCGAGCTGCGGGATCAAGGAGGTTGCGGGTGAGCTCCAGACCAAGCACGCCGCCGACGTCACGAGTCTGTGCCCATAAGGACTGCACCTCAAACAGGTCTGGCACGACTAGGGCCGTGCGGTAGCGGCTCACGGGACCGTCGAGGAGCCGCACGAGCTCCTCGCGCGTCGCACCGAGGGACGCGACGATCGCGACGCTCGCGACGGGCGTGGCCTCTTCTAGGCAGCCAATTACGGGGATGCCACACACAACGCTTCCCCGCTCGTGCATCCGGCAGAAGATGCCAACGGGGCGGTAACCGAACCCCGGGTTTTCCTGTAGCGCCTTGATCAGCACCTCGTCCGAGCCGTATACCACCGTGGGGGCGCCCCAGATGCCCGCGCGAATTAGCGCCTGCTTCGTGAGGTTGCGGGTCAGCACAATTAGTGGCCATGCCACGAAGAAGCCTACCCCCAGTACCAGTCGGCTCTGGTCCGCACCCTGTCGAAGCAAGAAAAGCACGAGCGTCGTCACGCCGAATGTAGTGACGACGAGGCTGGTAAGTCGACGGAGCTCCTCGGGAGCGCCGAGACCCCAGCCAGGCAGCAGGCCACGTGAATGCGCGCCGATCACCCAAAAAAGGACGAGCAGTCCAGCCCACTGGGGGACCAGAGCGGCTCCGAAGAGGGCGTGACGCAGTCCGCCTGCACAATAGAGGGCGGCTGAAAGGGCCATGGTATCCCCGAGCAGGAGGAAAGCGGAAGTCAAACCACTGCGGAGAAAGTGTCCGGACAGTTTCGGAACGTGTGGAGACGTTGTGTTGGACATGGTGCTCTGCACGATAAGATCCCTTTCCTGATTTCCTGTCACACGCGGATCTGTCGGGCTACAAGACGCGCTTCGTACCAGTCCAGCGTGCGCTCGATGCCCTCACGCAACTCCACCCGCGCGCTCCACCCCAGCTTCGAGAGGCGCGACACGTCCATCAGCTTCCTCGGCGTCCCGTCCGGTTTGCCCGCGTCGAACACCAGCTCCCCCCGGAACCCCACCACCTCCGCGATCAATTCCGCCAGCGCCCGAATGCTCAGGTCCACCCCCGTGCCCACGTTGATCGGTCCCGCCTCCGAGACCTCACGCATGATGAACACGCACGCGTCCGCCAGGTCATCCACGAACAGAAACTCCCGCAGCGGCGTGCCCGACCCCCAGATCTCCACCGAGGGGGCGCCACGCTCCTTCGCCTCGACCATCTTGCGCATCAACGCCGGCAGCACATGCGAGCCGTGCAGGTCGAAGTTGTCCTCCGGTCCGTACAGGTTCGTCGGCATCGCGCTGACGAAGTCACGCCCGTACTGCCTGCGGTAGCTGTCGCACAACTCGATCGCGGCGATCTTGGCGATCGCGTACGCGCGGTTCGTGTCCTCCAGCGGACCGGTGAGCAGCGCCGTTTCCTGGAGCGGCTGCGGCGCCAGACGCGGGTAGATGCACGACGAGCCGAGGTTGAGCAGCTTGGTGACCTCAAACTCGTGGGCGGCGTGAATGACGTTGGCGGCGATCATCAGGTTGTCGTACAGAAACTGCGCCGGGAGGGTGCTGTTCGCCAGGATCCCCCCCACCTTCGCGGCCGCGAGGAACACGAACTCCGGGCGTTCCTCCTGGAAGAACGCGCGGACCGCCGCCTGATCCCGCAGGTCCAGCTCACGGCTCGTGCGGGTGATGATGTGCTCGTACCCGTCCGCGCGCAGGCGGCGCATCAGCGCGCTGCCCACCAGTCCACGATGGCCCGCCACATAGATGCGGGCACCCCGGTCCTCGAAGCCTCGCACGATCACTGCGCTCCGACGCCCTTGAGGGCGATCTGATGCCCCGCGTCGATCAGCGTCTTCTCCTGACGCGCGAGCTCCAGGTCGTGCTCCACCATCTCCTTGACGAGCGTCTCGAAGCTCGTCTTCGGGCTCCACCCCAGCTGCTCGCGCGTTTCCTGCATGTCCCCGAGCAGGTAGTCCACTTCCGCCGGGCGGAAGTACCGCGGGTCCACCTCGATGTACGCCTCGGCGTCCAGTCCCACCAGCGCGAAGGCGCGCTGCGCGAACTCACGCACGCTGTACGCCTCACCCGTCGCGATCACGTAATCGCGCGGCGCGTCCTGCTGCAGCATCAACCACATCGCCTCGACGTAGTCGCGCGCGTGCCCCCAGTCGCGTTTGGCGTCCAGGTTGCCCAGGTACAGCTTGTGCTGGAGGCCCATCTTGATGCGGCCGACGGCGCGGGTGATCTTGCGCGTCACGAAGGTCTCGCCACGCCTCGGGCTTTCGTGGTTGAACAGGATGCCGTTGCAGGCGTACAGGTCGTAGGCTTCGCGGTGGTTGACCGTCTGCCAGTAGCTGTAGACCTTGGCGACGGCGTAGGGACTGCGGGGGTGGAAGGGCGTGCTCAGGCCCTGGGGGGGCTTGGCGGCGCCGAACATCTCGCTGCTGCTGGCCTGGTAGTAGCGGGTGTGATGACCGGTGCGCTCGCGGAGGTCGCGGATGGCTTCGAGGAGGCGCAGGGTGCCGAGGCCGGTGATGTCGGCGGTGTATTCGGCCTGGTCGTAGCTGACCTTGACGTGGGATTGGGCGCCGAGGTTGTAGATCTCGTGAGGCTGGAGTTTCTCGATGAGGGTGCGGAGGGCGGAGCTGTCGCTGAGGTCGCCGTAGTGGAGGAAGAGGCGGGCGTCCTGTTGGTGGGGGTCCTGGTAGAGGTGGTCGATGCGGTCGGTGTTGAAGCTGCTGGCGCGGCGGATGATGCCGTGGACCTCGTAGCCTTTGTCGAGGAGCAGTTCGGTGAGGTAGCTGCCGTCCTGCCCGGTGATGCCAGTGATCAGTGCTTTCTTTGTCATGTCTTGCCTACCTTTTTAGCTAGACCTGTTAGTTGGATAAGAGGCCTTGAGGGCGTTATGGGCCACGCGCATTACTCTGGGGAGAAGTTTATGCATTATAACCAACTCGATTTCATCTAGGGCAATGTCGAAAGAGTTATAGCCAGCAACTTCTCTTTTTGCCTTAACCTCTTCCTCTCGTGTCTTCTTTCTGGACTGAGCCGAAAGACCTCCATCTAAGTAGTCGCAAATCATTAGATCTAGCATGTATGGGGAAATTTTTGTAGATATCCTTAAAATCAACTCGAAGTCCATTGCGATTCTATAGGATTCATTGAACAATCCAAAATCCTCGAACACAGTTCGTTCCATTGCCATTGCCTGGTGACAAAATTTGTTCAAGACCATGTAATCTCTGCGCGAAAATACTGCAATCTCTTGAGATGTATGTATAACTACGCCTTCATTGCTTACTATTCGATGACGTCCGATGGCCCATCTCCATTTCAATCGCGCATAGGAGTGCGCTATTTCTTCAATAATTTCGTCTGAAGCGAATACATCTCCACAGTTCATAAATATAATTAAATCGCCGGTTGATGCTCGAATACCTTTGTTAAAAGCATCTGAAATTCCCGTATCCTTTTCGCAGATTAAAGTATGAATTTTCGAGCGATTCGCTTTTAGAATATCCCTCGTACCGTCGTCAGACAAGCCATCAACAACAATATATTCAACATTGCGGTAAGTTTGTGAAGTAACCGATTTGATAGTATTTTCAATCAGCTGACTCGAGTTGTACGATATTGTGATCACCGAAACTTTGGGCTTCAAAATCGGCTCCTTTTCTTGAGAGATATCGATACAGGTTATAGACCTGGTCGCACATGGTGCCGACCTCAAAGTGCTTAATGACACGTTCTCGTGCGGCTCTGCTCATCTGGTTCCAAAGAACCGAATCCGCAAGAAGGCGACCGAGTGCCTCAGCAGCAGCCTGCGAGTTATCGAGTGACACGAGAAATCCGGTCTCACCATCAACGATGAGGTCACGGGTGCCAGCGGTGTTGGTTCCGCAGACGGGAATTCCGTATGACATCGCCTCCGCAGTGACATAACCGAAGGATTCGTACGAGCTCGATAAGAACAGGCAGCGAGTCTGACGGTAGTATGGCGTAACGTCATTCACCCACCCGACCACCTGCAGAGTATTCGAGAGCCCAAGTCCGGAGATGAGTGACTCCATCTCAGCCCGCTCCTCGCCGTCACCCACCCACACCACTTGTAACGTTGGATAAGACTCTTTTAGTGCGGCAATGGCACGTACGAAGTTCTGCCAGTTCTTCTGAGCTGTAATGCGGCCCACTCCAATAACGTCATATCGGGCCGCTGAGGGCTGCACGACGGAAGCTAGCGATGGAATGTTGACGCCTGAGTTGATAACGACCGCGTTACTCGACTTCACAATACCGAGCGACATGAGCTCGTCCTTTTCACTCGGGGACACGCAGATGACGGCTGCGTTCAGGCTTCGCGAAAGCAACCGTTCGATCGTCGCGAAGACCGGGTTGAGCAGCGCAGGACTCGCGTTGGGCGTGTAAACGGTCCGGCGACGGTACCACGGCAAAATCAAGCGTCCGAGAAGTCCGGCCTTGCCACTGTGTAGATGTACGACGTCGTACCGTTCGGACAAGGCGACACGCAGAAGTCGCAGAGCAGCTATGAGATCGTGCATGGGGTGCAGGTTGCGACGCATTGAGTTGACGCATATCAGCCGGACCCGACCCTCGCGCTCCAGATCCTCAATGAACGCGGCCCAGCCCGTGTCTGCGCGGTGCATACTGTAGACCAGTGTCACTTCACAGCGATCTCCCAACCCGCTAATCAGGTCCACAACATGACGCCGTGTTCCTCCGAGACAGGCTTCGAGAACGACCAGTACCTTTGTGCGACTAGATTCCATAGACACTCCTGTACCGGTCGATGACCTCCGGCCACTGCATCGAATACTTAATTTCTGGTCGTTTCTTCGGTTGTTTCAGCACAGTACGCATGGCCTGCGCAATCTCCTCGGACGAGAGAGGATCGACCAGCAGAGCGTTGTGTGGCGCGACCTCGCTCATTGCAGAGTCGCGAGAGGTAATGCAGTTCGTTCCTGCAGATTGGGCCTCGAGGATAGGGAGACCCAAACCCTCCACGATGGACGGGAACACAAGGGAGAGGGCGTGCCTGTACAGCACGTCAAGTTCCTGCTGGGTAACGGGCCCGGCGATGATCACCGACGAACCGAGTTTCCGAGCCAGGGCGAGCACAGTCTCACGGTCGTCATTGGCTGCGGGGTTGCCTGCCAGAACGAGCCGAGCATCAGGGAATTCGCGCGTCAACTGTGAAAAGGCTTCGAGCATCCTCGGGACGTTCTTCCAGGGTTTAAACGTGCCCACGTAGAACAGGAAGGGGCGATGATCGAGCCCGAGTTGCAGCAGGCGAGGCGTGAAGCTAGTGGGCTGTGCCGAACGAGGTGTACAGCCGTGGTGGATGACGTGGGTATGTGTGGAGCGGACGTCGAAATGCTCGCTCGTGCGGCGCCGTGCATGCTCGGAGATGAACACGATATCAGTCGCCCATGCAATCTGCCGCGCAAACGACTGCTGCATGTAGCGACGCGCCAGTCCTGAGAAGTGCTGCGGGTGGTCCAAAAATATTACGTCATGTATCGTCAAGACACGACGGCGAGCGCGCTTCACCATGGGAAACCCTAAATACAGCGAGTGAACGACCTCGTAATTACCAAGAAGTGCTTGGTTAAGGCGAAAAATGCCACCCAGTTCCTCGCGGCGGCTTCTCCCATCGCGCTCGTGTCGTAGGACGTCAATAGTCTCCGTAGTCTTGGCACGGAGGTTCGACACGATCTCCCTCGCGTAGCGGTCAATTCCATGCCCGCTTGGAGCTTGGGCGTTTATAAGAAGCCGCGTCATGTTGGCACTCCTGCCAGAGCCTCGGCCAAGCGACTCGAAAGTGCCCTCACCGAATACCGGTCATGCATCATGGTGAAGGCCCCGTGGGCGAGATTTTCGAGCCTCGTCAGCGCTTCTCGTGTAGGAAGTGTGTAGATGTGACGGAGCGACTTGACGAACTCATCAGTGCTTTCTGCGCGTAGGTAGTGCACATTCGGTACGAGGTCGAGCCCTTCGACACCCTTGGCCGTGGAGAGGACCGGCAGACCGGCCGCTGCGGCATCGAGCACTTTCAAGCGTGTCCCTCCTCCAAGATCCATAGGCATGACGAGCAAATCGAAACCCGTTGTCAGAAGGCCAGACAGGGAAGCGAACCCGCCGAGGACATGGAAGCGGTCGTCCGAGAGCGCCATGAGCGCAGAGGAGGGATCTTTGCCGGCAATGTAGAATTCAGGGCACCAAGACTCGTGCTGAATGCGGCGGTAGATCTCGTGTAGCCTCATGCCCGTCTCGTGATTCTGCTCGGTGCCCATCCAGCCAAAAAAGACGACCCGCCTTTGGATGCTGCTCGGCGTCTGCACGGTATCGGGCATGGAGATGGAGTTCGGTATGACACGGGTTCGGTGCTTGGGGACCATGAAGCGTGTCACTGCCGTGTGGCGGTCGGTCTCCGAGGTCAGCCATAGTTCGTCGTAGCGACGGAAGTACTGCTTCTCAGTGGCATGTATCGCCAGATACTTGGCGAAGTTCCCCGGAGACTGGAAGTTGGACAGGATCTGCCGTTTCAGATCGGTCTCGATGTTGTGGCAGTCAAGGACAATGCGAGCCGATGGCCAGCGCCGACGCACGAACGCGTGGATGTAGGCGTAGTAGGTGTAGCTCACGACGATCAGATCGAACGGTCCAGTGGGCAGGTCGGTGACGAACGGGTTGTACTCACGATCGAAAGTCAGTGCCAGAAGCCGCGCGCGAAAAGGGATGCTTTTCCGTATTGCCGGGCGGGTATTATCATCGTTTGAGCGAGAGGGCTGGGCAACGATGACCTCAACTCCGATAAGACGACGGAACGCTTCAACAGTCGAGCGGTTACGGATCTTCGCGCCTGAGTTGTTCTCCGACAGGTCTTCTTGTGAGATGTACAGCACCCTAAAGCCTTTAGCGTGCTGTGTGACGGACTTACACATGATGTGCTCCAAGCAGATTTTTCTTTGCTACGGCATGCTTATCCTCAGGAACAAGCATCGATCCCTCACGGCCACGAGCATTTAGATAAATGGCGCAATCAGCGCCATGCCCTGCCCGAAGAGATGAGTTGTATTCAGCTATGCCAAGCAATGCCGCGAAGTCGGTACCGGTCACGCCAGTTCCCTTATGACCGCCGCTAGCACGATCAAGATGAGGCTAGGCGTGATTAAGCTGACCCATAGAGCTCGTTGACTTCCAGCGCCCAGGGAACACACCGAAAGGTAGTGCGATACGGGCGTGTAAATCAGACCGTAGGCAATCAGCATCGCCAGAGGAAACGAGTACTCTCCCAAGAACTGCCGCGTTGAAAAGAAGAGAGCGAAAATCATCACTCCTGTTACACCGTTGAGCCAGTGCCAGATGATGCGATTACCCGTGGAGTAGAGCTGGAGATGCATGGCACCGAAGCGCTCCACAAGGAACGCCAGGGCCAGGACCGACAATGGTCCCAGGGCCATAAATTGGGCATTCACGGCAATCCGGTCCGTTATCAGATGACTTGCCAAAACGAATGCGGTGGCGCAGGCAGCATATACGCTCAATGAGCGGTACAGACTACGGATACCGAGGCGTTTCAGGTCGACGATGCGCTTCTGGAAACGCATTTGGGACAACTCGGGGATTCTGCTGTAGAAGGGTGCCTGCGAGAACTGGCTGATCGTGCTGAGCAGACGCAGTGACAGGGCGTAGGCCGCGCTTTGGTGATCACCAACAAACAGCGAGTAGATGACCGGGCTGAGCTGGAGAATTCCATTGGAGAAGATTACGCCCACGCCTGAGCGCCATGAGGTCTGCAAGACTTCTCGCACCAAGTCACGTTTGGCGGCCTCGTCCGTGCTAGTTAGCAGAAAGCTGAGATCCTCGTCGCGCCGTACGAAGGCGCGGTAGATGAAGAACAACAGCACTCCAGGAGCCTGGAAGAGCAGGAACGAGAGCGCGAAATTCTTAAAGAGATAAGTTGCGACAATGGTGGCAAGCACAAACACCGTGTATAGAGCCGCCTCAAGCCGTTTTTGCGCAACGAGCTTCCCATTGCCCACCATCAGTGAGGAGTAGAAGCCAGCGTACAGCGATAGCGCTACCGAGCACATACACAGCGCCCACAAGGACCAGTACACTGGCTGGGCACCGCCAAACGCCGTGATCTTACTTGCGATAAACAGAGTGCCAATGGTAGCCGAGAATAACAAGGCAACCATGGCGATCACTCGATAGAGCCGCCGCATGACTCTGGTCAGTTCGCGTCGTTCGCCTCGTGTAGTGCCCGGCTCCTTGGAGGTACCCTGCCGATAGGAGAGCAGGCGAACGAAGGTCGGACTAAACCCGAAGTCGAAGGCAGCAGCGAAAGTCAAGAAGGAGAGCAACAGGTACCAGAGATTGATCTGCGCTGTGCTAAAGAGCTGGAGAATGGCGGGCAGCACAACGAACAGTGAAAGCGTACGACTGACAAAGCTGAACCAAGTAGCGATCGTACCGGAGTTCGCTGCGCGGCGCACCAGCAACTGTAGACGAAGGGAGTGCGTCACGGTGTGCCTTCCAGAGTGAGATTTGCAGCAGTGATTTGCCGGAAGCTCTCTCCACGTCGCAAAAATTTGTACGAACTAGGTCCGGCGTCGCATGCTCCGTGCGGACCGTCTTTAAGAAGACTCAAGGCATGAGGCATCATCGGAGTCATTTGAAGAGTGACTCGAACTCCACCTTGGGGAAGATCGTCAGTGCACCACCGACCGTCGCGTCGACCACGACGCGACGGTCCATCTCGAAGTTGTACTTCGCCATCGAATAGGCGAGTTCGGACATGGGCAGATCGGGAAGCTGCCAGCGGAAACCCGTACCAAAGTAGCCCTTGTCGAAGTGGTTCGGATCTCCTTCAGCAGAGGTAGTCACGACGGCATGAGGAGTGCCTTTAGTGGTGAAGTGATGATCGACGCCGATGAGTATGACCGTCTCGAAACCCATATGGTAGGCGAGCTGCAGAGCGACGTACGTCACAGTGCCGCCCTCCCAGGTGCCGTAATGCCAAGGGCCATGCGGCGTAATGCCTGCGTTTACTTCAATAGCACGAGGCTGCAACCAGTGGATATCGCGCATGGGTAGAGATGCAAAGTGGCGCCGTCCTTTGGAGGAGATAAACTTGGGGCTTTCGATCCTAGATATCTCACTGGCGCACTGCTCGAGCACAAGGTCGTTGACGCAGACATAGAAGCTCGGTGACCAGCCCATGCGTTCGGCCATCAGGTAGATGCGGTTCAGGCCGAAGGTGTACTCGTCCTTCAAGGGGCTTAAATTCATCTTCGACAGGCTGGGGCCATTACCCATGATGAAGCAGCGCTTGCCCCGATAACGGTCACGCAACTGCTCCAGGCCCTCCCGAGTCTGGGGATGAGCCAGAGCCAGCTGGCGGGACCCATGAGCGATCTTGAGCTGACGAGCCAGTTGGAGCGCGCCTGGAGCGCTGTCGGCAACGATCTGTTTAAAGGCGGATTTTATTGTCGTGGTCATTCGGTACTCAACTTAATCGTGGCTCCACCGTCAACCACGAGGCCCTGACCGGTGATGAAGCCTGACTTCGTTCCATCAAGCAGGAACGAGCAGGCTTCGGCAATTTCCGTGGGACAGGCGATGCGCTTTAGCGGATGCTTGCCTGCTAGCTGATCGAGTTGGTGCTGTACGGTGCCGCCCTCGTGCTGACCCCGCTCGAAACCGTGACGGAGCATAGGCGTGTCGGTTGCCCCAGGGAGAACGGCATTCACCCGGATGCCCAACGGGGCCAACTCGAGGGCAGCCGCGCGGACGAGCGCCATCATCGCGCCCTTAGACGCCGCATAAGCGGCGATGGTCGGCGTGGTCGCGATGGCATGCACTGAGCTGATGGCAACCACAGCACCCTTAGTGAGGCTGAGCGAGGTTTGGGCGCATTTGAGCCAGACAAACAGGGAGTCGACGTTCACACGCTGAACCTCGCGCCACTCGGCATGCGTGGTCTGCAAGATCGTCTTGTTGAGCTGTATGGCGGCATTAATTACCACGCCGCTGATGTTGCCAAAACGCTGCTCCACGTCGTGCACGGTCTCGCAGATAGCCTCCTCGTCTGCCGAGTCGTGGACGTAGAAAGCGTCTGCATCCGTCCCATCTGGCTCACGAATATCGATGCCGATCACCTTGCAGCCGTACTGCTTGAGTCGGGTAACGGTCGCCCGGCCAATACCACCACTGGCCCCCGTGACGACATAGACCTGATCACGCATTGACGACGCCCTCCCCGATCATGAGCTCGTGAAGACGGCGAACCGCTGTGAGGCTGGTGTTGAGCACAGCCTCACGCGTATTGGAGGCGTTGTGCGAACCGAACACGCAACGATCACCGAACTCACGGAGCGAAGCGCTCACTGGCAGAGGCTCGACTTCGAAGACGTCGAGCGCGGCACTGGCCACAACACCGTCTCGCAGCGCCGCAACGAGCGCCTTCTCGTCAATCAGCGGACCGCGAGAGACGTTGATGACGTGAACGCCCGGCTTAGCCGATGTAAGGAGAGAAGTGTCTATCAGGTGCCGGTTCTGAGCGGTCAAGGCGCAGGCAAGGACGATGAAATCCGCCTCATCGACACGTGACGGCCAAGTCAGCGCCTCATCCGCATAGTCGAGTGCCAACCGGGTGTATGGATCGTAGACGTGTACGCGCATGTCGGCGGCCTTGAGGCGGCGCGCGATGTTCATGCCGATATCTCCATAACCGACGAGCGCGACAGTCTTGCCAGCGAGCGAGCCTCCTGCAGGTTTTACCCATCCTCCACCCTTGACGGCTGCATCGACAACGTGAACCTGACGAGAGAGCATCGTGACGTAGCACATCGCGAGGTCAGCCACTTCTCGCCCGAAGGCATTGGGCGTGTTAACCACAGGTATCGCACTCGCTCGTGCACCAACGAAGTCCACGTTGTCCGTACCGACGCCCCACTTCACGGCGGCGCGCAGACGGCCTCGCCTGCCCGCCTCAAATACCCGGCCCGTCGCGGGATCATCACCGATGATCCACCCATCATATTGGGGTAGCAGGTCCATAAGCTGCTCCTCTGTCATTGTCTGCACGACCTCGGCGCAGACGAATTCAAATGGGAAGACACTCAGTTGCGGTGCGAGTACCTCAAACTGTCTCACCATAGGCGGGCAGGTCACAAGCACCTTCACTTCACCGCCTCCCGACTCACGATGGAGTAAATCGCCTGGGCGATCAGGAAGTCTTGCTCAGTATCGATATCGACACTTTCGATGGGGTCAATGGAAAACAGCATAGGACGGTCGCCAATACGGTTGTGCTTTCGCAGAAACGTTTCCGCAGAGAAGAGGTAGCCGCAACTGTTCTCCTCCATCAGGCCCTGCAGGTCCTGTGTGTTGAGCAGCACCGCGGGATCGTGATTGACGGCTCGGGCCAGGTGAGTCCAGAAGCGTTGCTTGCGCTCGGTCACCGTGAAGGCCGTATCGTGCTGGTCCTGGGCAGCCAGAAAGCGGGAGATGAAGGTCGAAATTGTTGAGGAACGCAACAATGGGTTGGTGGAGTGCGTCTGGAAGTAATAGTCGGCCTCCACCAGCTTGATGTCGTGTTCAATGATGGCATTCATAGGGACGTGCCCGCCAAGAAGATGCTCGGGACGGCGCACAACGCGAACCTTTTTCTCGCCTGTGGCAAGGCTAGAAATTACCTCGGAGTCCGTGTCGATCACGATCTCGGAGATCGACACGCACGACTGGAGGGTCCTGAGAACGTGCTTGAACAGCGGTAGTCCGTGGAAATCACGGTAGTTCTTGCCAGGGACGCGTTCGCTGGTGTGTTTCATAGGAAGCAGGGCTACGATACGAGGTGGGGCGGTGTTCACGTATTTCTCCTTGACGCGCGAGGAGCGTTCTGCTCCTAGAGGAAGGTCAGTTCTGAGACTTGAACAGAAGAGTGCTCGTCGACCTAGCATGGATTTGTGGTAACTCGTCGCGAAACCGGACAACAACACTGATTTAAGGCGGCGGGATGGAAGGTATCAGATCAACACTCTCGTTAGATCTTGGAAGTAACGAACTGTGACCTCCAGCCCGGTAGCCAGGGGCACGTTAGGCTTCCAATCCAGCAGTTTCTTGGCCAGTTCATTATCCGGCTTACGCTGTTTCGGATCGTCCTGTGGCATTGGCTCAAACACAATGTCGAGAGTCGGGTTGATGCGACTTCGAATCAACTCTGCGAACTGCACGATCGTGTACTCGTCCGGGTTGCCCAGGTTCACCGGCTCGTGATACGCCACGCCCATCAGCCGCACGATCCCCTCCACCAGGTCCTCCACGAACTGGAAGCTGCGGGTCTGCGAGCCGTCCCCGTAAACCGTGAGCGCCTCGCCCCGCAACGCCTGATGGATGAAGTTCGTCACGACCCGCCCGTCGTCGTGCCGCATCCGCGGCCCGTACGTGTTGAAGATCCGGATGATCCGGGTGTTCACTCCCCGCGCGCGGTGGTAGGCCATGGTGATCGCCTCGGCGTAGCGTTTGGCCTCGTCGTAGCACGAGCGCACGCCGTTGGGGTTGACGTGCCCCCAGTAGCTTTCGGGTTGGGGGTGCACCAGCGGATCGCCGTAGACCTCGCTGGTACTGGCGAGAAGGAAGCCGGCGCCGTGCGCGTGAGCGAGCTCCAAGGCGTGCTGGGTGCCTTGCGCGCCGACCATCAGGGTCTCGATGGGGAACTGCTGGTAGTGGGGGGGGCTGGCGGGACTGGCGAAGTGCAGCACCCAGTCGAGCTTCTCACCGTCGTAGGGGATGGCGGTGCTGACGTCGGCCTCGATGAACCGGAACGCGGGGTGCGACAGGAACAACTCTGTGTTCCGCCGCTGCCCGCTGAGGTAGTTGTCCACGCCGACGACGGTGTGACCCTCGGTGAGGAAGCGTTCGACAAGGTGACTCCCGACAAAGCCCGCGCTTCCCGTGATCAGGATCCTCACGCGTACACCTCGTCAGCAGTCTCCACGAGCTCGCGGCCGATCTGCTCCACTATGGCGGGCGCGGCAAGCACCTCTCGGATGACATTGCGCGCGTCGATTAGGACAGGGGAGCGCATCGCGCGAACGGCGCGGTTCCAGTCGAGGTCGCGATACTGCTTCCACTCGGTGGCTACAATGACCGCGTCCGCGCCGTGCAGGGCCGCTTCGGCCGAGGACGCCTCCGCGTAGCTCAGGTGGCTCCACTCGCGCCGGGCACGTTCGATCGCGATAGGGTCGTGCGCCACGACGGTCGCGCCGAGCTGGTTCAGGCGGGCGATGAAGTCGTGGGCGGGCGCGTCGCGCAGATCGTCGGTGTCGGGCTTGAAGGCCATGCCGAGCACCGCGACGCGCTTGCCCTTGAGGAGGCGCAGGTGCTTCTGGAGCTTCTCCAGCACAACGCCCCGCTGACGCTGGTTGACGTTCACGGCAGCGCGCAGGATCGGCATGTCGTAGCCGTAGTCGGCACCGGTGCTCACGAGGGCGCTGGTGTCCTTGCCGAAGCACGAACCGCCCCAGCCCGCACCGGCGGCGAGGAAGCGGTGACCAATTCTCTTGTCGTGCCCGATGCCGCTCGCGACCTGCTCGATATCCGCGCCTACACGCTCGCACAGCCCGGCGATCTCGTTCGCGAAGCTGATCTTGAGGGCCAGGAAGGCGTTCGCGGCGTACTTGATCATCTCCGCGCTCGTGAGGGTGGTCTCCACGACGGCGGGCACGGTGTACTCCACCGGACGGGGGACGTAGTGGGGGGCAGGGAAGGTCTGGAGGATCAGGGGCGCGTAGAGCTCCCGCATGCGCCCCAGAGCGAAGGGGTGCCCGCCGAGCACGATGCGATCAGGGTACAGGCTGTCGTGCAGCGCCGTGCCCTCGCGCAGGAACTCCGGATTGCTCACGACGAAGTAGCGGTTCTCGTGGGCGCGGTTGGCGTGCTCCTCGATGATACGCGCGACCCAGTCGCCGGTCCCAATGGGCACGGTGCTTTTGTTGACGATGACCTGTGGCTTCCCATTGAGGTGCTGTGCGATGGAGCGCGCAGCGCTCTCCACATACGCGAGGTTGGGGCGACCGTCCGCGAGGGGCGGCGTGCCAACGCAGATGAAGATGATGTCGGCGTCGGGGATGGCGCTCGCGTAATCAGTGGTCCAGCGCAGGTTGCCTGCTGCGTCCGCCATGAGGAGGTCGAGGCCGGGCTCGTAGATGGGGAGCTCACGGCGTTCGAGCATGGCGATCTTGGCGGGGTCCACGTCGAGACCAGTGACGCGGTGACCGAGCGCAGCGAGCATGACGGCGGTGCCGAGGCCGACGTAGCCGGTACCGACGATGGTGACGTTGAGAGGCTTGAAGTCCTGCACAGTAGTCCTTTCGGGCGCGGTGGCGCTCTTTCTCGGAAGGAGGAAGTGAAGTGGAAGGGGAGAAGGTGCCTACGTCCTGGGGACTGGTGTTCTCGTTTAACCTTCGGGTGAGTACCGGAGGATGCCTACCGACCTTCACCTCTGCTACAGATGTTACTCACTTGTTCGTCCACCTAGTTAAGAGCCCTTCATGAGAGCCTGTGGAGAATCTAACATAAGATTGCGTCGCAGACGGCAGATTTACCGTGTACGTCAGGCCAGGAGTACTCGCACGTCCAAAAACGTGGATGCTTCACCTTTCGCCCCAAGGCACTCGTTTTCGTGTTACATTTTTCTCATGTGGCGAAGAATGAACACGGTGCTGTCCCTCCGCCCGGCCCTACGCGAGTGGCTCGTCACCGCGGCGATCATGCTCACGTCCGGGTTGCTGGCGATGCTTGTCGCCACACGAGTCTGAAATACGCGAAACTGCGCGGGAACGGCGGTCAGAAGTACACGCCGTTCCCGCGTTAGGTGAGAGCGATGGAACCGTCACGTAAGCGGCAGGACGACTGGTTACAGCAGAACCGTCTACCCACAATTACGCCAATGACTTCGGACGGGTGAAGTATTGGCGTGAGGGACCTAAACTCATCGCGATGAATAAGACCCCACACCAGAGACAGTCTGGCTTATTGCTGTGCGGCCGACACTTGGTGCTGTTAGGCAGTTGGTAATGCCGATGGCTGCTCTCTCCAATGCGTGCGCGCTATCCCGGTCAAGGTAGTGAGCACCGTCATGACCAGCAGCACCTCCAAGTTGAACGGACCGATGGTGGCTTCCGTGATGCCAGCTAGGACGATGTACAGCGCCAACGCGAACTCCATTCCGCGCGACGACGCGATGGTGCGGTACAGCACTAGCAGCACTCCTCCAGTCCCCAGCACCCCCATGTCGTACACGAGTTGCAACAGCGAGTTGTGAACGCTCGTGAACTCAATGTTGGCAAAACTGGACAGCCGATTGGCATACATGTACACCACACCGGTTAGGGTCTGTCCGTACGCGCCCCATCCCACCAGGGCCTCGGACGAGTGCTCCAACAAGTAGGCGGTGGTGTCGGACCAGATGTACGCACGGTTGGAGAGAGTGGTGAGGTCGTCAGGATTACGAGCGAACGACTGCAGCCACGTCAGGCCGCCCAGCAGTTGACCCACGGCTACGTACAGCCACGGGATCAGCAGCGCCACCGCACACGCCGCGGTCGCTACGAATGGCTTCACGTTGATTCGCCGCCATGACGCCATCCATGCCAGTGCGGCGGGCACGGCAGCCAGGGCCAGCGCTGCGCGGGAATCCACGAACAGGCAGGCTGTGAAAGCCCCCAGCGCGTACATGACGGTGACCCACTGGTTGGCCGCCGTCCGGCTGACGAGCTGGTAGAGGGACGCGGCGAGCACCAGACCCGCGGTGACTGCGAAATTGTTCAGCCCGCCCGCGAGTGGGAACAGCACGCGGGTGGATCCGACGCCCAGTGAGCTCAGTAGGGTAGCGGCGCCGTACTGCTCGTAGAGCACGACGCCACTCCCCGACATTCCCAGACCGAATCGCAACACGAGGTTGATCAGCACGAACGCGCCCATGGCGTGATACAGATCGTTCAGCGCCCGCTCCCGCGTCATACCCGCCATGATGGCCGCGCAGTACAGCATCACCGTGAGTTGAGCGAGCGTAATGATCAACGCGCCGCCGCTGATCAAATCACTGCGGGCACTGGCGATCGCGAACAGCGCCACGAACGTCCCACCCCACAACGTGCCTGACGGACTCACACGCAACGGACGGCGGATGATGACGAGTCGAGCGAACAGATCCACCACGATCGGCAGGAACGTCAGCGCGAGGACTGGGATGAAGGGAGGGGTTTGTCCATATAGCAACGCTGGGAGCCGCCATGAAAGGAGCGCCAGGAGCAACGTGAGAGGCATGAGCGGCATGCCTCAGTATAGGTACGCCCTCAGCCCCTCCGATTAGATCATCGGTACGCGCCGCCCTCACCCGTCGCTGTGATGAGGCTCCATGCGGTAGAGAGTGTCTACTTGCTCGCGTTGCCACCCGCGAACTTCCCGCTGTTGAGGACGTTCCCGGTGACGTCCGTGAGGATGTACGTCATCGGGCTGGACGCTTTCGTCGAGTCGGTCACGATCTCCCCGCACTCGATGACGGGATAAGGGTCGTTCCCGTACGACTCCATCCTCAGCTTGCTGTGCGCGTAGTACGCCGTCTCCGTGAAGGGCCTGCTGCGCTGGGGGTGGATCGCGGTTTTATGCGGCAGGTCTGACATGTTCGTGATGCGCCCGATGGTTGTGAACGGCGCGGCCTCCGTCCCGGTGTTCGTGTCGTCGCCCGCGACGCTGTCCGCGTAGTACGTAGTGGTTGGCTGGAACGGCGCGACGAACACCGAGCTGCCGCCCTTGATGGGGTGTTCGCAAGGTATTTGAAGGTCGTGCCTCCCGGGCCGAGTCAGAGCTTGGTGCCTAGACCGCCGAACAATAATGAACTGCCCGTAGCCTGCCCGGATGCTCGTTCCCACCGTTCCTGACGATCTTTGGGCGGCTATCGAACCTATCCTGCCAGCACACCCCACGTTCCCGCGAGGCCGACCACGCATCCCTGATCGTGCGGCTCTCATCGGTATTCTTTTCGTCTTACTGAGGTCGGCAAAAGTCTCATGGCAGGCGCGTACGGTCAGCGGATGAACGACTCCTGGCGCCCCACGCTCCTGACCCGACCGCAACTCGAACAACGCCGCTACGCCGCAGCATCTCTCATCCGACAAGGACATTATTCTCAACGCGACTTGGCCGCGCTTTTTGGCGTTACCGTCACCACCATCCAGGCGTGGACCAAGCGGTTCCATGAGGGTGGGGTCGCCGCATTCCGTGCAACGGTCTCAAGCGGCCGTCCCCCACGGCTGGATGACATCCAGCGTCGACATCTGATCGAGCTACTTCAGAACGGCGCGATGGCTCAGCAGCATACCAACGCTCAGTGGACGAGCCGTCGCGTTCGTGACCTCATCGGGCGTGAATTCGGCGTGTGGTACCACCCTGATCACGTTCGGAAGTTGCTGCGCGCGCTCGGCTGGTCCTATCAGAAGCCCCAGAAGCGCGCCATCGAGCGTGATGAAGCGGTCATTGAAAAGTGGCTGCATGTGACCCGTCCGGCCCTTGAAAAAAAGTCCGGGAAACCGGAGCGACCCTGGTGTATCTCGATGAGACGGGCAGCAGCCTGAAGACCACTGTCGTCAAGACTTGTGCGCCCCGCGGACAGACGCCGACCGTGGCGACCAAGCTGGATTGGAAGAGCCTCTCGATCATCGCGGCGCTCAGCAGCGACGGCAGACTTTTTCAGCGCACCCATGAGCACGCGGTCTATGGCGTGGATGTCGTCGCGTTCCTTCGACACCTGTTGCGTCACGTCGCAGGTGAGGTCACGGTGGTCCTCGATCGCGCGGCCATCCACCGGGCGAAGTGTGTGCAAGCGTTCGTCCTGAGTGAGCCCAGGCTGTCCCTGGTGTTCCTGCCCGCCTACGCCCCTGAGTGCAATCCCGTGGAGTTGCTGTGGGCGTACGTCAAACGCAACATTCTGGGAAACGTCTGCTGTCGAACACTGCATGAATTGCGCCGTCACTGGGGACGTGGATGGCATCGGGTACGGCAACTGCGCCTGGTGTCGTCCTGGCTGCATGTGTGACGGGAAGCTACCAGTCGTCAAGGGCGCCCGGCAGGAGGGGCGGTGCGGGGAGGCCGTGCTTGTCGAACTCGGTCAGGACGTCGTTCCAGGCGTCTTGGGTGTAGTCCGCGTTGTGAGCAGTGTAGAGATTCGTGCGAGCAAAGTCGAAGATGGACCAGATCAGCTGTTCCTGTGGGGATACATCGTCGCCGATGACTTCCATGCAGGCGCGGTCCCAACACGACAGATCGCCGTACTTTAGGTACTGAGGCATCAGCCGGAAGAGGTGCAGGACGAGCTGGTGGTCAGCCGTTAGAGGCAGCGATGCGGTGAGAACGACGTCAGCCAGGGTGCTGACGGTATGCGCGATGCCCATGTCGGCATTGTGGCAGGAAGTTGGTGGTCCGCCTGACGATGTCGCCCTGGCGAACAACCTACTTCTGCCGGTGTCAGTAAGACCGGCATCGACTGGCATCACTTGCCCATGGCGCTTGGTTGCGGCAGCGGCACGACCCGCTAGCGTCGTATACGTGACTGGCAGTAGGCAGGCGTATGGGCAGCGTTGCACCGCCACCTCCTTGAACACCTCCATACGCAGGGTCAACTCGACTTCACGCGCCTGCCTCGACTCCGCGATCGTCGCCTCACCCTGCGGTGGGCAGGACATCAGTCCGGACCCCATCAACCGAGGCAAACTCGGCTGCACGCGCCACCTCGTGGTCGACGGTCATGGCGTTCCCCTAGCGGTCGTCGTCTCCGCTGCGAACGTCCACGATCGCCGCATGTTCGAACCTGTTCTAGACGCTGTGGTCGGCATACGGAATGGTCGCTGTGGCCGACTACAACGACGATCGCTCAAACTCCACGCGGACAAAGGATACGACGACCGACGCTGTCGTCATGCCTACTGGAAACGGGGGATCAGGCCGCGCATCGCTCGACGTGGGGTCGAGTCGAGCAGCACCCTGGGACGGCACCGCTTGAGCCCACCTTGAGTTGGCTCAACCGGTTCAAACGGCTCAAGCTGCGCTACGAACGCCGAGCAGACGTTCATCTCGCCTTGCTGTTGTTGGCCTGCGCGGTGGTCTGTCTGCGCCGGTAGCATCATGGGTGCGTGCCCTGACCAATCGTGAGGCATGCTGAACGTATTCACAGTTCCCGACGCCCGGTCCGGCGGCTACTTCGAGTTGGCGCTCGAACTCGGCCCGCCCAATGACGCGCGCTTACGCACAGCCTTCGAGGTGCTATGGTCACATCCGGATGTGGAGAGCGTGTATGTCGAGCAGGAACGCGAGCCCGACGTGCAACCCTGGCTTCGTGCACATTATGTAGATCCACTCGCCCAGTCGGCGCGTGGCTTGGTGCGCTTCGCGGACTTGGTCGTGGTGCCTTGTGCCGTCCGCGTAGTCCGAGAGGAAGGCGGGGCGGACAGGCTGAACTTTCCGTTTCCAGCCGCGGCCTTGGGTCGAGCCTTCCCAGAAGCGGGCAACGCGTTTTGGGACCCTGAGGAAGCGCGCAGTACGCATGACGTTCAGGTCCAGCGAGTTGAGGCGTGGCTGGCAGGCTTTGGGCAGCGTGTGTTCGCGCGGGTGCCGTTCCGTCTGGGCTTGATTGGCTTATGCAATCCGGGCTGGAGACAGCTGAGCTGCTGGAGGCGCAGGGCCTGAGGGAAGTCTGATTCGTGGGGTACTTGTGGCCAGAGGTGGAGGGCGTGCGTTACTACCCACGGACGGCTCCCGAGTAGCTTTTTGCGGTCAAGCTTTTTGTTCGGCGAACTTAGTGGTGCGTCCGCTAAATAAGGCAGGATCCTGGCGGTGACGCGAACCCAAAGCGACGAGGCACCCGATGCCGTCTCCGCCGCCCCCACACGTACGGGCGGCGGTGCGCATTCCAGTACAAGGTAGCCGCCCGCACCGCCGCTTCGATCTCCCCCCACGCCTCGAAGCGCCGCCCCTTGAGCGCCAACGACTTCAAGGTCTTCCACCACGGCTCGATCAGGTTCAGGTATCCTGCGCGCTTCGGTTGAAACACGAATTCCCACCGTGGATACGCGAGATTGAACAGCAGCACGTCCGCACTCCGATGCGCCGCCAAGTTGTCCAGCACCACGTACACCCGCTCGAACGCCTGCGGCACCCAGGCTTCGAGACGCTCCAGGAAGTCGGCAAAGTTCCCCATGGTCCGACGTTCGTACGTGTGCGTAAACACCTCGCCTGTCGTGGGTTGAAGCGCGCCAAACACGAACCCTGCCACGTCCCGGCGACCGTAGTCCGCCTGCTGTTTGGCGCGCTGAGCTCGCGGCGCGGCTGGCCGTACCAATCGCTGGCCTCGATAGCTCTTGACCGCCTGTGGGCCCATCTCGTCTACGCAGATCACGACGCTGTGTTCGGGCGCCTGAGTGTAGAGCCGCTCGATGGCCCCCTTTTTTTGGCGAAGTCCGGGTCGACGCGCTCCCCGAACCATGTTTCTTCCTGATGCCAGCGCAGTCCTTCGCGCCGGAACACCTCACTGACGCGGCTGCGTCGAATTCCGATGCCCTTGACGTCGTTGAGATACGCGACGAGCCGGTCGAGCGTCCACGAATGAAAGGGCAGGTCGAGCTGTTCGGGCGGCGTGAGGGCTGTGCTGATGGCGATGCTCATCTCTTCGGGGGTGTAGGTGGGAGGTCGTCCGGAGCGTAGTCCTTCCTCAAGACCAGGCAGACCGAGGCGGTTGAAGCGGTGGATCCAGAAGCAGACGGTGTTGTCGTTGGCGTGCAGTTGCTCGCAGATGACCTTGACGCTGTGTCCTCCGTGGGACGCGAGGATGATCTGGGCGCGACGGACTTTCCCGGCGGCAGCTTTGCGGGCGCGAGCGAGCCGGGTGAGGGCTTCGAGCTCGTCATCGGTGACGGGGCGGACGCGGACGGGCATACCGGACCTCCGTTTCCCCTTCATCCTACCGAACTTGCCGGACGCACCACTTAGCACTCGCTACCTTATGCCGAGGTCAGCTCAAAGTAGTTCAATGCAAGAGGCAAGAGACGCCGAATTTCCGGGCTGTCTGCACCTCCGAGGTGGAGTTTTGCGGCGCGCTCTACGAATTCCAGAACGAGCATGTAGTCGAGACGGTCTCTCGTGAGGGCGTGAAGCTCGTCACGTGAAGGCTTGTTCGGTACGAGACGTCTACCGCCGTCGCGAGCGTAAACGTACCCATTCTCCGTCGTGAGAGTTTCGGCATCTGCCTCAAGGATGCGTACGAGCCGCCAGGGGCGTCCGCCACGCAGGAGGCAGGCGATGCTACCCACGGTGAGGTCTTCTGAATAGCGGAAGGTTCGAGCTATCTCGATAACGTCGCACTGCGTTGCTGTTTTTGACATGGCTACCCTTCTCCGGCGTTTCCGCAATCGGCGGATGGACGTATCACCTTCACTCGGCTTCTCCAAGCTTACTTCACGCTTAGGCCAGAAAACTCACGTCTGTGGTGTGGTGACACTTTTTGGATGAGTACCGAAACCTCACGGCCCAGATGGCTTTGGGAAGGGAAGCGTCCTCACGGCGCAACGAGTACCCGAAGCCTGAGTCTGGAATCAGCCTCATTTTTCACCCGCCAAGCGGCACGACCGCTACGTTGGTCCGACGCATCCAACACGTACGGAGGAAAAACCGCCGAGAGGCGAGTTTGGATCTCGCAATCATACGTTTCGAGACTCCGCTCGCCAAGGAGTGTTGTCACGCGCCATCGCGTTCAACTTCACGAGCAGTCGCCTCATACACGCTATGAGTGCCACACGTGGCGTCTTCCCACGCGCCAGCAAATTGACGTACACCTTGCGGATCTCCGGGTTGCACCGCACCGCGGTCAAAGTGGACATGTCTAGCATTGACCGCACCCTTGAGCGCCCACCATGAATCCGTGATCGTTCAGTCTTCACGCCGCTCTCCACATTGATGGGCGCCACTCCGACCAGCGCGGCCACCTGACGTTCCGACAATCGCCCCAGCTCGGGCAGCAGTGCCAGCAACGTCACCGCCAACGTCGGTCCGACCCCCGGAGCGCTCGTCAGAACGCCATACCGAACTGCCGCCACCTCATCTCCACGCACGCACTTTCTGATCGAAGCGTCCAAGTTTTTCTCCACGCTTCGCATAAAGGCGATGGACGTCTCCAAGGACTCACGAATGACCTGCTCCTCGGCCACTTGCAGGCGTTTCAGCTCGGCGAGCCGGAAGTTCTGCACCTGGAACCGACGAACAACAAGGGCACGCAACACTTCCACGTACGCGTCGGGCTTTTCCCGGATGGGCGGCCGGACCTGCTCGGCGTACCGAGCGAGTACCAAGGCGTCAATGCGGTCCGTCTTGGCTTGGTGCCCGATGCCACGCGCGAATTGTCGGACGTGCCAACCGTGCGCTACAACGACCGGCATCGTTTGCTCTCTGAGGGCGGCGACGACGAGCCGTTCGTACCCACCGGTCGATTCGAGCACGATCAGCGCGGGGGAAAAAGCCGCGAGGTGAGCAGCGAGCGCCCCAGTGCCTAGCGGGTTGTTCGGTACCCGCCACGTTTCAGAGGAGGGACGAACGGCGACGTCAAGCCAGGTCTTGCCCACGTCAATGCCTACGAACACTTCCGTCATGATGCACCTCGCCAGTGCGAACCTGCGGAATGACTTCCGGTAACGGTACACCAACCTGCCCCTACTACGCCGTAACGACCATTGGTGTGAAGATCGCTCCGTACGCTCCAAAGAGCGCTCTGGGAGCCCGTACACTCCCTTGTGTCCTAACGGCACGCTGAGTCGCCCACACGGATAGTCCCGTCGTCAAGCGACCACTCCTGGTGCGAGGTCACAACTCAGCGTGCCGTTTGTTCCTTCCGGTTACTGAACGGCCTCTTGGGCCCACCGATCTCCCGAAGTGTGAACGAACGTCAACTCCAACGTACACCCTCAGCGTTACAGGGCAACCGCATTAACGGGACTAAGAACGGGCAGTACGACACCGAGCGAACAACGCACTTCCAAGCTGGGGATCGACTTGGCTAGCCTGCCTCCAGAGAGCGCCGCACAGTGTCGGGATGCGTTCTAATCTGACCTCGTGACTCCCAACGACCCACGCCCTCACGTGGCGGAACGCATTGACACAGCCCGCCTCTCCCTCCGAGCGCCCTGTGCGGAGAACGGCCCCGCCCTGCACGCCGCCGTCCACGCGTCCCTGCCCGAACTGCGCGCCTGGATGATCTGGGCCGCGAGCCCCCTCGACGAGTTGGGTTACATCGACCACCTCCGCGACGCCGCCGAACGCTTCCAGGCTCGTACTGAACTGCGCTACCTCATCTTCGACCGCACCACGGAGACGCTTGTGGGAAGCACCGGCATCCACAACCTGAACTGGCGTGTTCCCAAAGGAGAAATAGGGTACTGGGTGGACACGCGATTTGCCGGGCGAGGGCTCGTGACAGAGGCGGTAATCGCCCTGACGGAATACGCTCAGAAGGATCTCAGGTTCCGTCGCGTGGAGATCCGATGTGACGCTCAGAACGTTCGAAGTCGAGCGGTCGCCCAGCGGGCCGGGTACACCTTGGACGCCACCCTGATCAACGACGATGTGGCCGCGCACGACTCCTCGCAGCTCAGGGATACGCTGATCTTCTCTCGTGTGCAGTAGTCGCCTTCGACAAGGCATCAACAGTCGGCTCAACCGGACTCCATAGCCGGGTGGGGTGTGTGCAGTAGGTGTGCAATAGCGCTTGGGAAAGGGTGGGCTGAGCTGGGCCGGGAGGGGAGGGCAGAACGAGAGAACGCCCTCCAGGAGGGCGTTCTTGCACTTGTGTGGGAAGTGGTAGGATGGGTTTGGTCAATTTGACACGGTAGGGGTCAGCGGTTCAAATCCGCTCGGGCCTACCAAACGCGAAGAACTCCCTCTCAGAGGGAGTTCTTCGTTTTCGCGTGCCGTCAGGGCTCCTACTCCACGCTCTCCACCGTGAAGCGCGTCGGGTGATCCCCGACCGTCACCTCGAAGGACTCCCCGACCGTCCGGCCCCGCAGCGCCTGCCCGGTCGGGCTGTCCACCGCGACATGACGCGGCGCGTCCTCCTCGTCCGGACGGCTCGCCTCGATCGCGCTGACGAGCTGCACCCGCACCCGCTCCTCGCGCCCGTCCACCCGGAGCGTCGCGACCGAGCCGAGCTGCACGTGCCCGTCGTGCCTCACCTCCGTGACGACCGCGCGGTCGAGCGCGTCCTCCAGCTCGGCGATCCTCGCGTCGAGCGCCGTCAGCGCGTTCTGCGCCGCCTCCAGGCTGCGGTCCTCCTGATCGAGGGCGTCGTCGAGCTCGGCCGCCATCGCGGCGGTCGCGTCGTCACGGCGGCGGCGCTCCTCCTCCAGCTGTTTCTGCAGCTGCTCGTACGCCTCGCGGGTCAGTTCGATCTCTCTGGCCATGGGGTTCCCTCCTCGTGTCGAAGTCCCAGGAGCCTACGGCGTCATCCTGAGCGTCTCCCCCCACGAACTTCAAGCCCCTTACACGGAACGTCCGCCCGCTCAGGCGCGCCGCTCGCGGTCCATGACCTCCGCGACCTCCTCGGGGTGCACGTCGTTCATCGCCTCGCGCACGCGCGCCTCGTCCTCCACGGGAAGGCCGAGGTGCTCGGCGATGGCGTGCGTGAGCCGCACGAGCTGCGTCAGCTCGTGCTCGGTGAGCATGTTCACCTGCAGGTCCAGCTCCGCGCGTCGCGCGTCGGCGGCGCTCATGCGGTTCTGGCTGATCAGCACGAACGTCGACAGGAAGATCGCCTCCAGCGAACCCGCCATGGTGAGCAGCCCGAACGGGAAGGGATCGAAGGGCCGCACGCCCAGCAGGCCGAGGTTCACGATCACCCACCCGCCGATGATCAGCAGGTGCAGGTACACGAAGGCCATGCTGCCCGTGAAGCGCGTCACCGTGTCCGCGACGCGGTCCTGACGGCTGCGGCCACGCTCGGCCCGCTCCTGGAGGGCGTGGAGGGCGCTGACGTTGCGGGCGATGACGTCCCCGAAGGGCACGCCGGACGGGTGGGCGGACCGTTCATCCATGATGACCCAGACTGCGGGCCCGCACCGTGAACGCCGTGAACGGCACGTTCAGGCGGGGCCCGTTTCCGAAAGACATGCGCCTTCAGGAGACGCTCAGGTGGTGACCTCCTCGTGCGACGCGAGCGTCAGGAAGCGCGCCGCGCCCGGCAGGACCCGCACCGTCGCCGGGAGCGCGGCGTGCAGCACCTCCCCGTCGTACTGCAGCGGCAGCTGCTCGTCCGCGTCGAGGAGGGCCTCGCGGCACTCGTACGTCTCGAGGTTCCCGTCGAACACCGGGTCGCCGAGGTCCAGCCGCGCGCGCACGCTGTCGATCAGGGTCGGCAGGAGGCTCAGCGCCGTGCGTCCCTTCATCACGATCACCGTGAGCCGCCCGTCCGAGGGGTCCACGCCCGTCGTGAGCGGCAGGCGGAAGTTCGCCATGCCGAAGTTCGCGAACATCACGCTCATGCCGCGCGCCTCCACCACCTTCCCGTCGAGGGTGAGGCGGAAGTCCACCTGCTTCGGCGCGAGCTCCTTCACGGCGCTCAGCACGTACGCCGCGACGCCCAGCTTCGGCTTGAGGGCCTCGCTGTCCTCGATCATCCGCGCGTCGAAGCCCGCCCCGGCGATCAGGGTGAAGCCCCAGCGTCGGTCGCCCGCCTGCCACTCCGCGAGGTCGGTGCGCACGGTGTGCCCGGCGTCCACGATGTCCGCGAGGGCCTCCACGTCCGAGGGGAGGTTGAGGTTCTGCGCGATGAGGTTCGCGGTGCCCGCCGGGAAGGCCAGCAGCGGCACCTCCATGCCGCGCGCCTCGTACGCGATGCTGCTGACGGTGCCGTCCCCGCCCGCCGCGACGAGCGTGCCGAACTCGCGGGCGTCGCGGACGTGCTCGGGGTTGCGTTCGGGATCGTCGAGGAGCCGCTCGACGATCTCGTGGCCGCGCGCGCGAAGCACGTCCGCGAAGGCGTCCACGTCGGAGTTTCCCTGACCGGACTTGGGGTTCTTGAGGAGCAGCACGCGGCGGTTGGGTCCAGTGGAGGTCATTTCTGTGACCCTACGCCTCGGGACGTGAGGCGCTCAAGCGGGGTGGGGTTGCGCGTCCCTTGAAGGTCCGTCCGCGCGGCGTACGCCAGGCGGCCCAGGGCGCGGGCGTCCCGGCCTGCTACGCTCGGCGGCAGGAGGCCCTCCATGCCCACCGAGTACCGGACGTTCCGGCCCGACGACCTCGCGGGCGTCGCATGGCTGCACGCCGTGACGCGCACGGAGCCCGCCGCGGACCGCGCGGCGGCCCNGCCCGCCGACGAGGACGGCGAGGAGTTCCTGCGCCGCGTCCTCGCCGTGGAGGACGGCTCNGGTGGTGGGGTACGCGTACGTCGCGCGGTCCGCGTGGCACCCCCCGGCGTGGTTCCAGACGGAGGTGTTCGTCCGCCCCGACGCGCGGGGGCGCGGCGTGGGGTCAGAACTGGCCCGGCGCGCCGACGCCGCCTCGCGCGAGGTGGGCGCCGAGACCCTCACGACCTGGGTGGGCGGCGGCTCGCCGGACGGCGAGCGCTTCGCCACGAGGCGCGGCTTTCGCGAGGTGCAGCGCTTCGTGACGATGACCCTGTCCGTCGACGACGCCGACGGGGAGGTCCTGCGCCGCGCCCTGGAGAACGCCCGCTCGCGCGGGGTGACGCTCCTCTCGTTCGACGAGACGGGCGGATCGCCCGCCGCGCGCCGCGCCCTGTACGACCTCAACCGTCGGCTCGCGCCGCTGCTGCCCGGCAACGGCGACGACTTCCCGTCCTTCGAGGAGTACGCCCGCGAGATCATCGACGCGCCCTGGTTCCGGCCGCAGGGTCAGCTCGTCGCGGCCGTCGAGGGCCGCTGGGTGGGACTCGTCGGCCTCGGCGTCCACGACGACGGCCGCGAGGTGCGGCACGAGTTCACGGCGGTGGATCCGGCGTTCCGGCGGGCCGCGTGCGCTCGGCCCTCAAGCGTGAACGTGCTGCGCGCCCAAGTGGGGCGCGCGGGTGATCCCCACGGGCAACAACCCGTCCAACACGGCGATCGTCCCCGCTCAACCGGCGGCTCGGGTAGGACTTGCGGCCCGGCGTGGTGAAGCTGGGCCGCCCCAGGTGGGCGCTGCCCCGGCTCCGTGAGCGCGCCGGGGCAGGGGAGGCGACGCGACGGCTCGCCGCCGCCGGGGCGGACGGGCGCCTCGTCTCCTGTGAACGTAGAGGCTGATGGGCGTGAACCTGCCGGTCACGTGGGACTGGCGGCTGGATCGCGCCCGTGGAAGTTCTCACGGAAAGAGCCGCTCGCCCGCGCGAGAATGAGCGTGAACTCAAGACATCTTCACCCAGTGACCTCATGACCCCGATCACCCAGTACGCCCTGCACCGCTACGCCCTGCTGCGCCGCGCCCTCCGCGAGCGCCGCGCCCGCCTCTCCGCCCGACACGCCCTGCGCGCCCGCGAACGCCTCTGACCCCCGGCCACGCGCGCTACCCTGACCGCGTGACCCCACTTCATACGCCCGCCCACGTCCGTGAGCGCATCGACACGGCCCGCCTGTCCCTCCGCGCGCCCCGCGCCCAGGACGGCCCGGCCCTGCACGCCGCCGTCCACGCGTCCCTGCCGGAACTGCGCGCCTGGATGATCTGGGCCGCTCACCCGCTCGACGAGGCGGGCTACACCGACCACCTGCGCGGCGCCGCCGAACGCTTCGAGGAGCGCAGCGAACTGCGCTACCTCATCTTCGACCGCGCCATGGACACCCTCGTGGGCAGCACCGGCATTCACGCGCTCGACTGGCGCGTCCCGAAAGGTGAGGTCGGCTAGTCGAGGCGTTCCCTCGTGAGGGCGTGCAGTTCGTCCCGGGAGGGCTTGTCGGGCACGAGGCGGCGTCCGTCCGCGCGGGCGTAGACGTAGCCGTTCTCGGTAGTGAAGGTTTCGGCGTCCTCTTCGAGGATGCGCACGAGCCGCCAGGGCCGTCCGCCTGGCAGGAGGCAGGCGACCGCGCCCACGGTGAGGGCCTCGCCGTCCCGGAAGGTCCGGGCGATCTCGATCACGTCGCATGGAGCCGTTGTCTTTCCCATGGTCCCCTTCCTTCCGGGCGTTCCCGCCGGAGTCGTCGTCTCTTCTGATGACCGGTCCCTTCAGGGTACTTCATCCGGTGATCATCCGTGACAAATCTCATGAAACGGCGGGTGTGCACAAGCTGACCCGCTCGCGCTCCGTTCGTGGCAGAATGCTCCAATACCCCAGCTCAGGAGACTCATCTTGAACGACACCACCCGGCTCACGCGGGAAGGCTACGAACGCCTCCAGCGCGCACTCAACCAGGAGCGCCAGCGTCTCGACGACGCCCGCCTCACCGTCCAGGAGCAGCTCGAAGCCAACGAACAGGAATCCCTCGGGCTCGACGAGGCCCAGCGCGAGGTCATGGTCATCGAGGACCGCATCACGAACCTCGAGGACATCCTCGCGCGCGCCGTGATCATCGAGGACGAGGGTCCCGCCGACCACGTCCGCCTCGGCGCCATCGTCACCCTGCGCGAGCAGGCCGCGGGCCGCGAGATGCGCGTCCAGCTCGTCAGTCCCGCCGAGGCGACCGCCGCGATCGACGGCCTGCCCCGCATCAGCAGCGAGAGTCCCGTCGGGGCGGCCCTGCCCATGCGGAAGGTGGGGGAGAGCTTCACCGTGGAGCTCGGACGGCGCACCGTGACGTACGAGGTGCTGTCCATAAGTTACTGAGACGCGCCAGCGGCCCAAGCTCAAGCGAGGGACCGCTCCCGCCATGAGTGCAGAGACGCGTCAGCGCTCGAGGCAGAAGGACCCGACCGCTCGGGTCCGTACGACGGCAGAGCGTACGACGCCAGAACGCCGACGCCCCCTCCCTTCCATCTCTCCCTTCTCGTCGCGTCCGGAATGACGCATGATGAGGACAGCCGTCATCCGTCCATCACCCCGCACGGCGTACCCTCAGGTCAAGATGAGCCGACCCGATCAGCCCGCCCCGACCGACGAACAGGTCACCCCGCCCGGGGGTGCGGCGTCCGACACGGCGTACGAACGGCGGCGGCTGGAGGTGCTGCGCTCCTACGGCGTGCTCGACACCCCGCCGGAGGACGCCTTCGACCGCGTCACGCGGCTCGCGGCGCGCATGTTCGGCGTGCCGTTCGCGCTCGTCAGCCTCGTGGACGAGCGGCGGCAGTGGCACAAGTCCTGCTACGGCTGGACGGAGCGAGAGCTGAGCCACGACGTGTCCTTCTGCAGGCACGCCGTCGTGCCGGACTTCCACGAGGACGTCCTCGACGTGCCCGACACCACCCTCGACGAGCGCTTCACGCACAACCCGCTCGTGACGGACGCGCCGGGCGTGCGCTCCTACGCGGGCGCGCCGCTCGTCACGCAGGACGGCGTGAAGCTCGGGACGCTCTGCATCGGGGACGTCACGCCGCGCGCGCCCCTCACGGAGGAGGACCGCCGCGCCCTCGTGGACCTCGCGCGGGTCGTGCTGGACGAACTGGAGCTGCGCCGCCGCAACGTGGAGCTCGAGGGCCGCGTCCGCGACCGCATGGGCGAACTCGAACGGCTCGCGTTCACGGACGCGCTCACGGGACTCGGGAACCGCCGCGCGCTCGACGCGGCCCTCGACGCGGTCGGCGCGAGGGCCGCCGGGCCGGACGTGCACCTCGTCATGCTCGACATCGACGAGCTCAAGGCCGTCAACGACCGCGACGGCCACGCGCGTGGCGACGACCTCATCCGCGCCGTCGCGCGCGCCCTGCACGACACCTTCGCGTCGTACGGGCGCGCGTACCGCCTCGGCGGGGACGAGTTCGTGGTGCTGATGGACTCCCCTTACGACGAGAGACGCGTTCGTGACCCAGGCTCGAGCGAGGGGCCGTCCCCCCGTGAGGGGAGAGCCACGTCAACGCACAAGGCAGAAGGACCGGACCGCTCCGGTCCGTACGACGGTGGGAGCGGACGAGGCCTTCCGGACGAGGCGCACGTCCGCGACCTCGTCTTCCAGGCGCTCGAACGGGCCCGCGCGGGCGGCTTCGACCGCGTGAGCGCCTCCGTCGGCGTGGCGCACCTGCCCGGTGAGGCGCGCGCCCCGAACGACCTGCTGCGCCTCGCGAACGAACGGATGCTGCGTCAGAAGGCCCAGCGGCGCGCCGCGCGTCGCCTCGCGAACCTCGCGGGCGGACGGGAGCTCACGGCGGGCGCCGCGAGCGAGACCGTCCGGCGCGCCGTGTACTCCACCCTCGCGCTGCTCGCGAGCGACCGCGACCTCGACGCGTCCGGCTGGACGGCCCTGCTGGAGGCCGCCGTCGCGGCCGTGCCGGGCGCCGAGACGGGCAGCCTGTACGTCCGCCGCGGCGGCGACTTCGTCCTGCGCGCGCAGGTGGGATTCTCCGACGCGCTCGTCGGCCTCAGCCAGCCCGACGAGGCGTCCCGCGCGTGGTACGGCGCGCAGGACGACTGGGAGGCCGGGCGGGCGCGCGTCATCAGCGGCGCGGAGGTCGCGCGCCGCTCCAACCTCGTGGACGAATCCAGCGGTCTGCTGGAGAACCGCGAGGTGTACGCCCGGCACGGCGAGCTCGGGCAGATCCGCTCGAACCTCTGCGTGCCCGTCGTGCTGCACGCT
>NZ_KI912637.1:261335-262216 GCF_000519345.1 Deinococcus pimensis DSM 21231
CGCGTCCGCGTGGCGGATGACGCCCATCGCGGGATCGTTCGTGAGGCAGCGCGAGAGGCGCAGCGCGGCCTCCTCGCTCCCGTCCGCGACCGCCACGAGGCCCGAGTGCTGGCTGTAGCCCATCCCGACGCCGCCGCCGTGATGGAAGCTCATCCAGCCCGCGCCGCTCGCGATGCCCGTCGCGAAGTTCAGCAGGGGCCAGTCGCTCACCGCGTCCGACCCGTCGAGCATCGCCTCCGTCTCGCGGTAGGGGCTCGCCACGCTGCCCGCGTCGAGGTGGTCGCGTCCGATCACGACGGGGGCCTTCAGGCGGCCGTCCGCGACCATCTCGTTGAAGAGCCGCCCGGCGCGGTCGCGCTCGCGGTAGCCGAGCCAGCAGATGCGCGCGGGCAGGCCCTGGAAGGCGATGTGGTCGGCGGCGTAGCCGAGCCAGTGCTGCAGGCGCGCGTCGTCGGGGAAGAGCTCGCGCATCGCGGCGTCCGTCGCGCGGATGTCGGCCTCGTCGCCGCTGGGGCCACCCAGCGGAAGGGGCCGCGTCCCTCGCAGAAGGAGTCGCGGATGAAGGCGGGCACGAAGCCCGGGTAGTCGAAGGCGTCCGCGACGCCCGCGAGCCGCGCCTGCTCGCGCAGGTTGTTGCCGTAGTCGAACGCGACCGCGCCTCGCTGCTGCAGCGTGAGGATCGCGCGGACGTGCGCGGCCATCGCCTCACGGGCCCGCGCGAGGTACTCGTCGGGATTCGAGGCGCGAAGCTGGTTCACGTCCTCGTCGGCGCGGGCGGGCGGCAGGTAGCCCCACATGGGGTCGTGCGCGCTCGTCTGGTCCGTCACGAGGTCCGGCGTCCAGCCGCGCCGCACGAGCTCCGGCAGCACCTCGGCGGCGTT
>NZ_KI912637.1:262316-264076 GCF_000519345.1 Deinococcus pimensis DSM 21231
GCCGCGCCCGCCGGGCCGCCCCTCGCCACGAACGACTACCCCGCCGAGCCCTACGCCGTCCACGACCTCGTCCGCGCGGGCGTCCGCGCGCAGGTCGCCGTGCCCGTCTTCCAGAACCAGACGCCCTGCGGCCTGCTGCGCTTCGTGTGGTTCACGCCGCTGGAGAAGCTCCCCGCCGCCGCGAGCGCCCTCGCCGTGCGCGCCGCGGAACTCATCGGGCAGGCCATCGAACGCGAGGCGCACGTCCGGCAGGTCGAGGCGACCCGCGAGGGCGCCCTCCTCGCGCTCGGCCTCGCCCTGGAGCGCCGCGACTTCGAGACGTCCGGCCACACCGAACGCGTCGTGGAGCTCTGCACCGCCCTCGGGCAGGAACTCGGCCTCGACCCCGCCGAGATGGAAGGCCTGCGGCAGGGCGCGTACCTGCACGACCTCGGCAAGCTCGCCGTGCCCGACGCGGTCCTCCTCAAGCCCGGCAAGCTCACCGCCTCCGAGTACGACGTCATGCGCCGTCACGCCGAGATCGGCTTCGACGTCACCGCGCACATCCCCGCGCTGCACCCCCTCGCGCGGCAGGTCATCCGCCACCACCACGAACGCTACGACGGCGGCGGCTACCCCACCGGGCGGCGCGGCGAGGACATCCCGCTCGTCGCGCGCGTCTTCAGCGTCGTCGACGTCTTCGACGCGCTCGTCAACACCCGCCCCTACAAGAGCGCCTGGACCCGCGAGGAAGCCCTCGCGGAGATCCGCAGCCAGGTCGGCCGTCAGTTCGACCCCGGCGTCGTCGACGCCTTCGAACGCCTCGTGCGGCGGCAGACCACCGAGGAAGCGTCCTTCACCCCGACGGGGGATTAGAACCTTACACGGAGACGGCCCCTCGCTCATGCCCGGGGCGTCGACGCGTCTCTGCACGTGGTGGTAGCTTCACGCGCCTTGAACCAACCGCCACATGAGAGTCAGTCGCAAGGACTACCGTGAGGACGTAAGAAGCGGGACCCGGGAGGGACGCGGCCACGCGGCCCCCACCAGAAGGAGGAATCATGTCCTGGATCGTTGCCATCCTCGTCGGAGCCCTCTGCGGCTGGATCGCCAGCATCGTCATGCGCACGGACGCCCAGCAGGGCGCCCTCGCCAACATCATCATCGGCATCGTCGGCGCGTTCCTCGCGCGCCTCATCTTCGGCGACCTGCTCGGCATCGGCGCCGCGAGCGGCACGGCCGCCTCGAACGGCTTCAGCTTCTGGAACATCGTCTGGGGCATCGTCGGTTCGGTCGTGCTGATCGCCATCCTCAAGGCCCTGCGCGTCCTGCGCTAGGAGCCCTGACCGGACCCCCTCGACGCCCCGCGCGCCCGCGTGGGGCGTCCCTCATTTCAGGGCGAGGTGATGCGCGTTGGACGGGTTGCTGGAGTGGTCGCGGGCGCTGCGGTTCGCCGTGGCGCTCACGTACGTCGGGATCGGGGTGTGCGCCGTGCTGCTCGGACGGGTGGAGGGCGCGGCGTTGTTCGTGACGATGGGCGGCGTCGTGACGGTCCTCGCGGCGCGGCGGCACGACCACCCCATGAACCTCGGGGAGGTCATGTGGGTGGGCACCGCGGTGCTGCTGGGCTTCTGGCTGCTCGCGCACGTGCTGTACGCGCTGTGGCCGGGCCTGTGGCGGATGTGAGGCGCGTCAGGCGCGGGGCGTGACCGTCCGCCCGGTCGAGGCGGCGCGCAGCAGGTCGCCCGTGACGACCAGGGTGCGCGCGTGGTCGAGGTCCG
>NZ_KI912637.1:264176-264340 GCF_000519345.1 Deinococcus pimensis DSM 21231
CGGGCACGTTGCTGACGGGCTTCGGACCGCTCGCGGCGCTGCCGGTCAGGTCACGCGCCCCGTCCTGCGGGGTCTGCATGCCGAGCTTCGGGAGGCTCTCGGCGGGCGGGGTGTTCCCGGCCTTCACGGGCGCGCCGGACGTCTGACCCTGCGTCTGCTGACCC
>NZ_KI912637.1:264440-265456 GCF_000519345.1 Deinococcus pimensis DSM 21231
TCCTGGTTGAGCTGGGTCGGGCTGCGCTGGCCCTGCCCCTGGCCGCCCTGCTGGCCCTGCGCGCCCTCCTGCACCTTCTGCGCCACGTCCTGCGCGGCCTCGCGGCCCTGACCGATCAGGCCCTGGATGCGCTCGCGGATCGCGGGGGTGCGCCACGCGTACCACGCGAGCCCGCCGAGCAGCACGAGGCCCCAGGGGAAGCCGCCCCGGTCGCGCTCACGCACCGTGATGCGCATGTTCGAGAGGCCGTCCATCAGCTCGTCGAGCCGCTCGTTCTGCCGCTCCAGGCCCGCCGTGATCGCCGCGAGACCCAGGTCCTGCTTCGCGAGGCGCGACTCCAGCGCGCTCTCCACGGCCGCCGCGACGTCCTCGCTCGACGGGACGCTCTTCGTGAGGGCGCGCTCCACCACCACGGCGACGTCCTGACCCTTCGGAGTGCTCTTCGCGAGGGCGCTCTCCACGCCCGCCGCGATGTCGGCCTGCGTCGGGACGAGCTTCCTCAGGGTGGCGGGCAGGTCCTTCGTGAGGGCGCGCTGCACCGCCGCGATCACGTCGGCGGACGTGTCGCGCTTCGAGAGGGCCTGCTCCACCGCCGCCGACACCTCGGCGGTCGTGTCGCGCTTCGAGAGGGCGCGCTCCACGGCCAGGGAGAGGTCGGCGGTGTCCGCGCTCTTGTCCTGCCGGGCGAGGAGGCGCTCCACGAGGCCCGTGAGCTGCTCGTGGTTCTGCCGCAGGTCGCGGCGCAGGTCCTCGGTCCCGCCGTCGCTGAAGCGCTCGGCGGTCTGACGGGCCTGCTGGACGGCGTTCTCGACGATTCTCTGTTGTTCGTGCGTGGTCATGACTTCCTCCTGGGGACGGACGGGAACGGCGGGCGCGGGTGCGGGCGCCGTGACGTACGCGGGCGCGGGCACCACGGCCTCCGGGGAGGGCTGGAACACGGGGACGTACTCGACGGGCGTGGGGTTCGCGAAGACGGGCTTCGGCCCCTCCATCCGCGCGCGGACGGCGTCGCGCGC
>NZ_KI912638.1:0-1472 GCF_000519345.1 Deinococcus pimensis DSM 21231
TCCACGGCGAGGACGCGCAGGGTGTCGGCGGCGGCGGTGCCGCGCAGCATGTAGGAAGCCTTCGTCACCCGACCAGTGTAGGGAACGCCGGGCGCGGACAATAGGAGAAAATTGCCATTCCTGCGCGTGAAGCAGGCAGGCAATCTGATACGAAGGCGCTCAAGTGAGGCCCAAGGGCCGTTGACCTCCCACGCACCCGCACCCCACGCGCGCCCGCACAGACTGGAGCATGACGGACGACAGCAAGCTCAGCGGCATCCCGCCCCTCGGCCGCAGCGTCGAGGAGATCGAGGCCGAGGACGGCAACCGCGTCAACCCCGACACCCCCCGCGAGGAGCACGGCGGCGACATCCCGCCCATCCCCGTCCTCGGCGGCCCCAGCGGCACCGCGCTGCCCGCGCGCGGCACCCGCAGCAGCCTGCTCGACGCGGAGGTCGGCGGCGACACCTCCCGCGCCGGCAGGGGCGAGGGCGACGATCCCACCGACAACGAGGGCGCCTGACATGACCGACGACAAGCTCTCCGACATTCCCCCGCTGGGCCGCAGCGCGGAGGAGGTCGAGGCGGACGCGGGCAACCGCGTCAACCCGCCCTCCACCCGCGAGGACCACGCCGGGGATCAGACGATCGCGCCCCTGCCCATCGCGAACCCCGGCTCGCAGGGCGTGCCGGGCAACTTCACGTCCGGCAGCGCGCCCATCATCGGCGTGCTCGGCGTGGGCGGCAGGCTCCACGACGACGTGAACGACCACAGGGACCGCACCGACGAGGACGCCACCGACAACGGGGAGGCCTGACGTGACGGACCTCTCGCGCATCCCGCCCCTCGGCAGAAGCGCCGAGGAGATCGAGGCCGAGGACGCCAACCGCGTCAACCCGCCCGCGACGCGCACTCACGACGACGGCCCGAGCCTCGTGCCGCACGTGCCCGTCGCGAACACCGGCGTGACCGTCACCGGCAACGTGGACACGCTGGGCTCCACGCGCGCCGAGACGGAGGCGCCCGCCACGCTCGCCACCGAGGCGTGGAACCGCCGCGCGGGCGAGGACGACACCCAGGAGAACCCATGACGGACGACAGCCGACTCTCGGACATCCCGCCGCTCGGACGCAGCGTCGAGGAGGTCGAATCGGAATCCTCGAACCGCGTCAACCCCGACGCGCCCGGCGAGGCGCGCCGCACCGTCGTGGACGAGGCCTTCCCGACGAACCAGACGAACCTCTCCACCATCCCCGCCGCCGGGGCGGTCGGGCCCGCCCTGCGCGAACGCGAGGGCGCCGGGCCCGAGAATCGCGACAACGACCTGCCCGACGAGAGAGATTAGGACGTCAGGTCGCGCGGGCGGTACGAGGCGGCCTCCGCGAGGTGCGCCTCCTCCACGTCCGCGTCGCCCGCGAGATCCGCGACGGTGCGCGCCACGCGCAGCAGACGGTCGTAGCCGCGCCCCGTGAGGCCCAGCGAGCGCGCCGCC
>NZ_KI912638.1:1572-2916 GCF_000519345.1 Deinococcus pimensis DSM 21231
GCCTTCGTGACGGCCACGCCGCCCACGCGGACGCGGCCCGCCTCGATCCAGCCGGAGACCTGCGAGCGGCTCACGCCGCTGAGCGCGCTCAGCACGGCGTCGAGCCGCCCCGGGGAGGCGACGAGGTCCAGGGCGGTGGGGGAGGAGGGGTCGGTCATCGGGGGACAGTGTAGTGCGGGGATAGGCGGTCCGCAGGGAAGGCGTTGCCTTTTTCCTCGTTCCGGGAGCCTGTGAAGCGATGATGGAGGGAAACTACCTAGGTGAAACGATGAATTTATCGGCCTATTTCAATCAATTATTTGAGCATTTTGAGCGAATTGAAAAGGGCGGTTTCGGTTCGATCTATCTTGTTGGATCGGCACTGGAGGACGGCAACGTCAGCCTGCTCGCCCTGGGTCTGTCGTCGGCATTGAGAACCATGGCGCATGCCGAATGGTCCATGACCACGGAGTTGTCATGGCTCGAAGAGCGCCTGGAGGCCGCCACCAGGTCAAGACGGCGACGGCTCCAAGAAGTCCTGATCGTCAACAAACGGCTTCTTGATGACACCGCCTCGCTCCTCAAGGAGTGCCTATGGGCTCTCCCGGACGAGATCTCGGAGGACATCCTCCGCAGACACCCTGAACTCGGGACTTGATAAGACGAACGCGACGGAATTCCGTCGCGTTCGTTCCTCCTGCTGCTTACGCCCGCGCCTTGGGCGCGTCGATGGTGCGGATCTGCTCGGGGCTGAGGTGGTACTTGTGGCCGCACCAGTGGCACACGACCTCCTGGCCGCCCTCGTCGATCATCTCCTGCCGCTCGGACGGCGCGAAGTACGTCAGCGACGCCAGGGCGCGCTCCTCGGAGCAGCGGCAGGCGAAGCGCGCCTCGGTCGCGTCGGGCTGCAGCACGAGGCCGAGGCCCTCCGTGGCGCGCTGCACGATCTCCAGGACGCTGCCGCGCCGCAGGTTGTCCGTGATGGAGCCCATGGCCTTCACGTTGGCCTCCAGCCGGGCGAGCGTCTCGTCCTTCGCGCCGGGCATGGCCTGCACGAGCAGGCCGCCCGCGTGGGTCACGTGGCCCTTCTCGACGTACACGCCGAGCAGCAGGGCGCTCGGGATCTGCTCGGAGCGCGCGAGGTAGTACGCGAGGTCCTCGGCGATCTCGCCGCTGACGAGCTCGACGCTGCCGGTGTAGGGCTCGGCGTTCTCCAGCAGGCGCATCACGGCGAGGTCACCGTCGCCGATGAGGCCGCGCACGTCGAGCTTGCCGTCGCTCTCGCGGGGCGGGAGTTCCGCGTGGGGGTGGCGGACGTAGCCGCGCGCCTCGCCGTCGGCGCTGCCCTCCGCGACGACGGAGCCG
>NZ_KI912638.1:3016-3343 GCF_000519345.1 Deinococcus pimensis DSM 21231
TCACACGCGCGGCGTAACGCGCCCGCTCGTGCGGCGTGCAGGCGCACTCGCGCTCCGGGTCCCCGTGATGCCCGCACGGGCAGGGATTCATGGCCGCCACGAGCTGGAAGCGCGCGGGGTACGTGACGCTCGCCCGCGCCCGGCTGATCGTGACGACGCCGTCCTCCATGGGCTGACGCAGCGCCTCCAGGGCCGCGCGGGCGTACTCCGGGAACTCGTCGAGGAACAGCACGCCCCGGTGCGCGAGGCTCACCTCGCCCGGCTTCGGCACGCTGCCCCCGCCGATGAGGCCCGCGTCGGAGACGGTGCTGTGCGGCGCACGGTAGG
>NZ_KI912638.1:3443-12776 GCF_000519345.1 Deinococcus pimensis DSM 21231
TGGTCCGCCCGAGCTCCTCGCGGGCGAGCTCCAGCAGACGCGCGGCCTGCGCGCCGCTCTCGGGCCGGTCTCCGGGCGCCTTGGCGAGCAGGTGCAGCAGCACCCGGGCGAGCGGCTCCGGCACGGCCGGATTCACCTCCACCGGATGCGGGGGGGCCTCGTACACGTGCTGGTAGAGCACGCCCTGGTCGCTGTCGCCCTCGAAGGGGGGGCGGCCCGTCGCGACGCGGTACAGGACCGCCCCGAGCGCGTAGAGGTCGCTGTGCGGCCCGACCGGCTGGCCGCGAGCCTGCTCGGGAGCCATGTAGTGCGGCGTGCCGAGGGTGTACCCGGCGCGGGTGAGGTCGCGGGTACCCTCGCTGACGTACACGAGGCCGAAGTCCATGACGCGCGGCACGCCGTCGTCGCCGAGCAGGACGTTGTGCGGCGTGAGGTCGCGGTGCACGACGCCGCGCGCGTGCACGTGGTCGAGGGTGCGCGCGACGTGCACGGCCGCGTCCACGAAGCGGTCCACGCCGTCCGGGGTGTCCTCCAGGGGGCCGAGCGTGCTGATGGGCCCGCCGAGCAGCAGCTGCATCGCGAAGTACAGCCGGCCCGCGTCGTCGCGTCCGAGGTCGTGGATGGCGACGACGCCGGGGTGACTCAGGCGGGCGAGGGTGCGGATCTCGCGTTCGAAGCGGCGGCGGTCGCTTTCCAGGACGTGTTCGTGCAGCAGCTTGATGGCGACGTCGCGACCCAGGGCGGTGTCGTGGGCGCGGTAGACCTTCGCGCTGCCGCCCTCCCCGATGAGCTCGCCGAGCACGTAGCGTCCTCCGAGCCGCTCGGCGGCGGTGCGGCCGGTCTCCATGCGTCCAGTCTAGCCCAGCCTCACGTCGGCCTGGCGCGCGCACGAAAACGGCACCACGCCGGGCGTGGTGCCGTCCCCTCCCTCGGAGGGCTCAGTCGTCCTTGACGTCCTCTTCCTCCAGGAGGGCGCGGTACTCGTCGAGTTGCTCTCCCTCCCCGAGTTCCTTGGCGATCTTCTCGATGGCCAGCCGGACGACCTCGCTCTTGGAGATGAGGCGTTCCGGGCTGGACAGCTCGTAGGCGGTCTTCGTGAGGAGCGCGTCCTGTTCCTCCGAGATGACCACTTGCAAGCGTTTGCGTTCTTTCTTAGGCATCGACTGCCCCCAGGTTGGACGCGCCGACGAGCCGCGTCGGTCGCGGTGCTTTCACGTACGGACGAACACGCGTCCGCCCGCGTACGATGGCTCTCGTCGAGTGAGGCGACCTGCCCTGGGACGTCCGGTGAGGAGGGCCCTCGTGCGGCGCGGGTCAGGCCGACGTCAGCGTGAGCAAATTCAGCCTATCACGTAATGTGAGTAACCTCAACATAAACCACAAAAACAGCTATAGACGCCTTTGAGCACGATGTGTAAGATGCTGTTGAGCCTGCCTTTGGCCCGCTCACATCCCAGGCACACCCGGCGTTCCCCCAGGCGGGAGCTCCGTCAGAAAGGATACTCGATGCTCCAGCTCAGCCCCCTGCATATCACCGGCGGACAGCGCCTTCACGGCGAACTCATGGTCCAGCCGAGCAAGAACGCGGCGCTCCCCATCATCGTCGCGAGCCTGCTGAGCCCCGAGCCCGTCACCCTCCACGGCATTCCCCGCCTGTCGGACATCTACACCATCCTCGAGATCGTCGGACACCTCGGCACCCGTCACGCCTGGGTCGGCCCGAACACCGTCGTGCTGCACACCCCCGAGTTCACCTCCGTCGAGGCGCCCTACGCCCTCGTCAGCAAGATGCGCGCCAGCTTCAACCTCATGGGCGCCCTCATCGCCCGCGCGGGCGAGGGCAAGGTCAGCATGCCCGGCGGCTGCGCCTTCGGTCATCGCCCCATCGACCAGCACGTCAAGGCCTTCCGCGCGCTCGGCGTCGAACTCGACGAGGAGGGCGGCAGCTACCACGCCCGCCGTCCGCGTCCCCTGTCGGGCAGCTACGTCTTCGAGATGCTCACCGTCGGCGCCACCCAGAACGCCATCCTCGCCGCCGTGCTCGGCGACGGGGAGGTCACCCTGGAGAACTGCTCCATCGACACGGACGTCGTGGACATGGTGAACTTCCTCAACAGCCTCGGCGCGAACGTCGTGGGCGCGGGCACCAACACCATCACCGTGACGGGCGTGCCGCGCCTCACCGGCGGCGAGTACCGCGTCATCCCCGACCGCATCGAGGCGGGCACCTTCATGATCGCCGCCGCCGCCACGCGCTCGCGCCTCACCCTCACGAACATCAACGCCACGCACCTGCGCGCCCTGAGCAGCAAGCTGCAGGAGATGGGCGTCGTGATCCTCGAGAGCGGCGACAGCATGATCGTGGACGCCACCCAGGGCGAACTGCGCCCCGTGAACGTCACCGCGCTGGAATTCCCCGGCTTCCCCACGGACCTCCAGCCGCAGATCAGCGCGCTGCTCGCCACCATTCCCGGCACGAGCGTCGTCGTGGACAAGGTCTACCCGGACCGCCTCACGCACGTCGTGGAACTCAACCGCATGGGCGCGCAGATCGTCGTGAGCGAGCACACCCAGGTGATCCAGGGCGGCGCGCTGCACGGCGCGCCCGTGAAGGCCGCCGACATCCGCGCGGGCGCCGCGCTGTTCGTCGCCGCGCTCGCCGCCGAGGGCGAGACCGTCATCGACGGCATGCAGTACATCAACCGCGGCTACGAGCACCTCGCCGAACGCCTGCGCGGCATCGGCGCGATCGCCACCCAGGCGGAACCGGTGCTCGCGGCGGCGATGGACTGAAGCAAACAGAGACGCGGGGCGGCCATGGCATGAGGACCGGGCCGCCCCGCCCATGCGTGGAGAGACGCGTGGGCGCACGAAGCATGAGCGAGGGGCCGTCCCCGCCATGCGTGCAGAGACGCCTGAACGATCCAGGCAAGAGGACCCGACCGCTCGGGTCCGTTCGGGGACGGAGCGTAAGCAGGTCTGTCCCTACGACGCCTGAACGCGGACCGCTGGAGAGGGCAGACGGGGACGCCGGGACGCGCCGGGCAGGAGATTCGTTTCTCCTGCCCGGCGCGTTCGCGTGCGCCGCGAGCGGGCGTGGGCCGCGCCTCGTCCTTGACGTCCCGTCCATCTCATCCGTACGGATCCTTCGTCCAGACCGCGGGAACGTCGCGCGCGCCGCAAATGCCTTAGACTGCCCTCATGCTCTCCGGCAACCTCGCCGACTTTTCACTTCTGGACGTCATGCAGTTGCTGCTGACGAGCGGACGGACCGGCGCGCTGCGCCTCGCTCATCCTCGGGGAGGTGACGTCTGGCTCGAAGGGGGAGAGGTGGTGCACGCCACCGCCCTCGGCAGGTCGGGCGAGGACGCCCTGAGCCTCATCGCCAGTCTGCACGACGGGCAGTTCAACTTCGATCAGGGCGCCACCACCTCGGACCGCAGCGTCGCCATGCGCCGCGAGGCGGTCCTGACGCGCATGCTGCAGGAGGGCGACGCGTGGGCGCCCATCATCCGCGCGATGCCCGACTGGACGTCCCCGGTGCGCTTCACGAACGGCTGGAGCGACCAGACGCGCGTGACGCGCCGTCAGTACGAGGCGCTCTCGCTCGTGGGACGCGGGGACCTCGCCACGATGGTGCGCGCGTCGTCCTTCTCGCCGCGCGAGCTCATGGAGATCCTGCTGCCCTTCTGGCAGGCGGGCAAGCTGGAATACGGCGCGTAGGGATCAACAGCAGCGATGGGAAGAGCGAATGCCCTTCCCATCGTTTTTATTTATGGACTACCTTGAGGCAGTCGAATATTTCTTCGTAGATTGTCTTGGGGAGCGCCTTTTTACGCGCTAACCTTTGGAAAACCTCAAAGTTTTTTATAAAACCGTCAATTTTTTGAGCAAGAACCCTTCTACTTATAGGATCGTAGTCAAAGTCCCTTGAATGCTCTATTTCTATAAACAGGTCAAGCAGCATTTTGATTAGCTCCGCTTCAGCGTCAGGAGCGTTATAGTATACCAGAGTGTGGATTGGTGAACGGTTCTCCGAAGTTCTTATCTGAACTACTGCCTTTGATAGAGCAGTTTGGAGTTTATTTATAAAATAACGCTCCTCATCGGTAAAGGACTTGATAATATCTGCAGAAAAAAGACTTTTGAAATGCGAATTAAAGAACATAAACATGCTCCTAAATAAATGTGCGTCTAGAATAAATCAAAATAGCCGCACCCGCGTGTGCTACCCAACAAGAAGCCCCCGACCTGTGTCGGGGGCTTCCATTCCTGCCTTGGCGCTTACTTGCTGTTGGCGGGCGTCTTCGTCTCGCCCTGCGAGCCCGTGTCCGTGGGGCTCTTCGGCGCGGCGGGCTGCTTGGCCTTCTCGGCGGCGGCGCGCTTCTCCTGGGCCTTGATGACCGTCTGGAGGTTGTTGACGACCTTCACGCCCTTGAGCTGCGCCTGCACGAACTTCTGGCCCTCCTCGGTGCGCTTCTGCGTGAGGAGCTGCTCGCTGATCTGGCCCCGTACGTCCGCGAGGGACTTCGTCTCGGCCTTCACGAGGTCCGTGACGAACGCCACCACGAAACGGCCGCCCTGCTCCACGACGTCCGTGACGCTGCCCTCACCGGCCGTCGCGAGACGACCCGAGTCGAACACGGCCTTCTGCACCGCCGCGTCCAGCTTCGGCTGGCCCGTCGTGGGGTCCGCCTGACCGGCCGTGACGCTGCCACGCTCCGACACGGTGCCGCCCGCCTTCGACGCGGCCGCCGTGAAGTCCCCGCCGGACTTCACGAACGACTCGCGGAACGCGAGGGCCGCCGCGCGGTCCTTGAACGACGCCTCGGACACGTTCGCGCTGCCGGGCGTCTGGAAGGACGCCTTCTGCGCGGTGTAGTACGCCTGGACGTCCGCGTCCGTGACCTTCGCGTCACGTCCGCCGTACGCCTGCAGGCCCGCGAGGAGCTCCTGACGGCTGCCCGACAGGGCCAGGCCGAGCTTCTTCACGATGCCGGGCGCGGCGTACTGCTGCACGAGGCTGTCGAGCACCTGCGGCTTGAAGAAGCCGTTGACGAAGCCCTCGGCCTGCGCGCCGCCCTGCTGCACCAGCGACCCGAACGACGGGTTGCCGAGCATCGCGGACAGCACCTCCGCGTAGGGGATCTTCTCGCCGTTCACGGTCGCGACGGTGGGGTTGTTGTACGCCCAGGCCTTGTCGACCACCTCGACCTTCGCCTTCGATTCGAGGTCGTCGAGCCACTTCTCGACCTCGGCGTTCTTCTTCTGGGCCTCCACGGCCTTCAGCGCGTCCGCCTTGACCTCCGCGAAGGGCTTCACGCCCGCCGGGAGGTACTGCTCGACCTTCACGACGTAGTAGCGGTCGCCGCTCTTCACGACGTCCGTGAGGCCGCCCTCGGTGAGCTTGAAGGCCGCCGCGGATACCTCGGTCGGCAGGGCGATCGCCGTGACGGGCGTGACCTTGCCGTCCTTGACGGAGCCGAGCGCGCCGCCGCGCCCCTTGTTCTCCAGGCTGTTCTCCGACGCGAGCTTCGCGAAGTCCGCGCCGCCGCGGGCCTGCGCGAGGAGCTCCTCGGCCTTCTTCTGGTCCTTCACGACGATCTCGCGTCCGGCGATGCGCGCCTCGGCCTCGAAGGCCTGCGGGTTGAGCTGGTAGTACAGCTGCGCCTCCGCGTCGGTGGGCTTGGCGGCGCGCGCCTGGATCTGCTCGGCCTTCTTCTCGATCGCGGCGCGCTCGCGCAGCTGCGCGCGGAAGCTCGCGTCGGTGTAGCCGAGCTGCTGGAGGCGGTCCACCCAGTCCTTCGTCTTCGTGAGGTTGTTGCTCTCGCGGATCTGCTTGACCTGATCGGCGATCTCGCTGCGCGGCACGTCGATGTCCTTCGACGCCTGCGACAGCAGCACCTGACGCACCTGCTGATCCACGATGACGGTGCGGAAGTCCTCGCCGAGGACGCCGTCACGCGTCAGGGACAGCGTCGGGTTGGACTGACGGACACGGTCGAGCTCCTCGGCGGTGACGGTCTGCCCGTTCACCTTCAGGGCGGGCGTGCCCTTCGCGCCGCCTCCGAACAGGTTGAGGCCGCCCGAGCCCGGCAGGTACTGGATCACGAGCCCGGCGGTCAGCAGGAGGCCCAGGACCACCAGCAGCACACGTACGACGACTTTCTGATTCACTTGACTTCCTCCTGAAGTGCGTGCTAGTCTTGCCGCGCCCTGCGCCCGTAGCTCAGCCGGATAGAGCGTTGGCCTCCGGAGCCAAAGGTCACAGGTTCGAATCCTGTCGGGCGCGCCACCAAAAACACCACCCGCGGGTGGTGTTTTTTGATTGCTCTGGCCACACGCCGCAGATTCTAGCACGCGTTCTCAAGGACTGATGAAGCGGCCTTGAGCGCCCGGACGACGATCCACACGACGTCCACACGAGCTCGCGCCCACGGGCGCTCACCCCGGTCCGGGGCCGTGAGGATCACGAGAACGCCCTCACGGGCGCCCCGCGCCCGGCCCGACCCCGCAGGAGGTCACGATGAACAGGTTCCAGCAGGCCCTCTTGGCCCTTCCCGGCTCCTTCCAGGGCGCCCCCAGCCACGAGGGCCCCTACGGCGTCCTCGGGCTCGGCGAGGGCGCCCTGCCCGCCGAGCTCCTCCAGAGCCTCGTCTCGCGCCGCCTCACCAGCAGCGGCACGCAGTTCGTCCTCGCGAGCCGGGACTGGGAGGCCGCCGCCGAGGACTACGTCGGCATGGCCGAGGTGAGTGGCGCGCGGGTCGCGAGGCTCGGTCAGGGCGACCTCTCGCGGCTCGCCGGGCTCGTGGAGCGCGGCGTGCTCTCCACGTACCACTACGCCCAGTGGGTCGCGACGGCCACCGGCCACACCCATGAAGCCGCCGAGGCCGAACGCGTCCTCGCGGACCTCGCGGCGCGCTGCGCGCCCGACGTGGAGGAAGGCAACCCCGCCCGGGAGCTCGCGTGGACCCTCTGGACGCGCGCGCCCCTGCTGCTCGCCCCGCAGGGCGAGAACTTCCTCGTGTGGGCCTGGCAGACGCTGCTCGCCCGCGTCGGCAAGACCCTCGCGATCCCGGTCGAGCGTGACGCCCTGTACGTCGTCACGGGCGCCTTCGAGGCCCGCCACGAGACCGGCGACGGCCGCGTCGCCCTCATCCTCGGAGAGGAGGACGAGGAGATGGCCCTCGCCCGCGAGGTCCTCCAGACCCGCGTCGACGAGGTCGTGACCGTGCCCTTCCCCGAGGGCAGCGAGGGCTACGCCGGGAGTCTCGGCCTGTGGTACTTCGGCCTGTGGGTCGCCGCGTACCTCGCGGAGCGCTACGAGCAGAGCCCCGAGGACGCGAAGGCGCTGCGCGAGGTCCTCGCGAGCCTGGAGCAGGACCGCGCCCGCGAGTCGCGCGGCGACCTCAACTGACGCGTCCTCATCGCGGAGAAGGGCGGCCCGCGGGCCGCCCTTCCTCGTTCAGCGCGGGACCGTCAGCTCGCGCAGCCGCTGGATCAGGGGCCGCAGCCGCGCCCGCTTGAGCTTCAGGGCGGTGCGGTTGACCACGAGACGCGCGCTGGAGTGCAGGATCGTCTCGACCTCCACGAGGTCGTTCGCGACGAGCGTCGAGCCCGTCTGCACGATGTCCACCACCGCGTCCGCGAGCCCCGTGAGCGCCGCGAGCTCGATGTTCCCGCTGAGCTTCACCACCTCCGCCGCGAGGCCACGATCCTCCAGGTAGCGCGCCGCGAGCAGGGGGTACTTCGTCGCGACCCGCAGGATCGGCGAGGTCGCGCCGCGCTCGCGGATCAGGGAGAGGCGGCAGCGCTCGAAGCCGAGGTCGAGCGGCTCGTACACGTCACGGCCCGCCTCCAGCAGCACGTCCTTCCCGACGATGCCCGCGTCCGCGACGCCGAGGTCCACGTAGGTCGGGACGTCCTGGTTGCGCAGCTCCAGCAGGGTCACGCCGCCGTGCGCGTCCTCGAAGTGGTGGCGCAGCGCGCGGCTCTTCTCGGGCGCGCGGACCTCCAGGCCCGCCTCCGCGAGCAGGTCCACCGCCGTGGAGAACAGGCGGCCCTTCGGGAGGGCCAGCGTGAGCCGTGTGGCCGTCACCTCGGGCGCGCTCACGCGAGCACCTCCACGTCCTCGAAGCCCCCGCCGCGCGCCACACGGAGGATGCCCCGCGTGCGCGCGTACGCGGCGAGCTCGCGCGCGTCGTCCGTCCACGCGAGCTCCGCGCGCAGACCCGCCGCGTGAGCGCGCCACGCGTCCTCCACTGTGAGCGCCAGGACCAGCTCGCCCGGCTCGGGCGGCGACCCGAGCGCCGTCGTGAGCTGCTCCAGCCCCAGCGCGAAGCCCGCGCCGGGAATGCCCGCGTCGTAGCGTCCGCCGCCCAGGATCGGGTTCGGGAAGCCCGCCTGGTACGCGCGGAACGTGAAGCCCGTGTAGTACTCGTAGCGGCGCGACATGCCCAGGTCGAAGAGCAGTTCGCCGCCGTACAGCGCGGCGATCTCCGAGAGCCGATCGAGCGCGGCGCGGGCGCGCGGCCCGAGGTCCAGCGCGCGCGCCTCGTCGAGGACCTCCGCGCCGCCGTACAGCTCCGGCAGGGCCTCCAGCGTCGCGAGGACGCCGTCCGGGGCGTCCTCGCCGAGCGCGTCACGAATCTCGGCGGCGGCCTTGCTGTCCACCGCGGCGTGCATCGCGCGCCTGCGCCCCTCGTCCACGACGACGTCCTCCAGCACCGCGTCCACGAACCTCGGGTGGCCCAGCTCCAGCTGCGGGTCGAGGCCCACGGTCCTGAGCGCGCCCGCCGCGACCTCCAGCAGCTCCGCGTCCGCGCGGGCGTTCGAGACCCCCACGAGCTCCACGCCGAGCTGCGTGAACTCGCGCAGGCGGCCCGGCTCGCTCGTCTGCTGACGCAGCCACAGGGCGCCCGCGTACTGGAGCCGCAGCGGGTACGACACGTCCGGGAAGCGGGCCCGCACGAGCCGCCCCACCGCCGTGGTGAACTCGCTGCGCAGCGCCAGCACGCTCCCGTCGCGGTCGATGAGCTTGAAGGCCCGCGCGTCCTGCGGGTGCGCGTGGTTCTGGTACTCCAGCGCGGGCACCCCGACGCCCTGGTACCCCCACGACGTGAAGAAGGCCTGCAGTTCCTGAATGAGACGCTGCCGCCAGGCCCACTCGTGCGGCAGCACGTCCCGCGTTCCGACGGGAATGATCACGCGCCCTCCGGCGCGACACGTTGAATCAGCACGGTCGAATTCCTCCTGCCGGACGCCTCGGGCGTCCGGTCGCACTGCTCTATACTCGGCCCATGCGCCGCGCACCGCAAGCCCCACGTCACCCCG
>NZ_KI912638.1:12876-18026 GCF_000519345.1 Deinococcus pimensis DSM 21231
GCCACCTGCAGCGCGCCCCACAGGATGCCGCCGCTGCTCATCCCCACGAACAGGCCCTCCTCGCGCGCCGCGCGCCGCGCGAGCGGGAAGGCGTCCTCCTCCCACACCTGGATCACCTCGTCGATGAGGGAGCGGTCGAGGTTGTCCGGAATGAAGCCCGGCCCCATCCCCTGGAAGCCGTGCTCGCCGCGCTCCCCGCCCGACAGGACGTTACTGCGCGCGGGCTCCACCGCGTAGATGCGCACGTCCGGGTTGTGACGGCGCAGGAAGCGCCCCACGCCCGTGATGGTGCCGCCCGTGCCGCTCCCGTACACGAAGGCGTCCACGCGGCCATCGAGCTGTTCCCACAGCTCGGGGCCCGTGGTGGCCTCGTGCACCGCCGGGTTCGCGGGGTTCGCGAACTGGTTCGGCATCCACGCGCCCGTCTCCAGGGAGATGCGCTGCGCCTCCTCGATCGCGGCGAGCATGCGCCGCTCGGGGTCCGTCAGGACGAGCTCCGCGCCGTACGCGCGCAGCGTGCGCTTGCGTTCCTCGCTCATCTGCGCGGGCATGCACAGGACGAGGCGGTAGCCGCGCGCCGCCGCGACCTGCGCCAGCCCGATGCCGGTGTTGCCGGACGTGGGCTCCACGATGGTCCCGCCGGGCTTCAGGAGGCCGCGCCGCTCGGCGTCCTCGACCATCCCGAGGGCCGTGCGGTCCTTGATGCTCCCCCCCGGGTTCTGCCCCTCCACCTTCACGAACACGTCCGCCATGCCGGGCTCCACGACACGTTCCAGCTTCACGACGGGGGTGTGGCCAATGTGCCGCTCGATCATCAGACGATCCTAGAGCATCTACAATCACCACATGCACCCCGAAGAGACGATCACGCCGAGTTCCGACGCGGCGGTGCGCGCGCATGACGGGCGATCGAAGTCGAACCCGGCTCACCACGAGCCGAGGGACGTGGACCTGCGCGTCGCCGTGCTCTCGGACGTCCACGGGAACGGCCCCGCGCTGGACGCCGTCCTCGCGGACGTCCGGGCGCTCGGCGCGGACCGCGTGGTCGTGAACGGCGACGTCGTCAACCGCGGCCCCGACGGCGTGGAGGTCACGCGGACCCTGCTGGGGCTCGACGAGCGGGTGGACTTCACGCTCGGCAACCACGACGCCCTCATGCGGCTGTGGTGGGACCGCGACCCCGAGATTCCCGGCGAGTGGTTCGCGGACCCCTTCTTCGACTCGTTCACGTGGTGCGCGCGGCAACTGCACGAGGCGGACCTGCTGGGCGTCCTCGACGGGTGGCCGATGACCCACCGGATCGAGGAGCCCGGCGCGCCCGTGGTGGTGTTCGCGCACGGCACGCCCGATCACTACCGCGAGGGTGTGGGCAGACGCATGGCCCCGGAACGCATGAGCGCCCTGCTCGAGGCGAGCGGCGCGCACGTCCTCGTAGGCTCGCACACGCACGTGCCCGGCCTGTGGGAACGCCCGGAGGGCCTCCTCGTGAACAGCGGCGCGGTCGGCGCGCCCTTCAACCGGGACGTGCGCGCCCAGTACCTCCTCCTCGACCTCGTGCGCGGCGCCTGGGTCCCCCGGATCCGTCACGTGCCCTACGACCTGTCCGACATCCTGCGGCGCTACGAGACGAGCGGCCTGCTGCGGGCGGGCAACCTCAGCGCGCACATCTTCCGCGAGGAGCTCAAGACGGCCTACCCGCTGTACGCGCGCTTCTGGGAGTGGACGGAGACGCAGGCGCGCCCGCGCGAATGGGCCGCGTGGGCGGAGTTCGAGCGTGACGTCGCGCCCGCGTTCCTCGTGCCGGGCTGACACGGAAGGGGCGCGCTCCCGCGAGCGCGCCCCGTTCCTCCTCCCGTTACTGCGCGGGGGGCATCAGCACGGTGTCGATGACGTGGATCACGCCGTTGGAGGCCGTCACGTCGGCCTGCGTGACGGTCGCGCCGCCGACCTTCACGGTGGAACCGTCCACCGTGACGGCCACGGTGGGACCCGCGACGGTCGTGAGGGTGGGGCTCGCCGTGACCTGCGCGGCGGTCTGCGCGCCCGCCACGACGTGGTACGTCAGGACGCGCGTGAGGGCCGCCTTGTCGGCCAGCAGGGCCTGCAGGTCCGCGGCGGGAATCTTCGCGAACGCGTCGTTGGTGGGCGCGAACACCGTGAAGGGCCCGGCGCCGTTCAGGGTCTCCACGAGGCCCGCCGCGTTCAGCGCCGCGAGCAGCGTGGAGAAGCGCGGGTCGGTCGCGACGATCTGCGCGATGGTCGTGGTGGAGGTCGTCGCGGTCGTCGTGGTGGTCGCGGCGGTCCCGGTGGCGGTGCCGGTCGTGCCGGCGCCCGCCTGCGTGTCCGTCGTGGTGGTCGTGCCGGACGCCGCGCCCGAGGTCGTGCCCGTCGTGCTCTGCGTGGTCGTGGTGCTCGTCGCGGGCGTGATGGGCCGCGCCGGGATCTGCGCGGCGGTGATGCCCGGCGTGCCCGTCTGCGCGGTCGTCGTGGAGGACGCGGTCGAGGTGGTGCTCGTCGTGCTGCTCTGGGTGGTCGCGGCGGGCGCCGCGCCCGTCAGGGTCGTGACGTCCACGTTCGGTGGCACGAGCACCGTGTCGATGACGTGCACGATCCCGTTGCAGGCCGTGACGTCGGCGCGCGTGACGGTCGCGTCGTTCACCATCAGCATCGTGCCGGGACGGCTGATCGTGAGGAGCTCCCCGCCGAGCGTCGTGGCGGAGTCGAGCCTCGCCGCCTGCGCGGCCGTGACGCGGCCGCGCACCACGTGGTACTGCAGCACGCTCGTGAGGGCCGCCTTGTTGTTCACGAGGGCCGTCAGCGTGCCCGCCGGGAGTTTCGCGAAGGCCGCGTTCGTCGGCGCGAACACCGTGAAGGGGCCCGCACCCCGGAAGGTGTTCGTCAGGCCCGCCGCGTTGAGGGCCGTGCCCAGCGTGCTGAAGTTCGGGTCGCTCGCGACGAGGTCCGCGATGCTGCGGCAGTTCGCGGCGGGCGCGGGCGTGGCGCTCGTGACGGGCGCGCCGCCCCCACCGAGGGCGGACGCGGCCCCTCCGATCAGCAGGGCGGACGTGACGGCGACGAGGACGGACGTTCTCGCACGTGAATCACTCATGATGCACTCCCTTTCGCGCCGATCTTAGCCTGACGATCTCGCGCGTCTGCTCGGAGAATCCTCATCCGTCTTGAGGATCGCCTTAGGAAGTCGCGCCGACCACAGTGACGGCGCGGGGAAGAGCAGGGAAGAGGAGAGGAGGGCGGCCCACGCGGGCCGCCCTCCTCTCACGTCACGGGGTCAGCGTCCGAAGTACTCCGGCAGGTCCTCACGCGTGATCAGCACGTCGCGCGGCTTGCTGCCCTGATGCTTGCTGACGACGCCCATCGCCTCGAGCATGTCCATCAGCTTGCCCGCGCGGGCGTGCCCGACGGACAGGCGGCGCTGCAGGCGCGACACGCTGCCCTGACCTTCCTCGATGCAGATCTCGGCGGCCTGCCGCAGGAAGGGATCGCTGAAGTCCACGTCCTTGCCGTTCGCCTTCGGGCCGTCCGCGCTCACGAGACCCTCGAAGTCCGTGCCGTAGGACTCCCCGAACCAGTCGTCGAAGACCTGACGGCGCAGGTAGTCCGTGATGCGTACCGATTCGTTCTCGCTGATGTACGGCCCCTGCAGGCGCATGGGCTTCACGAGGCCCGGCTGGTAGAACAGCATGTCGCCCATGCCGGTGAGGCGCTCCGCGCCGACCGCGTCGAGGATCGTGCGGGAGTCGTGACTGCTGGACACCGCGAACGCGATGCGGGCGGGCACGTTCACCTTGATGAGGGACGTCAGGATGTCCACCGAGGGCCGCTGCGTGGCCAGCACGAGGTGCATGCCCGTCGCGCGCGCCATCTGCGCGAGCCGCATGATGGCGCTCTCCACCTCCTTCGGCGCGGTGATCATGAGGTCGGCGAGCTCGTCGATGATGATCACGAGGTGCGGCAACTCGGGCTCCTGGATCTGGCGCATCTTCGCGTTGAACTGCTCGAGGTTCTTCGCGCCGACCTGACTCATCATCTTGTAGCGGCGCTCCATGTGCGCGACCGCGCCGAGCAGCACGCCCGCCGCGTCCGCCGGGTTCGTGATGACGTTCCGGACGAGGTGCGGGATGCCGTCGTAGGGCGTGAGCTCCACCATCTTCGGGTCGATCATCAGGAAGCGCAGCTCCGTCGGGAGGTAGCGGTAGAGCAGGCTCGCGACGAGCGTGTTCACGCACACGGACTTGCCCGAGCCGGTGGAGCCCGCGATGAGCAGGTGCGGCATCTTCGCGAGGTCCCCGACCATCATCTCGCCGTCGATGCTCTTGCCGAGGATGATGGGGAGCTTCGCGCGAGCGTTCACGAACGACGGGTGCGCCGCCGCCGCGTGGAAGGTGATGGGCTCGCGTTCGGCGTTGGGGACCTCCAGGCCGATGACGCTCTTGCCGGGCACGGGCGCCTCGACACGCACACCGCCCACCGCGAGGGCGCGCGCGAGGTCGTTCGACAGGGACGCGATGCGGCTGATCTTCTCGCCCGGGGCGGGCTCGATCTCGTAGCGCGTGACGGTGGGGCCGCGCGCGTAGTCCACGACCTTCGCCTGCAGGTTGAAGTGCGCGAGCGTCTGGTTGATGAGGTCGGCGCGGGCGCGCGCCATGGTGTCGAGCGACGCGGTGTTCAGCGCGGCGGCGGGGATGGGGTCGAGCATCGCGAGCGTGGGCACGGCGATGTCGATCGCGCCCTGAGCGGCGGGCGGCGTGGGCTCCACGCGGACGCGCTCCTGCGGACGGACGCTCACGGCGGCGGGCGGCGCGGCGGGACGCGCGGGGGCCGGGACGGGCGTGACGGGCGGCGTGGACGGAGCGGGCCTCGTTTCGGCGCGGGCGGCGGGCCGGAAGGGATCGTCGGCCTCCTCGAAGTCGTCGAGGGGAGCGTCACCGTCGTGGGCGCTCACCGCGATCGTGGATGGCGAGACGTGGACCGCCTCGGCGGCGTCCTCGTCCTCGGCGTCCCAGGGGAGCGTGGCGGCCGTGCGGTACGGCGACGTGAACGTCACGGGTTCGGGCGTGGTCTCCGGGGCGGGCGCCGGGCTGAGCTCCCCGGTCGCGGTGGTCGTCGTGGGCACGACCGCGCTCACGGGG
>NZ_KI912638.1:18126-18864 GCF_000519345.1 Deinococcus pimensis DSM 21231
GCGGCGCCCGTCCTGCGCGCCGCGGAACTCTACGAGGGCGCCGCGCCCGCCTTCCGGCGCGACTGGGAGGCGGCAAGGCGAGAGGGCGCCCTCCGGGCGCTCGTCATGACCTGCGCCGTGCTCGTCGTCGTCGGGCTCCTCGCGGCGTACGCGGCCGGGTACCTGCCCTGGCTGCGCCCACGCCTCTAGAACGGCCAGCGCCACGGGATCACCAGCATCGACACCACGAAGGTCAGCAGGGTCAGGCCGCTCCCCACCCGGATGAAGTCCACGAAGCGGTAGCGGCCCGGCCCGAACACCAGCATCGACGCGGGTTCCAGCGGCGTCACGAACGAGTTGCTCGCCGCGACCGTCACGCCGATCACGAAGGGACGCGGGTCGAAGCCCAGCTCGCGCGCCACGCCCACCGCGAGCGGCAGGATCACGAGGGCCGCCGCCTGGTTCGACATGGGCTGCGTCAGGGCCACCGTCAGCACGAAGAACGCCGCGAGGAGCCCGTACGGCCCGAGCGGCCTCGCGACGGACGCGATCCACCCCGTGACGGCCGCCGCCGCGCCGCTCTCCTCGAAGGCCGTGCCGAACGCGATCATGCAGGCCACCAGCACGATCACGGGCCACTCGATCGCGTCGTAGCCCTCCGTGGGGGAGAGCACGCGCAGCGCGAGCAGCACCGCCACCGCCGCGACGACGCACACCGCGAGCGGCAGGGGCGTCACCATGCTCGCGAGGATCGCGCCC
>NZ_KI912638.1:18964-20707 GCF_000519345.1 Deinococcus pimensis DSM 21231
GTGCCGAGCCTGCGCGCGACGGCGTACAGGGAGTCGCCCGCCACGACGGTGTACGTGGCGGGCGCGGCGGGGGCCGGGGGGGCGGCCTTCGCCTCGGCCTCCACGATGAGGACCTGTCCGACGGACAGCGTGGGCGCGCCGAGCCCGTTGAGGCTCAGGAGCGCGTCGACGGTGAGGCCCGAGCGGCGCGCGATGGAGTAGGCGGTGTCGCCGGGCTGCACCGTGTAGGTGGCGGCGGCGAGGGCACCGGACGTCAGGACGGAGACGGCGAGCGCGGCGCAGGCCGTGAGGCGGGCGCGGCGGACACCGGATCGTGCGGCTCGGATCATGAACCCCCCATGAGGATGAAATTCTGAGCGCGAGTGTAACACACCTTCAGGCCGGGCACATAGCGCAAACCCGTCACGGCGGTCTGCCCGTTCCACGCGCGTCCTCACGTTCACCCTTCACCCACGCACGATCCGATGCTTTCAAATGGAATATCCTGTGGCCATGGCCGCCGCCCCCACCTCACGCTTCGCCGCGTGGCGCGCCCGCACGTTCAGGGCCCTCGAAGTCCGGACCTTCCGGCTCTTCTGGTCCTCGCAGATGCTGAACCTCGTCGGCACCTGGATGCAGGCCACCGCCCAGTCCTACCTCGTCCTGGAACTCACGGGGAACTCCAGCCGCGCCCTCGGCCTCGTGAACGTCGCGCAGTTCGCCCCCAGCCTGCTGCTGAGCCTCTTCGCGGGCGCCCTCATCGACGTGCTCCCCAAGCAGCGCGTCCTGCAGGCCACGCAGCTCGTCATGATGCTCTGCGCCCTCACCCTCGGCGTGCTCGTCCACACCGGCCACGTCACGCTGCCCCTCATCCTCACCGTCGCGTTCGTCGCGGGCACCGCCAACGCCTTCAACATGCCCACCCGGCAGTCCATGGTCGCGGACTTCGTCCCCCGCGACCGCCTCGCCAACGCCGTCGCGCTCAACAGCCTCTCCTTCAACGTCTCGCGCACGCTCGGGCAGGCCCTCTTCGGCGTCGTCATCCCGCTCGGCGTGTGGCTCCTCGCGAAGGGCGACCCTCAGGCCACCTCGCGCCTCGCCGTGCCCTTCTACCTCAACGCCGCCGCCTACGTCGTCGCCATCGCCATCCAGGCGACCCTCCCGTACCGCCACAAGCCCGACGGACGCCGACACAACCTCCTCGCCGACACCCTCGAGGGGCTGCGATACGTCCGCAACGCGCCCGGCGTGCTCAGCGTCATGCTCTACGTGGGCGGGCTCTCCGTCACCATCATCAACTTCAACGTCATCATCCCGTACTTCGCCCGCGCCGTCTTCGACGTCCGCGACGCCGGCTTCGGCCTCCTGAACGCCGCCTTCGGCGCGGGCGCCATGATCGGCGCGCTCTGGCAGGCCAGCAAACCCAACCCCGTCCGCAACCTGCGGCTCGGCGCGGTCCTGCTGCTCGGCTCCTCCCTGCTGCTCGCCGTCACCCCGAACGCCGCCGTCGGCGCGCTCGTCCTCGCCGCGTGCGGCTTCAGCATGCTCTCGCTGCTCATCAGCGCCAACAGCACCGTCCAGCTCTCCATCAACGACGCCCTGCGCGGACGCGTCATGAGCCTCTACAGCTTCGTCCTCGTCGGCATGGCTCCTCCCGGCGCGCTCATCTCCGGCGCGCTGATCTCCCAGGACGGCCCCCTCGGCCCCCGCTGGGGCCTCGCGGCGCTCGCCGCGCTCGGCGCGGTCGTCGTGGCGCTCCTGTGG
>NZ_KI912638.1:20807-21190 GCF_000519345.1 Deinococcus pimensis DSM 21231
GCCGCAGGAGCCGAGCGACGCGGACGTGCGGCTCGCGGCCTACGCGGTGCCGTACCTCATCGCGGACCTTTCGGCGGGCACGCTGCGCGCGTTCCTGCTGCCGCGCCGCGACGAGGTGACGCTCACCTGACGGCGCTGGGCGCGGCGACGCGGCGTGCGCCGAGGTAGCGGTCCACGTAGTACTTCTCGGAGAGGGCGTTCACGGTGACGCGGCCCGAGTAGGTGTTGGCGTGGCACGAACACCTCGTTGCCGAGGTAGATGCCGACGTGCGAGACCTGCCCGCGCCCCTCGGTGTCGTAGAAGACGAGGTCGCCGGGGCGCAGGGACGCGCGGTCCACCGGCAGGCCCACGCGGTACATGTCGGCGCTCGTGCGGGGCAGGT
>NZ_KI912638.1:21290-22054 GCF_000519345.1 Deinococcus pimensis DSM 21231
GGGGCCGTCCCCGAGCGTACGACGCCACCCATGAGTGCAGAGACGCGTGAACGCCCCTGGCAGAAGCGAGGGGCCGTCCCCGAGCGTACGAACAGAGACGCGTGAACGCCCCGGGCAGAAGCGAGGGCCCGCCGTCCTTCTCCCGGCGGGCCCTCGCGTTCGGTCGTTCAGTCCTGGCCGTTCGTGTCGTTGACGAAGGCGGCGGAGTCGTAGTAGGTGCGGAACTTCTTGACCTGGCCGTCCTCGACCTCGATGACGCTGACGCCTCGGTACTCGATGGGGCGTCCGCTGGCGAGGTGGCCGCGCGCGACCCATTCCATGACGCCGGTGCGGTCGTCGTCGGCCTGTCCGTAGAATTCGGAGCGGATGTCCTGGAAGACGTCGAGGTACTTCTTCCAGAATTCGCGGGCGCCCTCGCGGCCCTCGTAGGGGCCGATGGCGAGGTTCTCGGTGCTGCTCCCCTCGGAGTAGAGTTCCACGAGGGGGGTGGGGTCCTTGCGCTGCTCGGCTTCCTGGAGGGCCTGCATGAAGCGGTCGGTCACGTCCTTGGGCATGCGGTCAGCACATCACGTCCCGCGTGAGGGTGGCTGAACCGAGGGTCAGGACGCCTTGGGTGACCCTTCGTGGAGTCCCGCGGCGCGCAGGGAGGACGCGCGCACCTCGTCGTGGGGGTCGTGTTCGAGCCGGGCGAGCGCGGCGAGGTCTCCGAGGCGGCCGAGGGCCCAGGCGGCCGCCTCGCGGACCTCCCAGGCCTCGTCGGTTGC
>NZ_KI912639.1:0-2726 GCF_000519345.1 Deinococcus pimensis DSM 21231
GGCGCCCTCTCCGCGCTCGGCCTCACGGAGGCGGAGGCGAGGGCGGCCGCCCTGAGCGACGCGGAGGCCGCGCGACTGGAGGAAGCCTTCCGCGCCTGGACGTCCGAGCACGAACAGCACCTGCGCGCCGCCCTCGACCTCGAAACCCGGCTCGCCGGGCGCTCCTTCGAACCCCAGGCGCTGGAGACGGCCAGAACGGCGCTCGCGAAGACCGAAGGCGACCTCCAGACCGCGAGCACCCGCGTCGGAGAGCTCGGGCAGACCGTCGCCACCGCCGAGGAGCGCCTCGGGCGCAAGCGTGAACTGGTGGCCGCGACCGCCGCGATCTCCAGGGACCTCGACACGTGGGCCGCGCTCGCGCAGGCAATGAAGGCCAACGAGTTCCAGCAGTACCTCCTCGCGGAGATCGAGTCGAGGTTGCTGGAGCGCGCGGGCGAACTGCTCTTCGAGATCAGCGACGGCCGTTACCGCCTGCTGCTCGTGGACGGCGAGTACAGCGTGCAGGACCTCTGGAACGCGGGCGAGACGCGCGGCGTGAAGACCCTCTCGGGCGGCGAGACGTTCCTCGCGAGCCTCGCGCTGGCCGTCGCGCTGAGCGACTACCTCGCCGGCAACCGCATCCTGGGCGCGCTCTTCCTCGACGAGGGCTTCGGCACGCTCGACCCGCAGGCGCTGGAGGCCGTGGCGGGGGCGCTGGAGAAGGTCCGCACGCAGGGCCGCATGGTCGGCGTGATCACGCACGTGGAGAGCCTCTCGGAGCGCCTGCCCGCCCGCATCCTCGTGACGAAGAGCGTCGCGGGGAGCCGCGCGGCCCGCATGGAGTGACCCACGGGATACTCACGAACGAGAGGAGGGCGACCCCGGGATCGCCCTCCTTCTCATCCGCCGCTCGGGTTACTGCAGGCGGGTCTGGAGCTGCTGCAGGCTCTGCGTCTGGCGCCACTGCAGGCCCTGCGTGACGTAGGTGCGGGCGTTGGCCTGGTCGCCACGCTGGATGGCGAGATACGCGAGCTTCGCGGCGGAGAGGGCGGCGAGGTCACGCTCGGCCTCGGTGAGGTCGCCGAGGCTGCTCCAGGCGTTGTAGGCGTTGATCCACCACTGGGTCTTGGTGTAGAGCTGCGCCTGGTAGGACTTGTAGGCGCGGTTGTTCGCGTCCATCATGGCGGCCATGCTGGCGTCGCTGACGGCGGCCTTCCAGAGGGTGCGGTCGAGGAACGCGACGGGGTAGGCGACCTCGGCCTGCGCGGCCTGCTCCTGGGCGCGGGCGTAGAGCTCCTCGGCGCTGAGGTCGCTCGTGGCGGTCGTGTCGGTGCTCTGGGTGGTGGTGGTGTCGGTGGTGGTCGTGGTGTTCTGGTCCGTCGTGGTGGTGTTGGTCTGGTCGGTGGTGTTGGTGTTCTGATCGGTCGTGGTGTTGTTCTGCTGCTGGGTGGTGGTCGTGGTGGTGCTGGTGTCCTGCGCGAGGGCGAGGGACGAGATGCCGAGGATCACGCTCACAATGAGAGTCTTTTTCATATCAATTCGCATTGTAGATAGGGCAGAGTGATGAGGTCGCTGAGACGAAACGAAACACTCAGGCTCCCTAAAGGAGTTTAAAGGAGACCGCCCCTTCATGAGACCAACCTTCGCCGCCGCTTTCATTTCGCTTCATGTGATTTCTGTAGCCCTGGCGACGCCCGCGCCGACCGTGGCCTGGCAACGTGACGTGAAGGTCATCAGCCCCGTCGCGACCGACGCCTCCGGGGACGTCGTCTTCGTCGGAACCGACGCGAAACTGCGCCGCCTGGACCGCAGCGGCAAGGAACGCTGGAACGTCGCGCTCGGTGACCTCGGACGCGGTCAGCCCGTCCTCACGCCCGACGGACGCGTGTACGCCGTCAGCTACGACGACAAGGTCTACGCCGTCGAGAAGGACGGCAAGGTCGCCTGGACGTACAAGCTGCGCGGCGACGTGTACGCCACGCCCGCCCTGCGCGCCGACGGCAGCCTCATCGTCGCGTCCACCGGCGGGCAGGTCGCCGCGCTCTCCCCGGAAGGGCGCCTGCTGTGGTCCTTCGAGGCCGCGCCCGTCTTCTCCAGCCCCGTCGTCACGCCCGGCGGCAACGTCGTGTTCGGCGCGCAGGACGGCGCCGTCACCGCCCTCGACCCGAACGGGCGCGCGCTGTGGACCTTCCGCGCGAAGGGCAGCGTGTTCTCCAGTCCCGCCGTGGACGCCGACGGAGGCGTGTACTTCGGCTCCGGCGACCGGAGCGTCTACGCCCTCGACGCCGCCGGGCGCCTGCGCTGGTCCGCGCCCACCCAGGGCTTCGTGAACGCCTCACCGATCCTCAGCCGCGAGGGCCTCGTCGTGGTCGGCAGCTACGACGGCCGCGTCCACGCCTTCGACCGGACCGGCAAGGAGCAGTGGACCGCCGACGTGGGCGCCCCCGTCACGGCGCCCGCCACGCAGCTCTCCGACGGCACCTTCCTCGTCGGCAGCACCTCCGGCGTGCTCAGCGCCCTCGACCCGCGCGGCACGACCCTGTGGTCCTTCGACACGGGCGCCCGCATCGACACCGCCGTGGGCGCCTCCGACGGCGGCGACGTGTACGTCTCGAACAACGCGGGCACCCTGTACGCCTTCTCCAACCAGCGGCCCGCCGCGCTGGGCGAGTGGACGTCCTTCCGCGGCGTCCCCGAGGGCTGGGGCCGCGCGCTCGCGCCCGCCGACCTGACCCGCCTGCAGACCG
>NZ_KI912639.1:2826-14744 GCF_000519345.1 Deinococcus pimensis DSM 21231
CGCCGCGCGCGAACTGCGCCTCCTGCGCGCGGGCGAGACGCGGCCCCTCGTGTTCCCCGTGGACCTCGTGACGCTCCTGCGCCGCGTGGACCTCGGGACGGCCACGACGTCTGGACTGCCCCAGCGCCGGAGCGAATGAGCGAAAGGGGAGAGGGCGACCGCCACGCGGCGGTCGCCCTCTGCTTGCGTCGTACGCTCTGCCCATGTACGGACCCGAGCGGTCAGGTCCTCATGCCTGGGCCGTCAGCGCGTCTCTCCACTCATCCTCATGCGCCGTACGCTCGGGGACGGCCCCTCGCTTTTGCCTGGGCGGTCGGCGCGTCTCTCCACTCATGAGCCCTGGGTGACCAGCAGGATGATCAGCACGGCGTCGAGCAGGTACGCCCCGGGCCGCCGCAGCTGAGGCTCGGTCCGCGAACGCCACAGCTGGATGCCCAGCCTCGCCGCGAGGAGCGCGGCGGGCACCCACACGGGCGGGCGCGGGCCGCCCAGCAGGGGCAGCAGCAGCACCGCCGCCAGCACGACCAGCAGCGCGAGCTGGACCAGCGCGGCCCCGGCGGGCCGCCCGCCGGGGTTCATTCGCGGATCAGCCACAGCACGCTGTTCGGCGCGAGGTTCAGCGCCAGCGAGAACGGCTGCCCGTGCGAGCCGCCCTCTCGCGCCACGAGGTCGCCCTGACGTGTCCCGAAACCGCCGTACTCCGGCAGGTCCGTGTCGAGGATCACGCGGTAGCGGCCCCCCTCGCGGACGGGCACGTTGTAGCCCTCGCGGTACACGGGCGTCAGGGACGCCACCACCAGCACCGCCGCGCCCGACGACGGGTCCACGCGCTCGAAGACGTACACGCCTCCATCCGCGTCGTCCCCGACGAGCCAGCGCTGCCCCTCCTCGGCGTGGTCGCCGCAGTGCAGCGCGGGGAAGTCGCGGTACATCCGGTTGAGGTCACGCACGAGCGTCTGCACGCCCCGGTGCTCCAGGTGGTCCGTCACGAACCACGGCAGGCCCTGCGCGTAGTCCCACTCGGTGGACTGCGCGAACTCCTGCCCCTGGAACAGCAGCTTCTTGCCGGGCGTCGCCCACATGAGCGCCAGGAAGGCGCGCAGGCCCGCGCGCTGCTCGTACCAGTCGCCCGGCATCTTGCTCACGAGGGACTTCTTGAGGTGCACCACCTCGTCGTGCGAGATGGCCAGCACGAAGTGCTCCGACTGGCGGTACACGTTGAAGAACGTGACCTTGTGGTGCTCGTACCTGCGGTAGATCGGGTCCTTCTCGAAGTACGCGAGGGTGTCGTTCATCCACCCCATCGCCCACTTGTAGTCGAAGCCCAGGCCCTGCGGGGTCGGCCACGTCACGCCGGGGAAGGCGGTGCTCTCCTCGGCGATCATCAGGGCGCCCGGATTGCGGCCGTGCACGGTGTCGTTGAGGCGCTTCATGAACGCGATGGCCTCCAGGTTCTCGCGTCCGCCGTACACGTTCGGGATCCACTCGTTGCGGGAAAAATCCAGGTAGATCATGCTGGCGACCGCGTCCACGCGCAGGCCGTCCACGTGGAAGTCCTCGATCATCCGCAGCGCGGAGCCGATCAGGAACAGCACCACCTCGTTGCGGCCGTAGTCGAAGACGTACGTGTTCCAGTCCGGGTGGTAGCCCTTGCGCGGATCGGCGTACTCGAAGATGGACGTGCCGTCGAAGTGCGCGAGGCCGCTCTCGTCGGTGGGGAAGTGCCCCGGCACCCAGTCCACGATGACGCCGATGCCGCGCTCGTGCAGGTGATTCACCATCCACTTGAAGTCCTCGGGCGTGCCGTGGCGCGAGGTGGGCGCGTAGTACCCCGTCACCTGGTAGCCCCACGAGCCGTCGAAGGGATGCTCCGCGACGCCCATGAGCTCCACGTGCGTGAAACCGAGGCTCGCCGCGTAGTCCGCGAGGCGCTCGCCGATCTCGCGGTAGTTGAGGTACCAGCCGTCCTCGCGGCGCGACCACGACGCGAGGTGCACCTCGTACACGGACATCGGGCGGTCGTAGGCGGGGCGGCGCTCGTGCATCCAGCGCGCGTCCGTCCAGGGGAAGCTGCCCTCGTCCCACACCACGCTGGCGGTGTTGGGCCGCAGCTCCATGAAGCGCCCGTACGGGTCGGACTTGTGCACGGTGCGGTCCGAGTGGTCGGTCACGGCGTACTTGTACAGCTGACCGTGACGCGCGCCCGGCACGAACACGTGCCAGAAGCCGAGCTCGTGGCGGTGCATGGGGTGCTCGAAGGGGCTCCAGCCGTTGAAGTCACCGATGACCGCCACGAACTTCGCGTTCGGCGCCCACACGGCGAACCGGACGCCGTCCTCGTCCCCCTGACGGGTGACGTGCGCGCCGAGCAGGTGGTCCGGACGGACCTGCTCGCCCGACGCGAGGCTCCAGAAATCCAAATAGCTCAACTCGGAGGGCAACGACATGGAGATAGAGTAAACGCGAAAACCTCCGGGCGTCCCGCGCGTGAACCCTAGACAAATCCTGGGGGCGTCCCGACGAGGAGGTCAGGTCGTGGCGGCCTGCGCCTCCACCACGTGACGGCGGAAGCCGCGCAGGATGCTCAGGCCCACGTCGCCGCTCTTCTCCGGGTGGAACTGCGTGGCGTGCACGTTGCCCTGCGACACCGCGCTCCAGAAGGGCACGCCGTACTCCGTGATGGCGCCCGCCTCCACCTCCGCGTCGAGCGGCACGTAGTACGAGTTGGCGAAGTACACGTACGCCGGGCAGGCGACGTCACGCAGCATCGGCGCGTCCCCCACCCGGTCGATGGAGTTCCAGCCCATCTGCGGGACGCTGAGGTGCTCCTCGAAGCGGCGCACCGTGCCCGGGATGAGTCCCAGGCCCGGCACGCCCGGCGCCTCCTCCGACGCGTCGAACAGCAGCTGCATGCCCACGCAGATGCCCAGCAGCGGCACGCCGCGCTCCACGGCGTTCAGCACGGGACGCTCGAAGCCCGACGAGCGGAAGGCCTCCATCACCTGCCGGAAGTGCCCCTGGCCGGGCACTACCAGCGCCGCCCCGTCCTGAACGCGCGCGGGATCGTCCGTGACGTCCACGTCCAGCCCCGCGCGCACGAGCGCCTTGTGCGCGCTGCGCACGTTCCCGGCACCGTAGTCGATCAGGAGGGTCTTCACAGCAGTCCTTTCGTGGAGGGGAGCTCCCCTCCGGAACGGGCGACGGCGTCGCGCAGCGCGCGCGCGAACGCCTTGAACACGGCCTCGATCACGTGGTGCGCCTCGCGGCCCGCGAGCAGCCGCACGTGCAGCGTCACGCCCGCGTGGTTGCACAGGCCGCGCAGGAACTCCCGCAGGTGGTAGTGCGTGAAGCCGCCCGCGTCGCCCCACACGTCGAGCTTCTCCGGCTCGAACGCGAGGTGCGCGCGGCCCGACAGGTCCACCACGACGTGCGCGAGCGTCTCGTCCATCGGGACGAAGGCGCTGCCGTACCGCTCGATGCCGCGCCGGTCGCCCAGTGCCCGCGCGAGCGCCTGCCCCAGCGTGATGCCCGTGTCCTCCACGAGGTGATGCGGCTCGATGTGCAGGTCACCGTCGGCCTGCACGGACAGTCCCAGTCGGCCGTGACGGCGGAGCTGGTCGAGCATGTGGTCGAGGAATCCGTGCCCCGTGGAGAGGGTTCCCTCGACGGGCCCGTCGAGGTCGACGGTCACCCGGATGCGGGTTTCGAGCGTGGCACGCTCGACGGTGGCGCTGCGTGAGGCGACTTCGGTCACCTGCCCAGTCTAGACGCGGGAAGCGCGGGGCCGACAGTGCGCGCGTGCCATTCCCTCGCGGAGCGAGGACGCGGCGCACGGCGGCCCCGTTCAGAACAGCACGAGGTTGCGCGGCGCGACCGAGAAGTCGAGCGTGGCGCTCACGTCGCGCCTGGCGTCCTTCACGCGGGGCCGCAGGCGGACGCCCAGCAGGCTCACGCTGCTGTTCGTGGCGCTCGACACCGCCGCGGCAGGGCAGGTGACGAGCAGCCCGCCGACACGCAGACGTCCGAATTCCGTGCAGGCGCGCGACGTCGTCTCCATGCCCGGATCGTCGAGGTTGTCGATCAGCAGGGACGCGTCCTCGGAGGCGGTGACGGTCAGGGGCGCGGACTCCGGGACGCGCGACATGTTCAGCGCCGCCCGCAGGACGTACAGGGCCCGCGCGTCCGACGGGCCGGGACCGGGATTGACCTCGGCGGGCGCGTTCGCCTCGACGTGCGCGCGCGACAGCGCGTAGAACGCCACGAAGCGCACGCAGCCCTCGGGTGTCCTGGAGGTGTCGCAGGTCCTGGTCGGGTCGCGGGGGAGCAGCAGGGCCGCCACGACCGGGTGCGTGCCGATGGTCCACGTGCCCTTCCCGGTGGCGGGATTGCGGACGGCGTAGGCCGAGGGCGCGCTCAACGTCAGGGTCAGGCCCGGCGGGTAGACGTACGCGGCGGACGCGAGGACGTCCGAGAGGTAGTTGCCCGCCGCGCGGGTGTCTTCGAGCAGCCGGCGTTGCGCCTCGACGCTCTCGGCGGCGTTCGTGCCGTTCCGGATGAACAGCGAGATCGCCGCGAGGACCAGCAGGCCCAGCGCTCCGGCGAGGAGCAGCTCCACGAGGGTCACGCCGCGTCTCATCGTCTCGTCGGCCTCACGAACCGGGTCACGAACTCGAGCGTGCGCCTGTCGGGCGTGCGGACCGTCAGGGTGACGGTCTTGAGCGGATCGACGCTGGCGCTCGGCTTCAGGGCGCTCCTCCCGGCGGAGTCGAAGGCCACGAGGGTCGCGCCCGTCCCGTCCTTCACGTTCACGACGTACGAGTACCCGGCGGGCGGCCCCAGGACGCCCGCGCCGGGATCGGGCAGAACCGTCGCGTCGTAGCTCGCGCGGGTCGCCCAGAACGCCCCGACCGTGTCGTAATAGCTGCGCGCGTACGCCTGGGCGGCCGTGTCGAACCGGGACGTGCGCGAGAAGCTGAAGCCCAGCCCGAGGTACCCCAGCAGAAGCGCCGCCAGCGCGAGCAACGCCACCCCGACGAGCACCTCCGCGAGCGTGAACGCGGCCCTGACGTCAGTCCGCACGGGTCACCACCTTCCCCCCGAGCCCCACGACCTTCACGTCGGCGGTCCGTCCGTCGGGTCCGGACAGGGCGAACCACGTGCCCCGCGTGCCCGTCGCGCGGGCCAGCCCGTGCGGCGCGTCGAAGGAGACGTCGGCCTCCTTCGTGAACTTCACGCCGGACGGCAGGTTCACCACCCGCCTGTCCTGCCACGCGCCGTTCCAGCGGCCCACCTCGTAGGCCGAGCTTCCGTTCGACCGGACCCGCCACGTCGTCGTTCCGAGCCGCGCGCGCGCCCGCGCCGAGGAGAGGTCCGCGTTCAGGGTCGTCACGACCGCGCGGAACTCCAGGGCGCGCTGCAACCGCGTGACGAGGACCGATCCGATCGTGAGCAGCACGCCCGCCACCGCGATGACGATCAGCAACTCCATCACCGTCATGCCCGCGCGTCTCATTTCTCCAGGCTCCAGTCGCTGCGCATCAGCGCGACCTCCTCGTCGTCGCGGACCCTCAGGAAGTCCGTCATGCGGCGGTCGTGGTAGAGGGTGAGGCCCATCCTGCCCGAGTTGCCGGAGTTCACGTCGTTGTCGCCGGGCGCGAGGATGCCCGCGTCGTCCGCGACGAGCGCGCCGCGCAGGTCCCACGCGCCCTTCAGGTTGCCGTTCCGGCGCGTGATGGAGAACACGGCGTTGGAGGAGTACAGCAGGCCGTCGGTGCGCAGGGCGCCCCTGGGGCGGGTGAGGTTGGACTCGATCGAGTCGATCCACAGGCCCTTGAGCTGCGGCTCGCTGAGCCAGGCGCTCGTGGGTGACAGAGACGAGAACGTCGCGCGGGTCAGCAGGGCGCGCAGCCTGGCGGGGTTGAGCTTCACGTCCCTGCCCGTCACCTTCAGGGTCAGGTCGGATTTCGGGCACAGGCCCGCGTTCGTCACGCAGGCCGGATCGAGCCGCGCGACGTCGGCCTCGTCGTACTTGTCGGCGCCGATGAGGTTCGGGGAGTTCTTGAAGTCCACCGTGGCGGAGCCGCGCAGGCGGTAGAGCCTCGGTCGGTAGTCGTCGTCCTCCAGCGCGCGCTTGAGTTCGAGCTGGTTGAAGATGCCCGCCTGCCGCCACGTGAAGCCCGCCGCGTCGTTCCTGCCGCCGCCGGCGTCCTTCCAGACGTTGCCCGTCTCCAGGCTGTTCCTGTCGAGCGTGTCGCCGCCTCGGGGCGTGAGGTAGTCGCCGACCATGATGTTGCCGCTCGACGCGAGCGCGAAGCTCGGGAGCGTCTCGGGCCTGGCGTAGTCCGCGTCCGTGCAGGGCGAATTCGAGACGCCGCAGGCGTAGACGAGGTCGCCCATCACGTACGCGTTGCCGCGCACGACGAGCTTGCCGTTGCCCTTGATGCGCCCACGCAGGACGACGTCGCCGTCCACGTACACCGTGCCCTCGATGGTGATGGGCGTGGTCGTGCCGTCGAGGACGAGGTTCGCCTTCGACCCGGACTCGACCTTCGCGACGCTCCCGGTCGGCCAGCCCGTCACGCCCGAGGGGTTGACGAGGGCGACCGCGCTGAGGGAGCCGAAGGGGTTCTGCGGGTCCTGACCGTCCCTGCTGGCCTTCACGACGGCGTCCCACTCGGACTGGTCGGTGACGCGGTTGCCGTCGAGGTCGGGCACGACGGGTGGGAAGCGGTCCGGAACCACGCCGGCGGGCCACACGCCGTCGAAGCCTCCCTTGCTGGCGGGCAGGTTCACCCGGCTCGACGAGGGGTAGTTCTTGTAGAAGTTCTGCCGCTCCTTGCAGGTGGCGACCCTGGCGCAGTCGGCCGCCGTGAAGTCCTGCGGGGTCGACGACGTGATGGTGGTCTGGCCGGGAACGAGCAGCGTCTTGATCCCGGTCTCCGACGGCCTCAGCTCCTGGTTGTCCCACTCGTTCACGATCTGGCCGCGCGTGAACAGCGACCCCGCGATGCGTGTGTCCGAGGCGTCCTTCCACACGGCGATGGAGTCAATCGCGCCGACACGCGTGACCGGCCAGGGGTTCGTGGTGCTCGGCGGCCCCTTGAGCGCCTCCAGGGGCTTGACGTCGAGGTGACACATGATGCAGTTCATGTTGCCGGTGTACATGGCGAAGTCCACGCCCGCGTAGGGCGTGTCCTGCACGTACATGTCCTGCACGAGCGTCCGTTCGTCGCCGCCGCTTCGCCTGCCGGTGGAGCGGACGCGGAAGCGGACGGCGCGGTCGGTGTCCTGCCGGGTGACGCTCACCTCGTACGAGAGGCCGCTCCCGAGCGTCACCGCCTTGAAGTTCACGGTCATGGTGTCGGCGTAGGTGATTCCACCCACGGGCGGCTTGTCGAGCAGGTCGCGGTAGCGCGCCACGGTCTGCTTGCCCGTGTCCTTGGCCCAGACGTCATACCAGAGGCGTTTGACCGCGTCGGCCAGTCCGGCCTCCGCCGCGAGCTGCACCGCCGACGCCCTCAGGGCGACGCTGGTGCTGGTCCGGTTGCTCACGCCCACCACGACGGCGGCCGTGACGATCACGGCGACCACCGCGAGGACGGCCAGCACCGTCGGAATGATGAATCCTCCCCTCAGACTCTTCACAAACAGATTTTGTGATCTTTCACATTCCGCTCCTGGAAAGACCACACATCGCGCCCCGCGGCCGCGCGCGGTGTGAGGAATTTCCCGCTCGTGGGCCACGCGCGGCCTACCGTCGAGGCAGGAAGGGAAGACCGCGCCCCCCCGGACTTCCTGCAGGCTTCAGGAGCCGCTCGGGCGCGAGACGGAGGTGCCCGCATGATGTCCGGCTCGCTCGACGACTACTCCATCGACGTTCTCCTGAGCGTGCTCGGCAGGCACGGCGGGCGGCTCACCGTCCGTTCGAGCGGCGTGGGCGCCCGTGAGGTCGTCTGCCGTCTCCGGGGGGGGCGCCTCACCGACCTGCACGTGGACGGTCACGCCGTCACGGAGGCGCGCGCCGCGCGCGACCTCGTGGAGTCCCTCGTGGAGTCCCTCGCCCACCACGTCCCACACGCCACCTTCGACTTCGAGGCCGCGGGGGACGAGGACGCGGGCACCCTCGACCTGCCCGTGGAGCAGCTGTTGCCACGCGCGCACGTCGAGACCCGTTGAGTCAGGGCCAGCGGGCGAACGGGAAGGACGGACGCCCACGGGCGTCCGTCCTCGCGCGGGATCCTCAGCGGGCCGCGTCCGACCGCGCCGCCCCGGGGCGGTTCGCGAGCCACGTCTCCAGGCGCTCGGCCACGTTCACCACGTGATCTCCGAGCCGCTCCAGGCTCCGCGCGAGACGGCTCACGCGCAGGCTCGTCGGAAGGTCGCGCGCGTCCTCGAGCACCCGCGTGAGGCTCGCGCGCTGCAACTGCTCGTACAGGGCGTCCACGTCGTCGTCGATGCGGCTCACGGCGCGCGCCGCCGCGAGGTCGCGTTCCGCGAAGGCGAACGCGAGCTTCTCCAGCATCTCCGCGAGGTACGACACGAGCGGCAGCACGTCCTGCAGGGGCCCGGCGCGCAGCGAACCCGAAAGCTCCTCCAGGTCGCGGCCCGTCTGCCGGGCGTAATCACCGACGCGTTCGATGTCCGCGAGGCTCTTGAAGACCGTCAGGTAGAAGCGCAGGTCGCTCGCGACGGGCTGGTGCCGCGCGATGCCCGCGAGGCAGGCGGCCTCCAGGTCGTGCTCCAGATCGTCGATGTCCTGCTCCAGGTGGCCGGTGGCCTCCCCGAGCCCGCGGAAGCTGCCGCTGACGAGCGCCTCGCGGATGAGGGAGAGCTGCTCCAGGGCCACGCTCTGCATGCGCAGGAACCCGTTGGAGACGTCGAGAATGCTGGCTTCGAGCGCTTCACGCATGAACGGTCACCGGGAAAGGGGCACGCGTGCCCCGGGAAAGCGGCAGGGGTGCCGCGCGAGGAGGAAGGGACGACCGGCGGATTGCGGGCAGTGTGGAACGCGTCCGTCTGCTGCGTGTCAGGCACACGGGCGCGCTCACGAGGAGGGGCTCAGCCGAAGCGGCCCGTGACGTAGGACTCGGTGCGCTCGTCGCGCGGGTTCGTGAAGATCTGGTCGGTCGGGCCGTGCTCCACGAGATCCCCGATCAGGAAGAAGCTGGTGGTGTCCGACACGCGCGCCGCCTGATGCATGTTGTGCGTCACGATGATGATGGTGACGTCCTTCTTCAGGTCGCTCATCAGGTCCTCGATGCGGGCCGTGGACTGCGGGTCGAGCGCCGACGTGGGCTCGTCCATCAGCAGGATCTCCGGCTCCACCGACAGCGCGCGCGCGATGCACAGGCGCTGCTGCTGCCCGCCCGACAGGCCCGTCGCGGGCGTGTTGAGGCGGTCCTTCACCTCGTCCCACAGCGCCGCCTGTCGCAGGGAGCGCTCCGCGACCTCCAGCAGCGTGCCCCGGTCGCGGATCCCGGCGAGCTTCAGGCCCGCCACGACGTTGTCCAGCACCGTCATGGTGGGGAAGGGGTTGGGCTTCTGGAAGACCATCCCGATGCGGCGGCGGATCGAGACGGGGTCCACGTCGCCGTAGATGTCCTCGCCGTCGAGGGTGATGGTGCCCTCCACCCGCGCGCCCGGCGTGAGGTCGTGCATGCGGTTCAGGGCGCGCAGGAACGTCGTCTTGCCGCAGCCCGACGGGCCGATGAGGGCGTTGACGGTGTTCGGGGCGATGTCTAGGTCAATGTCGCGGACGGCGCGCTTGTCGCCGTAGTAGATGTTCACCTGCCGGGCACGGAGGATCGGGTTCATGAAAGGCTCCTGGGTTCAGCGGCGCCGCGTCGCGACGCGCGCGACGAGGGACGCCACGAAGATGATGAGGATCAGGACCAGCGCGCCCGCGATGGCGAGCCGCTGCTGCTCCGGGTAGGCGCTCGTCGCGAACACGTAGATCGAGAGGGGCAGCGCCGACACGGGCTTCGACGGGTCGAGGTTGAGCAGGTTGTTGCCGAGCGCGGTGAACAGCAGGGGCGCCGCCTCGCCCGCCACGCGCGCGACGGCCAGCATCACGCCCGTGACGATGCCGCTCGTCGCGGCGGGCAGCACGATGGAGAGCGTCACGCGCCACTGCGGCAGCCCGAGGCTCAGGCCCGCCTCGCGCACGCTGGTGGGCACCAGCTTGAGGACCTCCTCGGTCGTGCGGACCACGATGGGGATCATCAGCAGGCCCAGCGCGACGCCGCCCGCCCAGGCGCTGAACTGCCTCGTCGTCACGACGATCAGGCCGTACGCGACGAGGCCCAGCACGATCGCCGGGATGCCCGACAGCACGTCCGAGACGAGCCGCACGAGCGGCACGAGACGGTGACGGGGGAACTCCGCGAGGAAGATGCCGCCGCCGATGCCGATCGTCACGCCGATCAGCGACGCGATGATCAGCAGCATGAACGTGCCGACGATGGCGTTCAAGAGGCCGCCGCCCGCCTCGCCGGGAGGGGCGGGGGACCGCGTGAAGAAGTCGAGGTCGATCGCGCCGAGACCGCGTGACAGCAGGTACCAGAAGATCAGGAAGAGCGGGACGAGCACGACGAGCGTGCCGAGGCCGATCAGGACCGACGCGACGACGTTCCTGATCCTGCGGGCGCCGCGCGAGGTCGCGATGCGGTCCGCGTGTCGGAGCGTGGTGGTCACGACGTCCCCCCGACGGTGATGCGCGCGATCACGAGCCGCGCGACGTAGTTCACGATGACCGAGATGACGAACAGCAGCAGGCCGATCTCGATGAGGCTGGAACGCTGGAGGTTGTTGACGGCCTCGTTGAACTCCGACGCGATGATGGACGACATCGTGGCGGTCGGGTTGAACAGGCCCGAGACGATCTTCGGGTCGTTGCCGATCACCATCGTCACGGCGAGCGTCTCGCCGAGCGCGCGTCCGAGGCTCAGGATCACGCCGCCGAAGATGCCCGCGCGCGCGAAGGGCAGGATCGCGCTGCGGATGACCTCCCACTTCGTCGCGCCGAGCGCGTACATCGCCTCGCGCTGATCCTGCGGCACGAGCCGGATCACGTCACGCGCGACGGACGCGGTGTACGGGATCACCATGATCGCGAGGATCAGGATGGCGGTCAGCAGACCCAGCCCCGCGAGGTTGCTCGGCACGAGCCACTTCAGCGAGGGGTTCTGCACGATCCACGGCTGGTAGAAGATCCAGGTGCCGAGCTGCACCACCAGCGGCTTGAGCACGAACAGCGCCCACAGGCCGTAGATGACGCTGGGGATCGCGGCGAGCAGCTCCACGAGGTACCCGACGGGCTCCGCGAGCCAGCGCGGCGCGTACTCCGTCACGAACACGGCGGACGCGATGGCGAGCGGCACGGCGATCAGGAGGGCCGCGAAGCTCGTGACGAGCGTCCCGATGATGAAGGGCAGCGCGCCGAACTCGGACGTGACGTTGTTCCACGTGGTCCGGAACAGGAACGCGAAGCCGTACCTCTCGATGGACGGCAGGCTCCCTGCGACGAGCTGGTAGAGCGCCAGCACGAACACGACGACGATGGCGAGCGCGAGCGCGAGGATGACCCCGCGAAACAGGCCGTCGCCGCGCGACGAGGCGCCGGCGGCGTGACGTGGGCGGACGGAAGGTGTGGTTTCCCTCATGTGTTCCTTGCTTCTCCCGGCGGGGAGAGATGAGGTCAGTAGGCGGCGTGAATGTCATGAACAGGTCAGGTCGCCCGACCCGGACACGAGGCGCCGTCCCGGTGCTCAGCGGACGGGCTTGCCGCCGAAGGTCATGGTGGAGAGGATGCTGCGCGCGCGCGTCGCGGCGTTGGAGGGCAGTTCCACGTAGTCGAGCGCCTCGTTGAACTGCTGGCCCTTCGTGACGACGTAGTTCAGCGCGTCCTTGAGGGCGCGGGC
>NZ_KI912639.1:14844-21962 GCF_000519345.1 Deinococcus pimensis DSM 21231
GGCGCGGCGGACCCCCACGGGAGGGGTCCGCCGCGCCGCCCCGGTGCTCAGCGGACGGGCTTGCCGCCGAAGGTCATGGTGGAGAGGATGCTGCGCGCGCGCGTCGCGGCGTTGGAGGGCAGTTCCACGTAGTCGAGCGCCTCGTTGAACTGCTGGCCCTTCGTGACGACGTAGTTCAGCGCGTCCTTGAGGGCGCGGGCCTGCGCCTCGGTACGGTTCCCGTACTTCTGCTCCGCGTAGAAGATCACGTAGGTGTACGTGCTGATGGGGTAGCTGTTCTCGCCGGGCGCGTTCGTGATGCTCACGTACCCGCTCGCGGGGAGGACCGTTGTGGCGGCGGCGGCGTTCACGCCCGCCTTGCTGGCCTTCACGAACTTCCCGGCGCGGTTCTGGACGGTGCCGAAGTCGATCTTGTTCTGCAGGGCGTAGGTCAGCTCGATGTAGCCGATCGAGCCGGGGGTGCTCTTCACCGCGCCCGCCACGCCGTCGTTGCCGCGCGCGCCGATGCCGACGGGCCAGTTGACGCTCGTGGCGCTCCCGACCTTGCTCTTCCACTCGCTGCTGACCTTGCCGAGGTAATCCGTGAACACGCCCGTGGTGCCCGAACCGTCGCTGCGGCGCACGACCGTGATGGGCAGGGGCGGCAGACGCACGTCGGGGTTGAGCTTCGTGATCGCGGCGTCGTTCCAGGTCTTGATCTTGCCGAGGTAGATGTCCGCGAGGACCCTGCCGGTGAACTTCAGGGTGGCGTCCACGCCGGGGATGTTGTAGCTCGGGACGACCGCGCCGAGCGCGGTGGGGATCGTCAGGACCTTGCCGGGGTACTTCGAGACGTTCTCGGCGGGGATCGGCACGTCGGTGCCCGCGAAGTCGACCGTCTGGCTCAGGAGCTGGTTCTGACCGGCGCCGGAACCGACCGACTGGTAGTTCACGGTGTTGTCGCTGCCCTTCGCGTACTCCGCGAACATCTTCGAGTACAGCGGGAAGGGGAAGGACGCTCCGGCACCCGTGAGGGTCGCGGCGAACGCCGGGGTGGACACGGCCATCAGGGCGAGCGTGAGGATCTTCTTCATCGCGTGCATCATGGAGTCCCTCTGTCAGGCGCCCGTCAACGAAACGTCATGAGGATGTCAGGCGTGCGGTTTTTCGCGTCTCCCTGATAGGTTGACGTCATGCTCACCCGCGTCCACGACACCCTGTACGCCCTGCAGGTCCCGATTCCCTACCCCATGCGCTTCGTGACCGTCCTGATCGACACGGCCCGCCCCGTCACCCTCGTGGACGCCGCGCTCGACACGCCCGAGGCGCGCGAGGCCATCGAGGACGCCCTGCGCGAGCTCGGCCTGCACTGGGAACGCGTGGAGCGCGTGATCGTCACCCACCACCACCCCGACCACTACGGCCTCGCGGGTCTCGTGGAGGAACGCTCCGGCGCGACCGTTCACATGCTCGACCTCGACATCGCCCGCGGCGAACGCTACTGGCACATGTGGGAGAAGTGGCTGCCCGGCCACCAGAAGCACCTCACCGACCACGGCCTCCCGCAGGACCTCCTCGCGGAGCTCGAGGCGGAGTCGCGCCGCTCGCGCGCCCGCGTCCACCCCGCCTCCCGCCTCCACCCCCTGAAGGAACACGACCGCGTCCGCCTCGCAGGACACGACTTCGAGGTCCTCTGGCTGCCCGGCCACGCCGACGGGCACCTCGGCCTGTGGCAGCCCGAGCTGAGCCTCCTGATCGCCGGGGACGCCGTGCTGCCCCGCATCTCCCCGAACGTCGGGCTCTACGCGTACTCCCGCCCCGACCCCCTCGGCGACTACCTCGGCACCCTCGCGCGCATCGAGACGCTCGCGCCCGCCCGCACCGTCGTCGGGCACTACGGCCCCGTCATCGACAACGCCGCCACGCGCGCCCGCGAACTCATCGCGCACCACGAGGAACGCCTCGACTTCTGCCGCGAGGAACTGCGCCGCGAACCCCGTCATGCCTACGACCTGTCCAACGCCATGTTCCGCCGCGAGCTCTCCCCGAGCGGACGCCGCTTCGCCCTCGCCGAGACGCTCGCGCACGTCGAGTACCTCCGCGCGCGCGGCGAACTCACCCGTGAATGGTCCGGCGGCGCCTGGATGTACGGCACCATCTAGCCCGGCCGCCCGGGCGTTTTGGAACCTTCACCCGCGCGGGCTCACGCTATACTCGCCCCCATGAACGAACTCGAGCGCCTTGTCACGGAACTGCAGCACCGCGGCCACGAGGTCGAGCGTGTTGAGGACGGCGCGCTCCTGAGTGGCCGCAACGTCCAGCTCGCTCTCTTTGCCGAGGCCGACGCGCTCGGAGAGGGCGTCATCGTGCGCGCCCACCTCGACCTCGACCTCTACGTCGACGAGGACGCCCTCCCCGACGTCATGCTCGGCGTGAACCTCCTCAACCAGGGCCTCGACTTCGGCGCCCTCAACCTCGACCCCCTCGAACCCGACGAGGACGAGAACGTCATGTTCGCCGTCCTCGGACGCACCACCCTGCTCCTGCGCGACCTCGGCGACGTCGAGATCGCCCGGCTGGAACGTCACCTGGAACGCTTCGAGACGGAAGTCACCGAGACCGTCGAACGAAGCCTGTCGGGCAACCAGCACCTCAAGGCCTGACGCGGCCGCGAGGAGGGCGGGGGCCCAGACCCCCGCCCTGCGTTGTGCATGAACGCCAACCAGCCTCTGGTCTTCGCCAGCCGGGGCGGCCCGGCTGTTCGGGCCTGGAGCGTCGGAGCGTCTACGCACTCAACTGTTCCGTCACGAACATCCCGTAGTAGTGGATCTGCCGTCCGCCCGCGTCGCGGAAGGCGCGGCAGGCCGACTCGAACACGTCGCGGCGGTTCGGGAGGCTCACCGCGACCACGTAGCGGCCTTCGAGCAGGGCGCGCACGTAGCGCTCGACGAGCTCGCGTTCGTCCGTGATGGACTGCATGTACCGCACGAGCCGCGCGATGAGGCCGTGATGGCGGCCGTCCGGGTCGAGGACGGTGACGCCGTCCTCGCCTTCGAGCACCTCGACCTTCTCGTCGTCGAGGCCGAGTTCCACGAGCCGGGACGTCATCGCGCGGACCCCGTCAAGGTCGTCGAAGACGCCGTACATCTTGCCGCGCGGGTAGAGGCTGAAGGGCCGACGGGCGGGCTTGGCGCTGCGTTCCAGGGTCATGGTGCCACTCCTTGCAGGGCAGACAGGAGGCGGAGGACCGAACACCGACGCGGGGGACGTATGTCCTTCACGTATACCCCTGATACGCACGCGCAACCGTAACGGCTTCAGTCGTCTGCAGCGACGGTGAAGGTCGTGCTCACCCGCGCCACACGGCGCCCCGGAAAGGAAGGAGGCCGGGCGCGCGGCCCGGCCTCCTTCACGGCGAGCGTTACTTGCGCTCGTCGATCTCGACGTAGTGCTGGTCGCGCGCGCCGACGTACACGGCGTCGGGACGCAGCAGGCGGTTGTTCGCGGTGTACTCCGTCACGGACGCCACCCAGCCGCTGATGCGCGCGAGCGCGAAGATCGGCGTGAAGAACGACTTCTTGATGCCGAGGTCGCTGTAGACCACGCCACTGTAGAAGTCCACGTTGGGGTAGATGCCCTTGCCGCCGAGACGCTCCACGATCTCCTTCTCGATGGTCTCGAGGATGGAGTAGTAGTGGCTCTTGCCCTGCTTCTCGCTGACGTGCGCGGCGTAGTCGCGCAGGACGCGCGAGCGCGGGTCGAAGTACTTGTACACGCGGTGCCCGACGCCCATGATCTTTTCCTTGTTGTCGAGCTTCTGCGTGATGAAGGGCACGGCCGCGTCCACCGTGCCGATCTCGTCGAGCATGTCCATCACGGCCTCGTTCGCGCCGCCGTGCAGGGGGCCCTTGAGGGCGCCGATGGCGCTCACGACCGAGCTGTACATGTCGCTGAGGGTGCTGGCCGTCGCGATGGCGGTGAAGGTGCTGGCGTTCATGCCGTGATCGGCGTGCAGGATCAGCGCGATGTCGAAGAGGCGCGCCTGCTCCGCCGAGGGCTCCTGCCCATTGAGCATGTACAGGAAGTTGCCCGCGTGCGTGAGGTCCGCGCGGGGCTCGACGGGGTCCTGACCGTCCTGCGCCCGCGCGATGGCCGCGATGATCGTGGAGAACTGCGCGATCATGCGCACGCCGATGCGGTAGCGGCCCTCGGCGCTGGTGTCCTCGGCGTCCGCGTCGAGCAGCCCCAGGTGCGACGCGGCGGTGCGCAGCGCCTGCATGGGGTGCACGTCGCGCGGGTAGGCGCGGATCGCGGTGATCAGCTCGGCGGGCACGGCGCGGTTCGCCTTGAGGTCCGCGTCGAAGGCGGCGAGTTCCTCCCTCGTGGGGAGCTTGCCGTGCAGCAGCGCGAAGGAGAGCTCCTCGAAGGTGCTCTTCTCGGCCCATTCCTGGATGGGGATGCCGAGGTGGGTGAGGACGCCCTCGGTGCCGTTAATGAACGTCAGTTTGGTCTCGGTGAACAGCACGCCCTCGAGGCCCTTGGCGATGGTGGTGGTCATACTCCTCCTTGATGGGTGGTGACGGGGTTGCGGGCGGCACGTCGTGAGGCGCGGCGTGAGCCGGCGTCGACGTGGAGCCTGTGTGGTCAGACTACCACCACGCGGCGGCCCTGACAGGGCCCTGACGTGGCGTCAGCCCTTGGCGATCGCGAAGCTCGCGAGGCGCACCGTGGTCGCGGCGGGCGTGTTCGTGAGGATGCGCCACGAGCGGTGGTTGCGCGACGCGGCCGTCTCCACGCGGCGCCACATCTCCTCGAAGAGCTCGTCGGGGACGTTGAGCGCGGGCGTGAGGCGCAGCGTGCGCTTGCTGCTGAGGCTGAGGTTCACCTGCACCCCCGCGCGGTGCAGTTCGCGCAGGCCCAGTACGGCGGTCGCCTCGAACAGCAGCTCCTGCGCGGGCTTGGGGCGCGACAGCCCGATCATGGGGTGGAACTGCATCGCGAAGAGCATGCCCTGCGCGCGCACCTCGCTCAGCAGGCCCGGGTGGCGGCGCTGGATCTCGCGCAGGCGCGCGAGGCCCTGCTCGCCCATGCGCAGGCTGCGCGCGGGCAGGTCCTGCTCCACGAGCATCTCCAGCGACTTCATCCCGACGGCCATCGCGAGCGAGTTCCCGCCGAAGGTGTTCGAGTGCCGCTTGCTGGCGAGGCCGTGCAGCATCTTCTGGAAGATCTCGCGCCGCACGATCGTCGCGCCGATCGGTACCATGCCGCCCCCGAGCGGCTTGGCGAGCGTGATGATGTCCGGATCGAGGCCCTGCGCGGCGCTCTCGAACCAGTGCCCGGTGCGCCCCAGGCCCGTCTGGATCTCGTCGGCGATGACGATGATGCCGTGCTCGCGGCACAGGTCCCCGACGGCCTTCAGGTAGCCCGGCGGGGGGATGTTCACGCCGCCCTCGCCCTGGATGGGCTCGATGACGACCGCGACGATCCGGTCGGGGCCCAGCATCCGGATGCGGTGGCGCAGCACCTCCAGGTCGCCGTAGGGCACGTTCTCCACACCCGGCACCAGGGGACGGAAGAGGTCCTGGTACTCCGGGTTGGGCGTCAGGGAGAGCGACATGAAGGTCTTGCCGTGGTAGCCGCTCTTGAAGGACACGAAGTAGCGGCCCTTCGGACGGGCGGCCTTCGCGAACTTCACGGCGCCCTCGATGGCCTCCGTGCCGCTCGACGAGAAGAACACCCGCGAGTCCGCGTGCGACGGCAGGTGCGAGGAGAGCAGGCGCACGAGGTTCGCCTGGAGCGCCGCGCGCCACGCGGAGACGGACTGCTGCGGCAGGCCCGTGGTGGTGTTGCGGTCCAGGAACTCCCGGATGAACGCCACGAGCTCGGGGTGCTGGTCGCCGAAGGGGAGGGCGGCGTACCCGCTCGCGTTGATGCGGCGCACGCCGTGCTCGTCCTCCAGTTCCCAGGGAGAGACGACCTTGAAGGGGCCGGCGACGCCGAGCAGGTCGAGGCCCTCGAGCAGATCGTAGTTGCCGTACGTCATGTCGAGGCGCCGCGTGCGCGCGGGGCTGAGCTGGTCGCGCAGAACCTCGTCCACGCGAATGAGACCGTCTTGCATACCCGCCGATGATACTCCTCACGCGCGGGCGCGCGCCGCGCGGCGGTGGTCGCGGGGTACACTCCTGCCCATGAGGATCGTACGGGTGATGACGGAGGGGCGCGTCTCGTGGGGCGCGCTGGAGGGCGACACGGTGGTGCTGACGCGCGGCATGCGCGGAGAACTCACGGGGGAGAGCGTCCCGCTCGCCTCCGTCACGCTGCTCGCGCCCGCCGAGCCCAGCAAGATCGTGTGCGTGGGCCGCAACTACCTCGACCACATCAGGGAGATGGGCAACCTGATCGGGACGGACCTCCCCACGGAGCCCGGCATCTTCCTCAAGGGCCCCAACACGCTCGCGGAGCCCGGCGGGGAGGTCGCCTACCCCGACTGGACCGGGAACTTCCACTACGAGGGCGAGCTCGGCCTCGTCGTCGGCGAGCGCGCCCACGGTCTCTCGCGGGAGGACGCCCTGAAGGTCGTGGCGGGCTACACGTGCGCCCTCGACCTCACCGCGCGCGACCGTCAGACGAGCGACCTGCAGTGGTTCCGCGCGAAGGGCGCCGACCGCTTCTGCCCGCTGGGGCCGTGGCTGGAGACGGACCTCGACCCGTCGGACCTGCGCGTCACGACCCGCGTGAACGGCGAGACCCGGCAGGACGGACGTACCAGCATGATGATCTTCGACGTGCCCGCCATCCTGGAGTACGTGACGCGCTTCGTCACGCTGGAGAGAGGCGACGTCGTCATCACGGGCACCCCGGAGGGTGTGGGTCCCCTGTCGCGCGGCGACACGGTCGAGGTGGAGGTGGAAGGCGTCGGGACGCTTCTCACGAGAATCTCTTGAGCGGAGGGTGAAGGAACGGCAAACTGGGAGGGTGCGACCCCAACGCTCCCTGACGGCGGCACTCCTCGTGGCGCTGCTCCCCCTGCCTGCGCTCGCCTCGCCCGCCTCCGGCTTCCTCGACGAGGTCACCCGCCTGCTCGGCGCCTACGACGGCCCGTCCACGGCGGACCGCGCCGCCCTCCTCGACGCCGCGCG
>NZ_KI912639.1:22062-25431 GCF_000519345.1 Deinococcus pimensis DSM 21231
GGACGACGCCTGCCCCGTGGACGTGGGCCGCGCCGTCGCGCAGGACCTCGTGAAGGGCTACGGGGACCGCCACACGAACCTGCGCGACCCGCAGCAGGCCCGCCGCACCCGCGCCGAGATGCGCGGCCTCAGCGTCGAACGCGTCGGGCTGCGGCTCGTCCCGCAGGACACGCTCGCCGTGGTGGGCTACGTGCGGCCCGGCTCGCCCGCCGCGCGCGCCGGGCTGGAGGTCGGCACGCTCGTGCGCACCATCAACGGGGAGAAGCCCACCTCCGCCGCGCTCGTCGTCGCGGAGGACGCCGGGCGCGTCACGCTGGCGCTCGCGGACCGCACGCTGACCCTCACGCCCGAGACGCTGCCCGCGCGGGACCTGCCTACCCTGCGCGTGGTGGGTGACGTCAACGTCGTGAACATCCCGTCCTTCCTCGGGGAGGGCGTCGCGCGCGGCTTCTTCGAGCTCCTGCGCGGCCTCGACCCCGCCCGGCCCCTCGTCGTGGACGTCCGCGCCAACGGCGGCGGCAGTCTCACCGAGTGCCTCCTCGCGTCCTCCGCCTTCACGGAAGCCCGCCACGAGCTCGCCACCGGGCAGTGGAAGACCACCTACGTCGCGCGGCAGGGCGCCCTGAGCGTGAACGGGAGACGCTCCGTCGACCTCGGCGCGGTCCGCGCGGCCCCCGCCGCCCGGGTCGCGGTGCTCGTGTCGAACCGCACCGCGTCCTGCGGCGAGGTCTTCGCCGCGAACCTGCAGCGCGCGGGCGCCACGGTCGTCGGCGTGCCCACGGCGGGGGTGCGCAACTCCGCCGTGGGGCTCTACGACCTCAGCGACGGCGGGATGCTCTCCGTCACGACCAGCCGCGCGCTCGACGCCTCGGGCCGCCTCGTGGACGCCGCGGTCGTGCCGGACCGCGCCGTGACCGTCAGCGCGGACAGCCTCCCCGGCGCGGGCGATCCGGTCCTCAAGACCGCCGTGGACCTCTTCGTCCCCGCGACCGCCGCCCGCTGAGGAGCTCAGGGGTGGGCAGGGGGTAAGATTTCCGGGTGACCCTCTCCATCGCCATCCTCGCCATCGGTCTGCTCGCCGGGGTGCTCGGCGCGATCCTCGGGCTCGGCGGCGGCGTCGTCGTCGTGCCCGCGCTGGAGTTCGTGCTACCCGCCCTGGGGCACCCCATCACCATCGGGCAGGCGGTCGCCGTCAGCCAGATCGGGGTGCTCGCCGTGGGCCTCTCCGGCGCCGCGGCGTACCTCTCACGCGGGCTGGTGCGCGCCCGCGTCGGGTACCTGCTCTCGCCCTACACCGTCGTGGGCGGCGCGATCGGCAGCGCCCTCGGGCTCGTGCTGCCCGCCCCGTACGTCGCGCTGGTCTTCGCGCTGCTGCTGCTCTACAGCGCCTACAACCTCGTGCGCGGCATCCGCCGCGTGGAGGAGGAACGCGAGACGCACTCGCCCCTCGTGCCGCCCGCCATGACCTTCGCGGGCGTCATGAGCGGCCTGCTCGGCATCGGCGGCGGCACCGTCCAGGTGCCCGTCATGAACCTCCTCGCGGGCATCCCCATCCGCGAGGCCATCGCGACGAGCACCTTCATCATGGGACTCACGGCGGTCGGCAACGCCCTCGTGTACCAGGCGGGCGGCCTGCTGGACCTGCGCACGGCCGGGATCCTCGCGCTCGGGGTGCTCGTCGGCGCGCGGCTCGGGGCGGGCCTGCAGCAGCGCATCCCCGCGGCGCAGCTCAAGATCTTCTTCTCCGCGCTGCTGGTGTTCACGGCGCTGCAGCTGCTCTACAAGTACTGGTGGCCCCTGATCTCCGGCGTCGGGGGGACGCGGTGAAGCGGCCCGTGCTGCCCCCGCGGCTGTACCCGGGCGCGTTCTGGGTGGTCGTGGCGCTCCTCGCGGTGGGCGTGTTCGTGCCCGTGGTCCTCGACGTGGGCGTGCTCGCGCTGCTGCTGACGCCCGTCGTGGCGGCGGTCGTGGTGGTGTGGACGCACTGGCGCGAGGACCGCGCGCTCGCCGTCGCGGCGCTCCTCGCGCTCGTGGGGCTCGCGCTGGTGTTCGTGCTGCGGCAGTTCGTGTGACGGACGCACGGTATCCTGCCCTCATGTCCGAAACTCAAGCGAGCGAGGCGCGCCTGCGGCTGGCCCTGCGGGCGGCCCGGCAGGGCGCCTGGGAGTACGACCTGCGCACGGGTCGCGGCGTCCGCTCGCCCGAACTGATGCACCTCATGAACGTCCACAACGACCAGCCGTCGCTCGCGGACTTCCTCTCGAACGTCGCGCCCGAGGACCGTCCGCTCGTCCTCGCGACCTTCCAGAAGCTGCGCTGCGGCGAGCAGGACGACTCCGTCCTGCAGTTCCGCTACGTCCGCGACGACGGCGGCGTGATCTGGGTCGAGCAGCACACCTTCGTCGAGCGCGGCGCGGACGGTGAGGCGCTGCGCCTCTACGGCGTCACCCGCGACGTCACGGAGCACAAGCGCATCGAGGCGGAGCTCCAGGCCCTCAACGCGACGCTGGAGGAGCGCGTGCGGGAGCGTTCGCGGGCGCTGGAGGAACGCACCGCCGCGCTCGACGCCTTCGTGGCCTTCACGGAACGCGTCGGCAGCGAGTGGGGGGCGCGCGAGCTCGCGCGCGGCGCGGTGGACGTGCTGCGCGCCACCCTCGGGGACGTCAGCGTCGCCTACTACGAGCGGCAGGGAGACTGCTGGCGGGCCGTGGTGTGGTCCGAGGACATCCCCGAGGACGCCCTCGCCATGATCCGCGCGGGCGTGCCGGTCACGCAGCCCAGGTTCCACGAGGCCTCCCTGGGCGCCGGGGCGTACTTCATGCAGGACTGGGACGCCGAGCGCGAGCACCTCGACGACTCGCGCATGTACGGGGCGGGCGCGCTGTACCCGTACTTCACGGACGGCGAGCCCGCCGCCATGCTCAACATCGCGACGATGCGCGCCAGTTCGTGGTCCGTGCGCGAACGCGCGATCTTCTCGGCCGTGGGCCGCAGCCTCGCCCTCGCGCTCGAACGCGGCGAGCAGACCCGCCGGACGAAGCGGCAGAACGCCGAGCTCGACGCGCGCACTCGCGCCCTGGAGGGGTTCGCGGACCTCTCGCGGGACCTCGCGCTGGAGCAGGACCCCGTGACGCTGGTGGGCCGCGCGCAGGACATCGTGGTGTCGCTGCTTCCTTCGAGCATCTGCACCTTCTACGAGCTCGACGCGGCCCTCTGGACGCTGCGCTCGCACCGGGGCGAGTTCCGCAATCCCGACCTGCTCGCCGCCTTCCTGCGGGGCCTGCCGCGCGGCCGGACGCCCAACGTCGACCGGCCCTTCGACACGGGCGAGCCCTACTACCAGGACCGCTACGATCCCGCCACGACCGC
>NZ_KI912639.1:25531-26242 GCF_000519345.1 Deinococcus pimensis DSM 21231
CTCGCGCGTCTCGACGGAGAAGCGCCCGCCCGGGCGCGTGGACGCCTCGGCCGTGTTCGACGCGGTCGCGGCGCGGCTCGCAGGGCTCGACGTGCCCGGGCAGGTCACGCGCTCGGACCTCCCGTCGGTCCTCGTCGATGCCCAGCAGCTCGACCAGCTCCTCCAGAACCTCGTGTCCAACGGGCTGAAGTACGCCCGGCCGGGCGTCCCGCCGCGCGTGCACGTCTCGGCCGAGCCGGACGGGCGGATGTGGCGTTTCTCGGTGCGCGACGAGGGCATCGGCATCGAGGAGAAGTACTTCGAGCGGATCTTCGTGATCTTCCAGCGGCTCCACACCCGCGAGCAGTACGAGGGTACGGGTGTGGGGCTGGCGGTGTGCCGCAAGATCGTGGAGCGTCACGGCGGGCGGCTGTGGGTGGAGAGCGTGCCGGGCGAGGGCGCCACGTTCCACTTCACGCTCCCCGGCGCCTGAACCGGGCGGGTCTACAGGAACAGGCCGCCCACCCACTCGGTGGGCGCCTTCGCGTCCGGGTCGGTCTCCAGGCTCACGCAGAGGTAGTCGTCCGTGCCGACGAACGCCTCGAACACCGCGCGGCCCGTGTTCCCGCGCGCGGTGAGGGGCTCCCCGTAGGTCCAGTCGCGCGCGGACCACGCGCGGTACACGTGTCCCGCGCGTGGCGGCTCGGGCAGCACGAACAGCGCGCGTCCGTC
>NZ_KI912639.1:26342-36935 GCF_000519345.1 Deinococcus pimensis DSM 21231
GCGCGGCCTCCACGACCACGCGGGACGTGAGGTCCGGGGCGTCCACGGCGATCGTGACCTCCGCGTCGTCGTCCGTGCCCGCGGCGCGTTGCGGGCGGGCGCTTCTCGCGCGCAGGCGCGACAGGGCCTCGTGCCGCGCGACGGTGTAGACGAAGGCGCGTGGCGAGCCGAGCTCCGGGCGGTACTGCCGCGCCCGCTCGAAGATCCGTACGAACGTGTCCTGCACGACTTCCTCCGCCTCCTCGCGGCTGCCGAGCATCCGCAGGGCGAGGGCGTGCACGTGGCCCGAGAGCAGCCCGTGAAGCTCCGAGAGCGCGGCCTCGTCGCGCGCCCGGAGCCGCAGCATCAGCTCGACCTCCGTGTCCATGCCCTACTTGACCATACGCGCGGCGCGCGCGGGCGGATTCAGGCGGGCGCGCGGCCCCGGAGGGCCTCCACCAGCCCGTCCGGATCGATGGGGGTGAGCACGAGCGGCGGCAGGCCGCGGCGTTCGAGCACGACGACGGTGCCGCGCGGGTCGGTGCCGCGCACGTCGAGCGCGAGGTCGGGAAGGGCTTCGAAGACGAAGCGTCCGTGTCGGCCGTTCACGCCCTCCCAGCCGCCGAGCCGCCGCCAGCGGCCCAGCCGGGCGGTGCGGGCGCTCGCGCCGCGCAGGGGCACGCGGGTGGTGAGCAGCAGGTGCCGGATCTCCAGCACGCCACCCTTCACGACGTAGCGCACGCCCACGCCGGGCAGCAGCGCGACCCCGGCGACGGCGAGGACGACTCCGGCGCTGAACCACAGGCTCTGCGCGCCGGGCACGAGGAGCGCGGTGAAGACGAGCACGCCGAGGGTGAGCACGAAGAACCACGAGGCGGCGGTCGTGTCGACCATCCGGGCAGGGAAGACCACGGGGTCAGGATGGCGCGTCCGGCGGCGCGCGCCGTGGGCGCGGTGACGTTGTGAAGGATCGCTGGACAAACGCCCCCGCGGGTGAAAGACTTGTACCGAGTCCAATTTGTTTTCCTCCCGGAGGCGTATGAAGATCAATACAGCTGCCGTGATCGGCGCCGGAACCATGGGTGCGGCCATCGCCGCGCAACTCGCCAACGCGGGCGTCCCCGTGCTCCTGCTCGACATCGTCCTGCCCGACCAAGGTGACCGCAACTTCCTCGCCAAGGCGGGCCTGGAGCGCGCCCTGAAGGCCAGCCCCGCCGCCTTCATGGACCGGGACGCCGCGAAGCTCGTCACCGTCGGCAACCTCGAGGACGACTTCCACAAACTCGGTCAGGCCGACTGGATCCTGGAGGCCATCATCGAGAAGCTGGACGCCAAGCGCGACCTCTGGGCCCGCCTGGAGGGCGTCGTGAAGCCCACCGCGATCGTGTCGAGCAACTCCTCGGGCATCCCCATGCACCTGCAGGTCGAGGGGCGCTCGGAGGCCTTCCGCCGCCGTTTCGTCGGCGCGCACTTCTTCAACCCGCCGCGCTACCTGCACCTCCTGGAGGTCATCCCCACGCCCGACACCGACCCCGAGGTCGTGCGGGCCTTCGGCGACTTCGGCGACCGCCACCTCGGCAAGGGCATCGTCGTCGCGAACGACGTGCCCGGCTTCGTCGCGAACCGCATCGGCGTGTACGGCATGATCCGCACGATGCACCGCATGACCGAGAACGGACTCACGCCCGACGTCGTGGACGTCCTCACGGGCCCCGTCATGGGCCGCCCGAAGAGCGCGAGCTTCCGCACCGCCGACCTGTCGGGGCTCGACATCATCTATCACGTCGGCACGGACCTCGGCCGCGCCACACCCGACGACGAGGACTTCACCCTGCCGGCCGTGCTGCGCACCCTCGTCGAGGAGAGGAAGTGGCTCGGCGACAAGACCGGCCAGGGCTTCTACAAGAAGACGAAGCAGGGCGGAAAGACCGTCATCCTGACCCTCGACCTCGACACCTTCGAGTACGAGGACAAGGGCAAGGTGCGCCTCGCCAGCCTGGAGCCCATCCGCTCCCTGCCCCTCCCGGAGCGCCTGCGCGCGCTCTACGCCCTCAGGGGCCCCGAGGGGAACTTCGTGCGCGGCGTCATGCACGACGGCTTCTGGTACTCCGCGAAGATGGCGGGCGTGGTCTCCGACCGCGTCACGGACATCGACAACGCCCTCAAGTGGGGCTTCGGCTGGGAGCTGGGCCCCTTCGAGACGATGGACGTCCTCGGCGTGCAGAACGTCGTCGCCGCGCTCGAAGCGGAGGGCCGTGAACTCCCGCCCCTGCTCGCCGCGATGAAGCAGCAGGGCCGCGAGCGCTTCTACGACGAGGGCAGCGTCGTCACGCCCACGGGGAGCGCCGCGCCCTACCAGGCGCCGTACCTCGTCCTGAAGGACCTCAGGAAGGACGCCACGAAGGTCGTGAAGTCCAACAAGGGCGCCAGCGTCCTCGACATCGGGGACGGCGTGCTGCTCCTCGAATTCCACAGCAAGATGAACGCCCTCGGCGAGGACGCCGTCTCCATGATCCTCCAGGCGCACAGGGCCGTGGAGGAGCTCGGGTACGCGGGCCTCGTGGTGGGCAACCAGGGCGAGAACTTCAGCGCGGGCGCCAACCTCGCGCTTCTCCTGATGAACGCGCAGGACGGCGAGTTCGACGAGATCGACCTCGCGATCCGCATGTTCCAGAAGGCCACGACCAGCATGCGCTTCAGCCCGCACCCCACCGTCGTCGCGCCCTTCGGCCTGACGCTCGGCGGCGGCTGCGAGATGGCGCTGCACGCCGACGCGGTGCAGGCCAGCGCGGAGACGTACATGGGCCTCGTGGAGGTCGGCGTGGGCCTCATCCCCGGCGGCGGCGGCACGAAGGAGATGCTGATGCGCTTCACGGACGCCCTGATGCCCGGGCAGAACCTGATGCCCGCCGTGCAGCGCGCGTTCGAGCTGATCGGCACCGCCAAGACCAGCACGAGCGCGCACGAGGCGCGCGGCCTGGGCTTCCTGCGTGACGGCGACGAGATCAGCATGAACCGCGACCGCCTGCTGGAGGACGCCAAGAAGCGCGTGCTGGAGCTCGCGCCCGGCTACGTGCAGCCCACCATGCGTCAGGACGTTCCCGTGATGGGCGAGCAGGGGATCGCGGCGATCAAGGCGGCGCTCTACGGGATGGTCCAGGGCGGCCAGATCAGCGAGTACGACCGCGAGATCGGCCTGACCCTCGCGAGGATCCTCGCGGGCGGCAGCCACGTGTCGCGCACGGCCCGCGTGAGCGAGCAGCACCTGCTCGACCTGGAGCGCGAGGCCTTCCTGACCCTGACGGGCAAGCGCAAGACGCAGGAGCGCATCGCGCACACCCTCAAGACCGGGAAACCCCTCAGGAACTGATCTTCGCGACCCCCGTAACGGAAACTTTCTTGGACTCGGTCCAAACTAGAGGACAGCCATGACGCAACTTCAGCAGAACGACGCCGTGATCGTGTCCACCGTCCGCACCCCCGTCGGGCGCGGACTCAAGGGCACCCTCGCCAACACCCGCTCCGACGAGCTCGCCGCCATCGCGGTCCGCGAGGCCGTCGCGCGCGCCGGGATCAGCCCGGACCTCGTCGAGGACCTCGTCCTCGGCTGCGCCTTCCCCGAGGCCGAGCAGGGCCTCAACGTCGCCCGCCTCGTCGGGCTCCGCGCGGGCCTCCCCGACAGCGTCGCGGGCGTCACCGTGAACCGCTTCTGCTCCTCGGGCCTCCAGACCATCGCGCAGGCCGCCGCCAGCATCCGCAGCGGCTGGAGCGACGTCATCGTCGCCGGCGGCCTGGAGAGCATGACCATGGTCCCGCAGACCGGCAACGTCTTCAGCCCCAACCCCGGCCTCGTGGACGAGCGGCCCGGCGCGTACATGAGCATGGGCCTCACCGCCGAGAACGTCGCGCGGCAGTACGGCATCTCCCGCGAGGAGCAGGACGCCTTCGCGTACCAGAGCCACCAGCGCGCCGCGAGCGCGCAGGACCGCGGCGTCTTCGACGAGGAGATCGTGCCCGTCCCCGTCCGCGTGGACCGCGTCGTCGGAAAGAAGACCGTGCAGGACACCGTCATGTTCGCCACGGACGAGCTCGTGCGCCGCGACACCAACATGGAGGCGCTCGCCAAGCTCCGCCCCGCCTTCCACGCGCAGGGCAGCGTCACGGCGGGCAACTCCAGCCCCTACAGCGACGGCGCCGCCGCGAGCGTCGTGATGAGCGCCCGCAAGGCCGAGGAGCTCGGCCTCACGCCCATCGGGCGCATGATCAGCTTCGCCGTGGGCGGCGTCGCGCCCGAGATCATGGGCATGGGGCCCATCGCGGCGGTGCCCAAGGCCCTCAAGCTCGCCGGGCTGAGCCTCGCGGACATCGACCTCATCGAACTCAACGAGGCCTTCGCCAGCCAGAGCCTCGCCGTGATCCGCGAGCTCGGCATGGACCCCGAGAAGGTCAACGTGAACGGCGGCGCCATCGCGCTCGGCCACCCCGAGGGCGCGACGGGCGCGAAGCTCACCGCGACCCTGCTGCACGAACTGCGCCGACGCGGTGGACGCTACGGCATCGTCACGATGTGCGTCGGCGGCGGTCAGGGCGCGGCGGGCGTGTTCGAGGTGCTCTGACACTCCACCCCTGACCTCTCCTGAGCCGCCCGTGAGCCCACGCGGGCGGCTCGCCATGTGCGCGTCCCCAAGACGCGTTCACGGGCTTCTGACCGCCCGGCAATGTCAGCGGGGCATCATGGGCACACGTTGGTCAAGGTTGCTCACCGAACAGGAGACGCATGGCCGAACCCACCCCCGGCAGTGACGAGACACACCCCAGGCGCGGCAGCCAGGACGAGAACCCCTGAAGCTCCACGACGATCGCGAGGAGGCCCACCAGCGAGTCGGAGCCAACCCTGAAGGGTCCGGAAGTGCGCGCATCATGCGCCCCGGACGAGACGCCCACGCTCGGACGCGAGGCCGGGAAGAACCCGGCGAGAAGTCAACCAACCAGGACCGACGGGCGCGGCGGACCACACGAGAAGCACCCACTTCGGCGGCGATGAGAATCGCCGCTTTTCGTGTGGTGTGAGGTGGGCGCCGGGCGACGCTCCCCGCGTCGATATGCTGAAGACAGTTGTTCGGTCAAAGTGATGTATTTTCGGTCTTCGAATGTGTTTGATGTCTTTTTGATCTCTCGCGCCGTGCGTGAATCGGGAGCGTCCCCAAGGACCCCGAAAGCCCTGTTGAAGCGCGCCTGGCGCACCGTACGAGGTGACGCCCTGGTCGCGTACGCTGACCGTCGGGGACGCGGAGGGGTCCTGGCCGTGGTTCCACTGGTGGCCACGACGTTCGAATCCCTGGAGGGTCCACGGCGCGGCCTGAGGGCAGAATGCGTCTGGATCAAGCCCCAGGCCCATCTGCTGCTTCAGGACGAGGGCGAGTCGGCACGAAGCGCCAAGGCGAGGCTGACCGCGCTCATTCTTGGCGAACTCGTCGCGGTCGCTCGACGCAAGCGGTGCGGCTGGATGGCTGCTCCCGTCAGGACGATCCTGGTGGACCATGTTATGGAACTCGATCCCTGGTGGTCCGACCTGGGCTTGAGAGTCGGGCGGTTCGGCACCACCACCGAGCTCATCGCCCGACTCGGCAGAAGGTGATCCCCTCCGCGCCCCGGACCTTTCCGGAGCGCTTCGTGTCCTGAACCTGCCGGGCGGGATGTCACACGGCGCATGACTCAAGGACAACTACGCTGAAGCAAACTCATACCATTTCTGTTTCTATGCAGGATTCTCCTTCTTTCTCCGAATTTTTGATCCGTCGGGCCCGCCTCGACGAATACGGCGTCGTCGCCGGAGCGTTCGGCGCGGCCCACGGTTTCCGCCCGGACCGGGCCACCGTACTAGGATTGTGGCTCTCCGTCGTGCTCGGGCGTGTCCACGTCGTCCGTCCCGAACGCGAGGACGGAAAGGACGGCCCGCTCGTCGCGGCCTTCCGCGTGCGAGGCGTCCGACTTCAGACGCTGCGCGGAAGAGTCCACGGCCTCACGATGGACTTCCTCTGGGTGTCACCGCAGTGCGGCTTCGAGCTTTCCGATGCCGGGAACATGCCCTACACCCCGGTCCAGCTCACGCTGGCCCTGCTGGATCGGTTCAGGGACCTCGCCCTGTCGGTCAACACCCGGCGGGTGGGACCGCCCGTCCGTGTGCTCACCGCCTGGATCCCTTCGAATCTGGCAGAGGAGGTCCAGTCGCTGGAGTACCAGCGTCGCCGGGAAAGGGAACGCGCTTTACGCGTTCGAGCTCTGCGGTATCCCGACCTGTTCTGGACCCGAACCGGGAACGGGGACGGTCACCTGACCGAGATCGTCAAGCACTTGACGGGGGTGTGAGATGAGCAGAATCTACTCGCTCGCCCGGCTGGGCGATCTTCTAGGTTTGATCGGGCGTCACCCCAGGATGATCGTTAAGGTGGCCAAATTCGTTCCCGCCGCGTGGGACGGCAGGGTCAGCGTCGTTCGTGACACGACATTTCGTGGTGTCGTCGGTCTTTATCTCCTCAAGGAGTCCGAGCGCGGAGCTCACCTTGACTTCGTGTGGGTCAGTTCCCGGGTGCCTGACCGACTCGGGTACGCCCTCGATCTGATCAACGCGGCGGAGGGTGGCGTCCGACGATCGGGCGCCCGGTTCATCACGGTGAAGGCGGGAAACAGACTCGCCTACCACCTCGCCCAGCGTGGCTGGGTGTACAAAGTCGTGGGGCGTCCCGAAAGAGGTGAGCCTCACACCATGATCAAACGCTTCTCCTAAAAAGGGAGCGGCCCGCCGTGCGCAGGCCGCCCCTTTCCTTTCGCGAACTCAGTCGTCGGCGGGGGAGAGCGCGAGCTCCTCCTCCAGGTCGCGCCGCCGCGCGCGGTTGCGTTCGAAGCGGTAGAACACGCTCGGCACGAGGTAGAAGGTCAGCAGCGTGCTCGTGACGACGCCGCCGAGGATGACGATGCCGAGGCCGCGGCGGAACTCGGCGCCCTCGCCGCTCCCGAGGATCAGCGGGATGCTGATCACGAGGACCGTCAGGGTCGTCATGACGATCGGGCGGAAGCGCAGCCGCGCGGACTCCACGAGGGCGTCGTGGAGCGGCATGACCTTCATGCGGTCCGTGACGAACTCCAGGTACAGGATGGCGTTCTTGCTGCTCAGGCCCGTCAGGATGACCATGCCGAGCACGGTGATCACGTCGAGGTCCGTGCGGAAGAGCGCGAGCGTCCAGATCGCGCCGACCACCGCGAGCGGGATGGGCAGCAGCAGGTACAGCGGGTAGCGGAACGAGTTGAACTGCGAGCCCAGCACGAGGTAGTTCAGCAGCACCGCCAGGAGCAGCACGATGGGACCGTAGAAGATCAGGTCGCCCGTGAGGCCCGCCGCGCCGAACTGGCTGGCGTTCCCGAGCGTCACGCCGCCCGCGAGGATCCCGGCCTTCTCGGCGTTGTCGGTGATGGTGCGCTGGTACGCGAAGGCGTTGACGCCCTCGCGCAGGTTGATGTCGACGGTGCTGGCGTAGTTCTTGTTGATGCGGTTCACCGTCGCGGGCGCCTGCCGCAGGTCGTACGTGCCGAACTGCGAGATGGGGACGTTGGCGCGCAGGTTGCTCGCGAACACCGTCTGCCCGAGGAGCGCCTGCTCGCCGCTCACGAAGGTCGGGTCGAGCCGCACGACGATGTCGACGTTGTCGTCGCCCTCGCGCAGCGTCCCGGCGGTGGAGCCCTCGTTGTAGGTGCGCAGCGCCTGCGCGAGGTCGGAGGGCGTCACGCCGCTCCCGGCCAGCTTGGCGGGGTCGGGCGTGAAGGCCCTTTCGAGCCGCGTCTCCGTGAGGCTGCTCGTCGCGCTCGCGACGCTCGGGTCCGCCGCGAGCTGACGCAGCAGCGCGCGGTTGCGCTCGTTCAGGAGCGCCTGTGTGGGCGCGGTGAGCGCGAGGCTGATGTCGGCCGAGCCGCCCGGTCCGGGGCCGCCGGCGGCCACGACGACGTTGCTGCCGGGGATGTCCTTCACGAAGCCCTTGAAGGCCGCCTCGTACTGGGGAATCAGCTTCGTGAGGGAGGGCCGCTCGGTCTTGTCGACGAGCGTGACGTTCATGCTGGTGTTCTGCGGATCGCGCGCGCCGCCGAAGGGGCCGCCGCTGCCGACGGTGGTGCTGACGATCTTCACCTCGTCGCGGCGCAGCAGGAAGTCCTCCAGCCTGCGGGCGACCGCGTCGGACTGCGCGAGGCTGGTGCCCGCCGGGAGGGTGAGCTCCACCCCGAAGGACCCGGAGTCCGAGTCGGGCGTGAAGCTGAAGCCCACGGTGCGGAGCGGGACGATGACGCTCGCGAGGAACAGCGCGCCGCCGAGGATCACCCAGCCGTTGAACTTCAGGATGCGCGCGACGCTGCGGGCGTACGCCTCCTGCACGACCTCCACGACGCGGTTCGTGGCGCCGTGCAGGGTGTGCGTGACGGCCTCGAGCAGGCCGAGCAGCACCGTGAGGACGAGCCGCGTGAGGCCCAGCGCGAGCGGGTAGAGCAGCGCGAGCGCGAACACCCACGGACCCTGCGTATGCGACAGGAAGAACAGCCCGGCGATCACGGCGGCGAGCCCCACGAGGCCCCAGGGTCGCCAGAAGGTCCGCAGACCCCAGGTGAGGGCCTGCGGGCTGCGCCGCAGCACGCGCCCGAAGCCGCGCCAGTCGATGGGTTCGGGGTCGGTGGTGTACGCCATGCGCACCGTGAGGAACAGCAGCGACTCCAGCCACGAGAACAGGATCGCGGCGGCGAGGCCCAGCCCGAACTGCCGGAAGAAGTTCCCGAGGATGCCCGGCATGAAGCTCAGCGGGATCAGCACGGCCAGCAGCGAGAAGGACGCGGCGGTGACGGCGCTGAAGACCTCGCTGCCGCCCCGCAGCACGCTCTGGATGAGGCCGAGACCCTGGTCGCGGTAGCGCTGCACGTTCTCCGCCACGACGATGGAGTCGTCCACGACGATGCCGATCGCGACGATGATCGCGAGGAGGCTGATGATGTTGAACGTGAAGCCCAGCAGTCCGTACAGCAGGGGCGCGGCGGACACGCTGATGGGAATCGCGAGGATCACCGCGAAGACGGTGTTGAGGCGCCCCAGGAAGAGCAGCACGACGATGCCGACCGCGCCGATGCCGATCAGGAACTCCTTGAAGGTGTCCTCGACGCTGGCGCGCGTGACGCGCGTGTCGTCGCTCGCGGCGACGAGGCGGTAGCCCTCGGGCAGCTTGAGGTCGCGGATGGCGGCGCGCACGTTGTCGGACACCGCGACGGAGTTCGTGCCGGAGCCCTTGCGGACGGAGAGCAGCACGGCGGGCTGGCCGTTGACGCGCGCGTACGACGTGGCCTCCTCGGTGGTGGCGCGCACCGTCGCGACGTCCCCGACGCGGACGCCCGTCGCGGCGTCCACGACGATGGCCTCCACGTCCCCCAGGGTGCGGGGCGTGTTGCGCGTCGTGAAGCCGACGCGGTTGCCGTCCTGCGTGAGGTTCCCGGCGGGCAGGTCCAGCGCGGACGACTGAATCGCGCCCGTGACGCGCGCGGGCGTCAGGTTGAACGACTGGAGCTTCGCGGGGTCGAGCAGCACCTGCACCTGCCGTTCGGGACCGCCGCTCACGCTGACGTTCGCGACGTCCTGCACGCGCTCCAGACGGGGCACGAGCACGTCGTCGGCGTACTTCGTGACGTCCGCGATGCTCGCGCTGCCGCCCACGAGCGCGAGGCGGATGATGGGCTGCGCGTTCGGGTCGAACTTCTGCACGACGGGCGCGTCCGTGTCGGCGGGAAGCGTCGCGCGGATCGCCGCGACGGCCTGCGAGACGGAGTTCGCGGCGCTGTCGATGTTCGTGCCGTCGCGGAAGGTGATCGCGACGGTGCTGACGCCGCCCGCGCTGGTGGACGTGATCTCCGAGACGCCCGAGAGGGTGCTGACGGCGTCCTCGATGCGGCGCGACACCTCGCGGTCCACCTCGTCGGGCGTGCCGCCGGGGTAGCTGGTGCTCACGGCGATGGTGGGAATCTCGAAGCTCGGGAGGAGCTCCACCCCGAGCCGCGTCGTGGCGAGCAGCCCGAACAGCACGATCGCGACGAACACGCCGAGGGAGAACACGTACCGCGCGACGCTGAAGCGGATCGCGGGGTTGATGGGGACGTTCACGTCCGTCCCGCCGGGATGGCTCATGGGGTGCCTCCGCTGGCGGGCTTCTCGCCCGCCACCTGGATCGCCGCGCCCGACCCGAGGCTGGGCGGCACGGGATTCACGACGTCCTGACCGGCGTCCAGCCCGCGCACCGCGACGCGCCCGAGGGACTCGGCGACGACGCTGACCTCGCGCTCCTCGGCCCTGCCGCCGCTGGCGACGTACACGACGGTGCGGCTGCCCTGCGTCTGGAGCGCCGTGGTGGGCACGATGGTGCCCGTGGCGAGCCGCGCGCGGTAGGTGAGCTGCGCGACGGAGCCGACGCTGAGGTCCGCGCCGCTCAGCCTCGCCTTCACGGGGACGAGCCGATCCGTGCCCGCGACGCGGTTGCCCTCCGTGACGGTGCCCTGCACGCTCGTGCCGCCGGGCGTGGCGAGCGTGACGGTCGT
>NZ_KI912639.1:37035-37260 GCF_000519345.1 Deinococcus pimensis DSM 21231
TCTCGGCGGCGCTCGCGAGCGAGAGGCGCGCGCTCTCCAGCGCGGTCTCGTTGCTGCGGATCTGTGCGTCGGCGCTGGGGTTGAGCAGCGCGAAGCTCCCCGAGACGCTCACGGAGAGGCCCGCGTCGCCGCTCGCGCCCGTCGTGGGCGTGGTGAGGCCCGCGCTCACGAGGCCGCTCTTGAGGTTCACGTTCCCGGAGAGGACGGTGCCGCTCGCGTTCTGCC
>NZ_KI912639.1:37360-37689 GCF_000519345.1 Deinococcus pimensis DSM 21231
TCACGTCGAGCTGCGTGGCGTTGCGCGCCGCGAGGCGGGCCTGCGCGATCCTGACGTTGCGGTCCGACAGGTTGACCTGCGCCGCGCCGAGCTCGATGCGTTCCTGCGTCTCATAGAGCGCGGTGAACTGGTTCACGACGGTCTGCATGACGCTCAGGCGCGCGCCGCGCAGCGCGGCCTGGGCGCTCTCGAAGCCCTGTTCGGCGGAGGTGAGGCCCGTGACGAGCGTGGTGGGGTCCGCCCTGACCGCCGCGAGGTTCGCCCCCGCCTTGTCGAGGTTGGCGCGGGCGGTGCGGACGTCCGGGCCCGTGGTGACGGCCTGCCGCACG
>NZ_KI912639.1:37789-37925 GCF_000519345.1 Deinococcus pimensis DSM 21231
CGCGCGCACGCTCGTCTTCGCGAGGTTGTCCTGCGCCTGCCGCAGGCTCGCCTCGGCCACCTCGACCTGATTGCGCAGCAGGTCGAGGCTGCCCGCGCCGCTGCGGCCGTTCTGCGAGAGGTTGTTCGTGGCGCCC
>NZ_KI912639.1:38025-50365 GCF_000519345.1 Deinococcus pimensis DSM 21231
CGAGCGTGAGGGCTGCGGGGGCGGCGTCCTGCGCGAGCGCGCCCGTGGCGAGCAGCGCCGTCGTGACGGTCAGCAGGCGGCGCGCGCCCGGTCTGAGCTGGGGTCTCGGTTCGTTCATGGATCTCCTGAATGGCGCGGGGCGACGCCCTGCTGGGACTGTAGTTCGGTCGTGCGCCGGGCGCGTCATCCTTTATGAGGAGGTGGCGGCGCCGTCGCACAGGGCGGTCACGACGGTGTCGACGTAGCCGCGCGCCTCGAGCCCGCCGAGCGAGTCGGGCCGGACGATCTCCAGCATCACGAACTGCATCAGCGCCCCCAGGAAGGCGACGGCGAGCGCGTCGGGGTCGGTGTCCTCGCGCAGGGCGCCGTGGCCTCGCGCGCGGCGCAGGTATGCGGCGATCTCGCGCGAGACGTCGCCCATGGGGTCGGGGTGGTCGGGCGGGTGGGGGAGGGGCGGGGCGTGGCCGCGCGACCAGAGCATCAGCATGCGTGGCATGAGCTCGCGCCCCCGGTCGACGAAGGTGTGACCGATGGCGCGCAGGGTGTCGCGGACGTCGCAGTGGCCGTCGAGGCGGCGCAGGTGGTCGAACCACTCGCGGGCCTCGTGCAGGCCGATGGCCTCCTCGAAGAGGGCCTCCTTCGTGGCGAAGCGCTTGAAGAGCGTGCCCTCCGAGATGCCGGCGCGGCGGGCGATCTCGGCGGTGGTGGCGCTGAATCCGTTCTCGGCGAAGACCTCCCGTGCGGCAGCCAGGATCTGCTCGTTCGTGATGGTCTGAGGTCTGGCCATGAGTGAGTATTTACTCATTAATAAGGGAAGGTCAAGGTGTTATCCCACAGATGAGCGGGGGACAGGCGGCGACTCCGCACACGGTTGCCCACACGGGCCACGCCGAATTGATTTATACTTGGTACAAATTTCCAACCGGAGGCACAGCATGACGGCGACCCAGGACCAGGCGGCGCAGGACCAGACCAAGGGCAGGCTCATCAGGGGCGGCGGCTTCCTCATCCAGGAAAGCGCCCCGCAGGACATCTACACCCCCGAGGACTTCGACGACACCCTCCGGCAGATCGCGGACACCACCGAGACCTTCGTGGACCGCGAGATCATGCCCGTCATCACCGACCTCGAGAACAAGAAGGAGGGCCTCAACCGCGCCCTCCTGCAGAAGGCCGGCGAGCTCGGCCTCACCGCCGTCGAGATCCCCGAGGAGTACGACGGCCTCGACCTCCCGAAGGCCGCGAGCGTCATCATCGCCGAGAAGACCTCCAAGGCGGGCGGCTTCGGCGTCACCTACGGCGCGCACCAGTCCATCGGCAGCCTCCCCACCGTCTACTTCGGCACGCCCGAGCAGAAGGCGAAGTACCTCCCGAAGCTCGCCACCGCCGAGATGATCGCCGCGTACTGCCTCACCGAGCCCTCCAGCGGCAGCGACGCGCAGGCCGCCAAGACCACCGCCGTGCTCAGCGAGGACGGCACCCACTACGTCCTCAACGGCTCCAAGATGTGGATCTCCAACGGCGGCATCGCCGACCTCTTCACCGTCTTCGCTCAGCTCAAGACCCCCGAGGGCAACAAGTTCAGCGCCTTCCTCGTCGAGCGCGCCTTCGAGGGCGTCAGCACCGGCGCCGAGGAGCACAAGATGGGCATCCGCTCGTCGAGCACCGTCGTGCTGCGCCTCGACGGCGTCAAGGTCCCCGTCGAGAACCTCCTCGGCGGCGTCGGCGCCGGCGCCAAGATCGCCTTCAACATCCTCAACGTCGGCCGCTACAAGCTCGGCGCGGGCGGCGTCGGCGGCGCGAAGGACGCGCTGGAGCTCAGCACGAAGTACGCCCTGGAGCGCGAGCAGTTCGGTCAGCCCATCGCGAACTTCGGCGCGGTCCAGGAGAAGCTCGCCAACATCGCCGTGCGCACCTACGCCGTGGAGAGCGCGCTCTACCGCATCGTCGGCCTGATCGACGCGGCCATCGCCGGCGGCACGGACAAGCTCAAGGCCATCGAGGAGTACGCCGTGGAGGCCAGCATCATCAAGGTCCTCGGCTCGGAACTGCTCGACTACGCCGTCGACGAGGGCGTCCAGATCCACGGCGGCGTCGGCTACAGCCAGGAGTACGCCATCGAGCGCGCCTACCGTGACGCGCGCATCAACCGCATCTTCGAGGGCACCAACGAGATCAACCGCCTCCTGATCCCCAGCATGCTCCTCAAGCGCGCCATGAAGGGCGAACTGCCCCTCATGCAGGCCGCTCAGAAGCTCCAGGCCGAACTGCTGGAGTTCAGCTTCGACGAGGACGACACCGAGACCCCGCTCGCCCACGAGGCGAAGGTGATCGCGAACCTCAAGAAGCTCGGCCTGCTCGTCGCCGGCGCCGCCGCGATGAAGTACGGCCCGCAGATCGAGAGCCGTCAGGAGATCCTGATGCGCGTCGCCGACATCGCCATGCTCGCCTTCGCCAGCGAGTCCGCGCTGCTGCGCACCCGCAAGCTCGGGAGCCCCGAGCTGCAGGTCGAGATGACCCAGGTCTACACGTACGAGGCCGCCGAGAAGGCCGCCACGCTCGCCCGCGAGGCGCTCGGCATGATCGCCGAGGGCGACGACCTGCGCGTCATGCTCAGCGCCGTCAAGCGCTTCACGAAGCACGACGCGGTCAACACCATCCGCCTGCGCCGCCACGTCACGAAGGCCGTGCTGGAGAGCCGGGGCTACCCCGCCCCCCGCGCCCGCGCGTAAGGCGAGCGGCGCACCAGAGGGCGGCCCCCACAGAGGAGGCCGCCCTCTCCTCGTTCAGAACCGCGCCGCCATCGCCCGGCGCGTCAGGACCACCCCCAGCGCGAGGAGCACGAACCCCATCAGCAGGAAGCCCAGGTCGTACGGCAGGGGATTCTCCACCTCCCGCACGTGATGGAGCTCCAGCGCCCAGTGATTCACGAAGCTGTCGTACGTGTTGAACACGCCCCAGCCCAGCAGCAGCAGACCCACGAGCGCGCCCGGCGGGATCAGCCGCCGCGAGCGCCGCGCGCCCGACCAGAGCAGCGCGAGCCCACCGAGCGCCACGACGTACATGGCCGAGTGGAAGAGCCCGTCCGTGAAGGTGTTGTCCTTCAGGGCGGCCAGCGTCACGGGCGGCTCCCGGTGGCTCGTGAAGTGATGCCACTGCAAGAGCTGGTGGATCACGATGCCGTCGAAGAACCCGCCGAAGCCCACCCCGAGGAGCGTGCCGCCCCACAGCTGCCGCCTCGTGCCCGCCGCGTCCCGCACCCCCGCGTTCGTCATGCGCCCAGTGTGCGGGGGCGGAGCGGCCCGCGCCCTTGCGAGAACCTGAGGGGAACCGAAAGAGTTGGGCGCGGACCACGGTCCGCGCCCTCCCCTCGTCCGTGTCCGCTCAGGGCGCGAAGGACTTGACGTAGGGCGTGGCGAACGTCGCCGCGCGCTGCTCCCCGTCGGTCCCGATGGTGTTGCCGCTCGCGGAGGGCGTGCTCGTCGCGTTCGGCACGATGTCCCCGGCGCCGTAGTTGTCGCCGCCGAAGATCCCGCCGTATACCCCGACGTTCGCGGGCTTCCCGCTCAGGCCCAGCGCCGTCCAGGGAATCGCGAGCTCCACCGTCTGCTCCGGCAGCGTCCCGCCCGCCGCGAAGCTGCCCTCGGGCAGATTCACGAGCGTCGTGGCGGTGCTTCCCGAGCTCACGAGGCGCAGCTGCGGCGACTGGTTCTCGTAACGCGCCACGAACGCGTCCACCGCCGCGCCGCTCGGGAACGTCGCCCTGCGCGTCCACGCGTCCAGACCCAGCGCGCTCGTGATGCCGCCCGCCTTGAAGTCGAGGTACGCGATCGCGCTGTTGCCGCTCACGCGGTACTCGTACGCGAGGTACAGGTACTTGTCGTCCCCGTCCACACGCAGGGTCTTCCAGTTGTTGTCCGCGCCGAAGACGCCCTCGTCCGGGCTCGTGAAGGCCGTCACGCCCGTCCAGTCCGAGAGGCTCCCGTCGATCACGTACTTCTTGTCCGTCTGCTGCGCGAGGTTGAAGTTCACGCCCGTCGCGGGGGCCGTCACGGTCTGCTGTGCGGACGTGAAGCCCGGGGCGCTCGCCGTGAGGGTCCGCGCGCCCGCGTCCGTGCGCAGCACGTACGTGCCGTCGGCGAAGGTGAGGGCGTAGTTCAGCTCCGGCGTGACGCTCGACACGACCGACGCGTTCCCGAGGGCCGCGCCCGCGCCCGTCACGCTCCCCGTCACGACCCCGGCGGGCACCGGCTTCTCGATGAAGTCGTACGTGCCCTCGTACGCGCCGTTCACGTCCACCGTGAAGGACCGGTCGCCCTGACCGGGCCCCTCGTAGCCGCTGTTGCGGGCGGTCGCGGCGTCGTTGCCGAACTTGAACTTGATCTCGCGGAAGAGCGGCAGGTCCACGCTGGTCTTCCACACCCCGCGCGACACCTGCTGCATGGGGTACTCCAGCTGCGCGCCCGTGTCGAAACGGCGCAGCTCGATCACGCCGTTGCCCTGCGTCACGGCGTCCACCGTGAACGTCACCTTCGTGGTGTTCGCCGCCGAGGGGGTGGCGCTCACCGTGGCCCCCGGGGATTCCGCCCCCGAGGCGTCCACCGACACCACCCTGAAGTCGTACGCGGCGTCGTTCGTGAGCCCGCGCGCGAAGAACGTCGTGACGCTCGTGGGCAGCGGCGCGAAGTTGAGCTGCGTGAACGCGCTCTGCCCCGCGCGGCGCTGGTACACCCGGAAGCCCGTCACGCCGGTCCCCGTGGGCGCCGTCCACGTGAGCTTCACCGCGCCGTCGCCGGGGGTCGCCGCGACGTTCGCGGGGTCAGGCAGCGCGGGGTTCGTGACGGTCCCGCCGCCCGCGCCCGCCGCGCCCGACACGGCCAGCAGGGTCCGGGCGGGCACCGTCCCGACGAGCTTCCCGTCCACGACGCGCAGGTCGGACGCGTGCCCCGTCACCTCCGTCAACGTGCCGCCCGCGAAGGTCCCGAGCAGCCCGATGCCGCCGCCCGGCAGCATGCTCAGGTCGAGCGCGGTGTCGCCTCCGTTCATGACCGCCACGACGGGATCGCTCGTGCGGCCCGCGAGCTTCTCTCCCGTGACGCGGCGGAAGGCGTACACGGGCGCCCCGCCGTTCGGACGCCACAGTTCCTGCTGCGTGCCGCGCGTGAGCGCCGCGTAGCGCGCGCGGGCGTCCGCGAGGGCTTTGAGGCGCGCCGTCAGGGGAGAGGCGTCCACCTTCGAGAAGTCCATGTCCTCGCGGTTGCTGCCGCCGATGGGGTAGTCGTACGGGTCGCCGCCGCCCGCCATGCCGATCTCCGAGCCGTAGTACACGCTCGGCGTGCCGCGCGACGTGTAGATCAGCGAGAGCGCCAGATCCAGCCGCTCGCGCGCGCCAACTTCGCTCACGCCGCGCGACAGGGCCTCGCTGACGAAGCGCTTCACGTCGTGGTTGTCCACGAAGGTCGTGAGTCGCGACGGGTCGTTGTAGGCCGTGTCGCGCGCGAAGACGTTCGCGATCGCGTCGAGGCTCCCGCCCGCGCTCGACAGGTTGTCCTTGATCGCGAAGTACAGCGGGAAGTCGAACACGCTCGGCGAACCGAGGGTGTCGAGGTACTTCGCGAGGAACGACGGGTCCCCGTTGAAGACCTCGCCGACGGTCCAGACCTTCTTCGGGTCGCCCGGCCCGCCCGCCGCGAAGAACTGCGTCCAGTACGAGTCGTCGACGTGCTTCATGGTGTCCATGCGCAGGCCGTCCACCTTCGTCTCCTTCACCCAGTAGTCGATGAAGGAGTTCAGGTAGTCACGTACGGCCGGGACGTTCTGCTTGAAGTCCGGCAGGCCCGCCAGGGCGCAGTCCTGGTCCTTGTTGGCGGAGGCGTCGCAGTCGGCCCCCGTGTGGAACCAGTCGGGATGCTGCTTCACGAGCGCGGAATCGTAGCCCGCGTGGTTCACCACGACGTCCTGAATGATCTTCAGACCGTTCGCGTGCGCGGCGTCCACCAGCGACTTCAGGTCGTCCAGACTCCCGAAGTGCGGCTCCGTCTCGAAGAAGTCGTCCGCCCAGTACCCGTGGTAGCCCGCGAACAGTTTGCCCTGGTTCGGGCCGCCCGCCACGGGGATGGCGGGGACCTGAAGCACCACCGGGGAGATCCAGATGGCCGTGAAGCCCATCTTCTTGAAGTAGCCCTGCTCGATCTTCTGACGGATGCCCGCGAGGTCCCCGCCGTGCCAGCCCACGGGGTTCGACGGGTCCGCCACGTCGCCCGCGCGGCCACCGACGCCGTCGTTGGCGGGATTGCCGTTCGCGAAGCGGTCGGTCAGGGCGAAGTAGATGTTCTCCTCGCGCCAGTCCGGACTGGAGGCGGTTCCAGGCGTGGGAGCGGGAGCACGGTTGCAGGCCGCGAGGGCCAGGGCCAGCAGGAGGGAGGCGCCTGCGCGCCTGAAGCTCGATTGTCGCATTGCCCCATCATCAGACGCTGACCGAGCGCTCCCCGTCAACTGCGCTCACCTGAACGCCATCTTCACAAAGCGGATCAGGACTCCGGTTCCGCGTCGAGCCTCACCACGTCGTTGAACTGCGGGCGCTTGCCCTGCACACCCTCGAAGAAGGCGCGCACGCGGCTCATGTCCACCGCCATCACGCCCGTCAGGGGCAGCGGCTCGCTCACGCGCAGCTCGCGCCGGGCGTAGTCCGCGCTGACCAGCACGAGCGGCACGTCCGCGCCGCGCGCGATGTGATAGAAGCCCGACTTCCAGCCCGGACGCGCCCCACGGGTGCCCTTCGGCAGCATCGCCAGCACGAAGTCGTCGCGCCGCGCGAAGGCCTCCACGCTCGCGCCCACGAGGTCGCCGCGCTTCGAACGGTCGATCGGCACGCCGCCCAGCCGCCGCACCAGGAAGCCCAGCGGCGGACGGAACAGCGAGTCCTTCGCCATGAAGTGCATGTCGAACCCGAACGCGCCCGCCGCCAGCAGGTAGATCACGAAATCCCAGTTCGACGTGTGCGGCCCCGCCACCACGAGGTAACGCCGCGCGGTCGGTGAGCGGCCCCGCACCTTCCAGCCCATCAGCCGCAGGACCGCGCGTGACAGCACCCGCGACAGGCCCGAGCCCCGCGCGCGCACCCCGAACTCGTGCCGTTTCACCGCCCCTTGATAGCACGCACGCGTGAGCGCCGCCCCGCAAGGCGCACACGGCGACAGTCACGCCGCGCGCCACGGGCGTACCGTGAACGTGGAGGTCCACATGAAAGCCACCTGGAATGGACGCGTCATCGCCCAGAGCGACGACACCGTCGTCGTCGAGGGCAACCACTACTTCCCGCTCGACGCCGTCGACAAGGACGTGCTGCGCCCCAGCGCCACGCACACCACCTGCCCCTGGAAGGGCGAGGCGAGCTACTACACCCTCGACGTGGACGGCCACACCAACCCCGACGCCGCGTGGTACTACCCCGAACCGAAGGACGCCGCCCGTCGGATCCAGGGCCGCGTGGCCTTCTGGAAGGGCGTGAAGGTGGAATAGGAGGAGCGGCCCGGCCGGGCCGCTCCCTCCGCGTGTCTCTGTTCGCGTTCCCACGCCCGGAGCGGTCCGGGCGTTCGGGCCTGGAGCGTCGAGCGTCTCTGTTCGCGTTCCCACGCCCGGAGCGGTCCGGGCGTTCGGGCCTGGAGCGTCGAGCGTCTCTGTTCGCGTTTACTCGAACAGCGTGCTCACGCTCTCGCCCGTGTGGATGTGCCGGATGGCCTTCGCGAAGAGGGGCGCCACGGTGAGCGTCTTGAGCTTCCCGCCGCTCGCCTCCACCTTCGACTCGGGCACCACGACGGTGTTCGTGCTGCACACCTCCACCACGTCGAGATCGCGGATGCGGTCCGTGGCGGGGCCCGTGTACACGCCGTGCGTCACGGCGACGTACACCTCGGCGGCGCCGTTCTCGCGCGCGAGGTTCACGGCCTCCACGAGGCTCCCGGCGGTGCTGATCTCGTCGTCGACGATGTAGACCTTCTTGCCCTGCACGTCCCCGATGAGGGCGCGGGCGTTCACGGTCGTGTCGCTCGTGCGGCGCTTGTCGATGAACGCGAGCCCGGAGTCGAGGCGGCGCGACAGGGCCGACGCGCGCTTGATGTCGCCCGCGTCGGGCGCGAGGACCACGCCGTCGTGCACCCCGTCCACCGTCTGCTCGAAGTGCTTGGCGAGCACCACCTCGGCGGACAGGTGATCCACCGGGATCTTGAAGAAGCCGTGCACCTGCGGGCTGTGCAGCGTCATCGTGAGCAGCCGGTCCGCGCCCGCCGCCTGGATGAGGTCCGCGACGAGCCGCCCCGCGATGCTGATGCGCGGCTCGTCCTTCTTGTCGCTGCGGGCGTAGCTGAAGTACGGCACGACCGCCGTGACGCGCGCCGCCGACGCGCTCTTGGCGGCGTCGATCATCAGCAGCAGCTCCATGATGCTGTCGCTGACGGGCGTGCTGAAGCTCTGCACGATGAACACGTCCGCCTCACGGAGGGACTCCTTGAAGCGGACGACGAGGTTGTCGTTCGTGAAGCGCTGGGTCTCGCTCTTGCCGAGCGGGATGCCCAGCTGGTCGCAGATCTCCTGCGCGAGCGCCTGATTGCTCTGCCCGGAGAAGACCAGCAGGGGTCGGGTGTTGGTGTGCAAGGGAACCTCCGGCTCGCGCCGTCGAACGTGAACGATGAGCGTCTTGTCGCCGGGCTCCGGCTGGGTCGCCCGGCAGGCAAGTAAGAGCATACCGGGCGGCGGGAGGGAGCGCTAGACGAAGGACGCGTCACGGGACCGCCGAGCGGGCGGTCCCGTGACGCGGACGCGCGGGGGTTCAGTCGCCCCGGATGGCCTTGCCGAGCTTCTCGAAGAAGCCGGGCTCCTTGATGTCGGCGTCCTCGCCGACCTCGCGCGCGTACGCCTCGAGGTGCTCGCGCGCGGCGCGGCTCAGGCCCGACGCCTTCGGGATCTGCACCTTGAAGACCACCACGAGGTCCCCGGTGCCCGCCGCCTGCAGGCGCGGCATGCCGAGCCCGCGCAGACGGACGGTGTCGCCGTGCTGCGTGCCGGCCTTCACCTCGATCTCGCGGGGGCCGTCGAGGGTGGGCACCTCCATCCGTCCGCCGAACACCGCGCGCGTGATGCCGATGTTCGCCTCGTGGATGAGCGTGTCGCCGTCACGGTGCAGCTCGGGGTGCGGTTCGAGTTCGAGGTGCACGTACAGGTCGCCGGGACCGCCGGGGCCCTCGTGGCCCTTGCCCGCCACGCGGATGCGGTAGCCCTCGTCGATGCCGCGCGGGAGCTTCACCTTCACGCGGTCCTCGCGCAGGGTGCGTCCGCGCCCCCGGCAGACCGTGCAGGGGTCGTCGATGAGCTGGCCCTCGCCGCGGCAGGTGGGGCAGGGCTGCTGCGTCATGATGTTGCCGAAGATCGTGCGGGCCTGCGCCTGCACCGCGCCCGCGCCGCCGCACTGCGGGCAGGTGCGGGGCGGCTTGCCGCCGGGCTAGCTGCGCTCGCCGTGGCAGTGCTCGCAGGTGCCGAGGCGGTCCACGACCACCTCGATCTCGGGGCCGTCGCGGGCCTCGTCGAGGGTGATGCGCGCGACCGTCTGGAGGTCGTCGCCGCGCGCGGGCCGCCGCCCGCCGCCGCGCCCGCCGAAGAGACCGCCGCCGAACATCTGCTCGAAGAGGTCGAAGGGATCGAAGCCCGCCTCACCGAAACCGCCGCCGGGCATGCCGCCCGCCGTGGGTTCGCTGCCGAAGCGGTCGTAGTGCGCGCGCTTGTCGGGGTCGGAGAGGGTGGCGTAGGCCGCGTTGATCTGCGCGAACTTCTCCGCCGCGCCGTCTTCCTTGTTGCGGTCGGGGTGGTACTGCAGCGCGAGCTTGCGGTACGCCTTCTTGATGTCCTCGGGTGAGGCGTCCCGGGGGACGCCGAGGAGTTCGTAGTAGTCCATGCAGCGTGTCTCCATCCGGCGTGGCCGGTACCACAACAATCTTACACGACCGGACTCAAGGGATGTGAGGCGAACGCTGCGCTCCCCTCAGGCGCCGCGCGCCACCTCCCGGCTCGCCCACAGCTCCACCAGCCCGCGCAGCGTCAGGTCGTCGTCGTAGTGGTCGATCTCCCGGCAGATGCCCTCCACCGTCCGCGCGAAGCCGCCCGTCGCGACCGCCACCGCCGCGCCGTCGAGCTCCGCGCGCAGGCGCCGCAGCAGGCCGTCCACCATCTCCGCGTAGCCGAACACGAGCCCCGACTGGAGCGCGTGCACCGTGTTCTTCCCGATCGCGGAGGCGGGCGCCGTGAGGTTCACGCGCGGCAGCTTCGCCGCGCGCGCGAACAGCGCGTCCGCCGACACCTGCGCGCCCGTCGCGAGGACGCCGCCCACGAAGCGCCGCCCCCGCCCGATCACGTCGAAGTTCGTGCTCGTCCCGAAGTCCACCACGATCGCGTACGGCGCCTCCCCCAGGTAACGCTCCGCCCCGAAGAGGTTCGCGAGCCGGTCCGCGCCGATCGCCGTGGGCTCGTCGAGCTCCACCCGCACGTCCGCGAGGTTCGAGGTGCTGACCTCCAGCACCTCCACCCCGAAGTGCCGCGCGAGCGCCACCATCAGGTTCTGCCCGACGGGCGGCGCGACGCTCGACAGCACCGCCCGCGCGGGCGGCGCGGCGCCCGACAGGTCGAAGAGGCCGCGCAGGGTCAGCGCGAGATCGTCGGGCAGCAGGTCACGGTTCGTGCGGATCCGCCAGCGGTGCACCAGCGAGAGGCGCTCGTCCGTGAGGCCGATGACCGTGGACGTGTTCCCGACGTCCACGGCGAGAAGGGGGCCGGTCGACATGCGCGCATTATGGCAGGGCGCGCGTGCCGACCGGCCACGGGAGCGGCTCAGTAGAACTTCGAGAGGTCCGCCGTGACGGAAAAGGCGCAGTCCGTGTCGGCCTCCGTGCGCAGCAGCACGTCGAGCGTCCCGTCGGGCTTCGCGCCCGCCTTCAGCGCGTCGAAGTAGTACACCATCGTGCCGGACCAGCGGCCCGACGCGTCCTGCTTCCAGTCGTTCGTGAAGCCGCGGCGGTAGGGGCGCGCGACCTGCCCCTGCCCCGCGCGGATCGCGACGGTGTACGCGTCACGCTGCTTCTCGCTCTCCAGGCCGCGCATCGCGACGTACACGCGCAGGTGCCCGTCGGGCAGGGCGCCGTCGCGCTTCGCGAGGACGTCCCGGGCGGTGACGTTGCGGAACTCGTCGCGGCCCTGCTGCGCGAGCAGGAACGCCTCGTCGGCCTGCCCCGTCAGGGTGACGCTCACGGGACGACTCCCGTACGTGGCGAAGTCGTCGGGGCTCGCGAGCCAGTTCGAGACGCAGGCGTCGCCGCCCTCGAAGGCGCGCACCGTACGGCCCGGATCGCCGCTCGTCGTCGTGTCCGACGACCCTTCCAGGGGCGCGAGGTCGGCCGCGAACGCTCCGTCCGTGACGGTGAGGTCGAGCGAGAGCAGGGTGCGGACGGGATCGTCGCGTCGGTCGTAGGCGGAGTCCACGACCGCGCGCGCGGCCGTCTCGTCGAGCTTCGGCACCCAGGCGAGGGCGCCCGGCGACAGAGACGCGAGCAGAACGACGGCGAGACGGCGCGAGGTACGGTCGTACCGGATCATGAAACCTCCTTGGAGGGGAGCGGAAGTGCGGAACCTAGGGCAGCACGTACGCGAGACGGCAGGTCTCTCCCGCCGAGCGGAACCGCTCGGCCTCGACGTCGCTGAGCACGACGTTGACGACGTTCTGGTCGCCTCCGAAGTTCGGGCGGACGGCCGTGGACGCCTCGACGACCGTGACGTCGCCGAGTCCCGCGAGGCCCGCGTCTCCGCGCACGAACAGGGCCGAGACTCCGTCCGGACCGGGCCAGACCTGCTCACCGTGCTCGTCGAACACCACCAGACGGTCCCCACGGCTGACGGGCGTTCCCAGGGCGCGCGCGTCGAGGGCGACGACGCAGTTCGCGGCCTCCTCCTCTCCGTCCGTCGACCGCGCCGCCTCTTCGGGCACGGCGGGCACGGGCGCTTCCACGGGCTCCGAAGCGTCGGGCGTGGAGGCGTCCGTCACGCCCGACGGCCGGGTCTCCGTCGTGTCCGTCATCGTGTCGCGCGTCCCCGCGATCCTCGGGGGGGCGTTCTCGGGCTGCGACGGCGCGGGGCCCTCGGGGGCCGACGGCGCGATCGGATCCAGGGTCGGAGGGAGGGTGCCTGCGCGAGGTTCGGGTGCGGATGAGGCGTCCGGAACCGTGGCGCGCGGAGGGGAAGCCTGCGCCGTGCCGACGGACGGGTCGGCCTGCGCGGCGGGGTCGGACGGCCGGACGGCCGC
>NZ_KI912639.1:50465-56654 GCF_000519345.1 Deinococcus pimensis DSM 21231
TGAGGTCCACGCCCTCGCGCAGCAGGCGGTCGCGGCACTGCCGGGCGAGGTCCACGAACTGCCGCACGCTCGCGCCCGCGTCGAGGTTCAGGCTGCCCGTGACGGCAGCGTCGTCGGTGAGCTCGGGGCACTCCAGGGCGGGCCGGGAGCGGCCCACGCCGCGCTGGTCGAACAGGACGAGGTCGCGCTGCCTCGTGAAGGTGCCGCGGAAGTCGCGGGTGAAGCTCGGCAGGGACGCGCCGATCCCCTCGCCGGGACCGCCGGTGAGATAGAGGACGGGATCGGGGCGCCTCGTGGGGCTTTCGGCGGCGAACACGACGACGGAGAGGCGCAGCGTGCGGCCCGTGGGGCGGTCGTGGAACTCGGGCACCGCCACGGTGCCGCAGCGCACGTCCCTTCCCTCGACGGCGTCGGAGGGGAGGGTGTACGGGCAGGGCGCGGGCTCGAAGGTGGACGCGGCGAAGGTGGGGACGGCGGGCGCGGCGGGCGCGGTGGGCCCCAGGCCGGGGGTGGTCTGGGCGTGGGCGCCGTGCGCGAGGCCGAGGGCGATCAGGGCGGCGGCGAGCCGTCGTGGTGCGTTCATGCTGCGCACACTGTGCCACAGCACCCCTCTCCGGGGGCACCGCGACGTTCATGCTCTCTTGTGGTGAGCTTCACGGGGCGGGGGTGCGCGGGGGTGTCCGGCACCGCCGAAATCCGACTGAAACGCTCGACTTTCCGCGCCGTATCGCGTAGACTATGCTAACTAGGAATGGCTCCTAATAAGGGCCCCGACCACTTCCCAGCAGCACCGCAGGAGACTCCATGACCAACCAGCTCGAGATCCGCAACCTCCACGCCTCCGTCGGTGACCTGCCGATCCTGCGCGGCGTGAACATCACCGTCCCGCGCGGCGAACTCCACGCCGTCATGGGCCCCAACGGCAACGGCAAGAGCACCCTCGCCAAGGTCATCGTCGGCGATCCCGAGTACACCGTCACCGAGGGCGAGATCCTCGTCGACGGCCACAACGTCCTCGAGATGGAGCCCGACGAGCGCGCCCGCCTCGGCCTCTTCCTCGCCTTCCAGTACCCCGTCGAGATCCCCGGCGTCACCATCGCCAACTTCCTGCGCCTCGCCATGCAGGCCCGCAAGCCCGAGGGCGAGGAGGTGAGCTTCATGGAGTTCTACGGCAAGCTCCAGGAGGCCCTCAAGGTGCTGGAGTGGGACGAGAGCATCGTCGAGCGCTACCTCAACGCGGGCTTCTCCGGCGGCGAGAAGAAGCGCAACGAGATCCTCCAGATGCTCATGCTCGACCCGACCTACATCATCATGGACGAGACCGACTCCGGCCTCGACGTGGACGCCCTCAAGATCGTCTCCAAGGGCGTCAACAGCCTGCGCGGCCCCAACCTCGGCGGCCTCGTCATCACGCACTACCAGCGCCTGCTGAACTACATCGTCCCCGACAAGGTCCACATCATCGTCGAGGGCCGCGTCGTCCAGACCGGCGGCCCCGAACTGGCCCAGCGCCTCGACGCCGAGGGCTACGACTGGGTCAAGGAACTCGCACGCGCCTAAGGGAGAGACCACATGACGAATCCTGAAGTTGCCAACATCAACGCGACGTACGAGTACGGCTGGGCCAACCCCGAGCGGTACGCCGTCAAGGCCCCCAAGGGCCTGTCGCGCGAGGTCGTCGAGATGATCTCGAAGGCCAAGGAAGAGCCGCAGTGGATGCTCGACTTCCGCCTCAAGGCGCTCGACATCTTCTACAGCAAGCCCATGCCCGAGTGGGGCGCCGACCTCAGCGGCCTCGACCTCGACGAGATCTACTACTACATCAAGCCCGAGGGCTACAACGCCCGTTCCTGGGACGACGTCCCCGACGACGTCAAGCAGACCTTCGAGCGTCTCGGCATCCCCGAGGCCGAGCGGGCCGCGCTCGCGGGCGTCGGCGCGCAGTACGAGTCCGAGATGGTCTACCACAACCTCAAGGAGGAGTGGGAGAAGCTCGGCGTGGTCTTCCTCTCCATCGAGGACGGCCTGCGCCAGTACCCCGACCTCTTCCGCGAGTACTTCGCGACCGTCGTGCCCCCCGAGGACAACAAGTTCGCCGCCGTCAACTCGGCCGTGTGGTCGGGCGGCAGCTTCGTGTACGTCCCCAAGGGCGTGAAGGTCGACATTCCCCTCCAGACGTACTTCCGCATCAACGCCGAAAGCGCCGGGCAGTTCGAGCGCACCCTCATCATCGTCGACGAGGGCGCCCAGGCGCACTACATCGAGGGCTGCACCGCGCCCAGCTACAGCCGCGACAGCTTCCACTCCGGCGTCATCGAGATCGTCGTCAAGGAAGGCGCGCGCTTCCGCTACAGCACCATCCAGAACTGGAGCCACAACGTCTACAACCTCGTGACCCAGCGCGCCGCCGTGTACGAGAACGGCGTGATGGAGTGGGTGGACGGCAACCTCGGCAGCAAGGTCACCATGAAGTACCCCGCCTGCTACCTCCTCGGCGAGGGCGCGCGCGGCGAGGTCCTCTCCATCGCCATGGCGGGACGCGGTCAGCACCAGGACGCGGGCGCCAAGATCGTGCACTTCGCGCCGCACACCAGCGGCACCATCGTGTCGAAGTCCATCAGCAAGGACTCGGGCCGCTCCAGCTACCGCGGCCTCGTCAAGATCTACGAGGGCGCCTTTGGGAGCAGGACCAACGTCGAGTGCGACGCGCTGCTGCTCGACGAGGAAGCGCGCACCGACACGTACCCCTACATCGAGATCGAGGAGAAGAACGCCAGCGTCGGTCACGAGGCCACGGTCTCCAAGATCAACGACGAGCAGATCCTGTACCTGCAGTCGCGCGGCCTCAGCGAGGACGAGGCGGCGGGCCTGATCGTGCGCGGCTTCATCGAGCCCATCGCTAAGGAACTCCCGCTGGAGTACGCCGTGGAGCTCAACCGCCTCATCGAGCTCGAGATGGAAGGCAGCGTCGGTTGATGACCCAGACGCTCAACCAGGCCTTCTCCGCCGAGGCCGTCACGGCCCTCGGCGGGCCCGAGTGGCTCACCGAACGACGCCGGGCCGCGCTGGAACTCTTCGGCGCCCTGCCCCTCCCCACCGAGGCGGTCGAGGCGTGGAAGTACACCGACGTGAGCGGCATCGACTTCACCGCGATGAAGCCCACCCGCGTGAAGCCCGCCGTCACGGACGAGGCCGCCCTCCCCGAGAGCGTCCGCGCGCGCCTCGCGAGCACCGACGTCGCCGCGTACCTCGTCTTCGACGGCCCCGACGTGGTCTACGCCAGCCTGCCCGAAGCGCTTCGTGAGCAGGGCGTGGTCTTCACCGACCTGCGCTCCGCGCTCGCGTCCCACGAGGCGCTCGTGCGCGAGTACCTGTACTCCGTCGTGCCCGCCGAGGTTCCGGACGACACCACCGTCGCCGCGCCCGGCACCACGCCCAGCAAGAGCCCCGACCCCAGCGAGGGCAAGTTCAGCGCCCTGAACGCGGCCCTCTGGACGAACGGCGCGTTCGTGTACGTGCCCCGGAACGTGGAGGTCGAGCTTCCGCTCGGCGCGTTCCGCGTCCTCGACGAGAGCGGCGCCTTCACCGCGACCCGCACCCTCGTCGTCGCGGACGTGAACAGCAAGGTCACGTTCATCGACGAGCAGGACAGCCCCGACCTCGAGGGCGCCTTCGCCTTCGGCGCGGTCGAGCTGATCGTGAAGGACGGCGCGCAGCTTCGCTACGTCAGCGTGCAGAACTGGGGACGCGGCGTCACGCACATCCAGCGGCAGCGCGGCGACGTCGCCCGCGACGCCACGCTCAACAGCCTCGTCGTCACGATGGGCGGCACCCTCTCGCGCACCGAGATGCAGTCCTACCTGCGCGGTCAGGGCAGCTCCAGCGAGATGCTCGGCCTGAACTTCGCTTCGGAAGACCAGCACTTCGACCACTACACCCTGCAGCACCACGCCGCCCCGCACGCGCACAGCGACCTGCTGTACAAGAGCGTCCTCGCGGACACCGCGCGCGGCGTGTTCAGCGGCATGATCAAGGTGGACCTCGGCGCGCAGAAGACCGACGCGTACCAGAAGCACCGCACGCTGCTGCTCTCCAGCGAGGCGCGCAACGACAGCATCCCGCAGCTGGAGATCAACGCGAACGACGTGCGCTGCTCGCACGGCAGCACCACCGGCCCCGTCGACCCGGAGCAGATGTTCTACCTGCTCGCGCGCGGCGTGCCGCGCTCCCTCGCGGAGAAGATGCTCGTCACGGCCTTCCTGGAGGACGTGCTGTCGCGCGTGCCGCTCGCGAGCGTCGTGAAGTACATCGAGGCCGTCATCGCCGAGAAGGTCGGCGCGGTCTGAGGCTTCCGGAGGCCGGGGGAGTTCGCTCCCCCGGCCTCTTCGCGTGCCCCGAATCGCGACGGTCACGACACGCGCCGCGCGCCGGGCGCTCTAGACTGCGCGCATGACCGCCCAGACCCGAGTGCTCGTCGGCCGCGTGGACGAGCTTCCCGAAGGATCCCAGCGCGCCGTGGACGTGGACGGACGCAGCGTCGTCGTCGTGAACCACGAGGGCGTCTACTACGCCCTGCGCAACAACTGCAGCCACAAGGACTACCCCCTGCTCGGCGGGGACGTGAGCATGGGCCGCATCACCTGCGAGAAGCACGGCGCGAAGTTCGAGCTCGCGACCGGCAAGCCGAAGACGCTCCCGGCGGTGAAGCCCGTCGCGCTCTACCGCACGGAGGTGGAGCACGGAGAGGTGTTCGTCCTCCCGCTGTAAACCTTCCGAACGCTCGTTCGGTATACTCCCGTCATGACCCGCATCGTCATCACGGCCGCGCGCCGCACGCCCATCGGAAGCTTCATGGGCAGCCTCAAGGACGTCCCTGCCGCCGACCTCGGCGTCGCCGCCACGAAGGCCATCCTCGGCGGTGTGAACCCCGACGACATCGCCGACGTCATCGTCGGGAACGTCCTGCAGGCCGGGCAGGGCATGAACCCCGCCCGGCAGGTCGTCCTCGGCTCGGGTCTGCCGCACGACGTGCCCGGCCAGACCGTGAACCGCGTGTGCGGCTCGGGCCTGCAGGCCGTCGTGAGCGCCGCGCAGGGCCTGCGCTCCGGTGACGGGAGGCTCTACGTGGCGGGCGGCATCGAGAACATGAGCCGCGCCCCGTACCTGCTCCCCAAGGCCCGCGAGGGCTACCGCCTCGGGCACGGCGAGCTCCTCGACAGCCTCATGCACGACGGCCTCACCGACGTGTTCCACAAGTACGCGATGGGCATCACCGCCGAGAACATCGCCGAGCAGTGGGGCATCACCCGCGAGGAGCAGGACGCCTTCGCCGCCGAGAGCCAGCGCCGCGCCGCCGCCGCGATCGAGTCGGGCGCCTTCGTGGACGAGGTCGTGCCCGTCGAGGTGCCGGGCCGCAAGGGCCCCACGATCTTCGACCGGGACGAGTACGTCCGCCCCGACACCACGATGGAGGTTCTCGGGAAGCTCCGCCCCGCCTTCCGCAAGGACGGCACGGTCACCGCCGGCAACGCGAGCGGCATCAACGACGGCGCCGCGATGCTCGCGCTCACCACCGACGAGTACGCCCGCGCGAACGGCCTGCCGGTCCTCGCGGAGCTCGCGGCGTACAGCACCATCGGCGTGGACCCCGCCATCATGGGCATCGGCCCGGCGCGCGCCGTGCCCGTCGCGCTGGACAAGCTCGGCATGAAGCCCACCGACGTGGACCTCTTCGAACTCAACGAGGCCTTCGCGGCGCAGTCCCTCGCGGTCGTCCGTGACCTCGGGATCGACCCCGCGTGCGTGAACGTCACGGGCGGCGCGATCGCGCTGGGCCACCCCATCGGCGCGAGCGGCGCGCGCGTCCTCGTGACGCTCGTGCACGCGCTGCGCCGCGCGGGCAAGGAGACGGGCGTGGCGAGCCTGTGCATCGGCGGCGGCATGGGTATCGCGGTCGTCGTGCGCGCCGTCTGAACCCGGCGGACGGGGGAGGGGAGGACCACGTCGGTCCTCCCCTCGCTGTTTCTCAAGACGACCGTGAGCTCCTCCGGGGTCGCTTCCCACGCGCGGCGCGCACGATGCGCTCATGACCGACCATCACGAGGACAGCTGGGGCGACCGCCCGGGCGAGGACGGCCTCGCCGAGAACGACGTGACGCCCGCCCTGCGCAGCGACGAGAACGCCTTCAA
>NZ_KI912639.1:56754-57421 GCF_000519345.1 Deinococcus pimensis DSM 21231
GGCGGCGGGCGATCCGGGCCAGCGGCCGCTGCCGCGCCCCTCTGCCACAGAGTGGTGAGAAGCGGGTGGGACAACTGTCCCCAATCGCGTCCGGGCGCACGAAAACCCGCGCTCCAAGGTGCGCTGCTCGCCTTTGGGCCCCCGGGAGGGCCCTCTATACTGGGCTCGTGAAATCCCTGCTCATGGCGCCCCTGCAGGACTTCGAGAAGCGACTGCGCGCGGTCCTGAGCAGTCGCGTGGAGTTCATCGGCCTGATCGGCGACGACCTCGTCACGGCGGGCGGCAAGCGCTTCCGCCCGGCGGTCACGCTGCTCGCGTCGCGCGCGCTCGGCCTCTCGGACCCGCGCGACGTGGACCTCGCGGTGTGCGTGGAGCTCCTCCACAGCGCCTCCCTGCTGCACGACGACCTCATCGACGACGCCGAGACCCGCCGGGGCAAGGAGGCCGCCTACCGCCGCTACGGCAACGCCGTGTCGGTGCTCTCCGGCGACTTCATGCTGGCGCGCATGCTGGGCCTCCTCGCGGGCATGCCCGCCAGCCTCACGCGGGAGTTCTCGGAGACGGCGGCCCGCATCTGCGAGGGCGAGGTGCTGCAGTTCCAGGTGGCCGCGTACGGTGACTGGAGCCTGGAGAACTACCTCGACGTGATCACCGGCAAGACGGCGGT
>NZ_KI912639.1:57521-59948 GCF_000519345.1 Deinococcus pimensis DSM 21231
CCGCGACCGGGTCCGCCTGCAGCGCGGGCCTGCCGGGGAAGGACGCCGCCCGCCGAGGCCCGAGGCGGGCACCGCCCGCCCCTTCCTTCAGGTCTGCTCCTCGGGTTTGCGGTACGAGAGCCCCGGGATGCGCAGGCCGCCCTTGCCGTCCCAGCCCTTGAAGGCGTAGAAGCGCCCGGCGACGCCCGTCGTGAGGTAGTCCGTGAGGGGCTCGCGCATCGGGGGGGAGTCCAGCTTGCGCGTGATCTCCTCCTGCGTGTAGAAGCGCGCCTCCACGATGAACCCGTCCGGGTCGGCGGGATTCAGCAGGCCGTCCCAGCGCGCCTCGAACACGATCGCGATGGCGCGCTCGTTGCGGCGCTCGTCCTCGATGTGCACGCAGTACGCCATGTGCTGGATCGCGGTGATGCGCAGGCCCGTCTCCTCGTAGATCTCGCGGTACAGGGCCTCCGGCGCGGTCTCGCCCACCTCGACCATGCCGCCCGGGAGGGTGTAGCGCACGCGGCCCGCGCCCTGCCAGTCGTTCCCGACGAGCAGCACGCGACCCTGACGGTCACGCAGCACCGCCGCCGTCACCAGCAGGTCACGCCGCGCCATCACCGCCTCCCGGACGGGCGGGCGTCAGCCCTCCGCATGCGCCATCTCCGCGAGGAGCGCCTCGCGTTCGAGCTGTCTCAGGGCCTCCACGACGGGAGAGAGGTCGCCCGTCATGACGCGCCCCAGCGGGAAGTTCTTGTCGTCGCCGGTGAGGCGGTGGTCCGTGACGCGGTCCTGCGGGTAGTTGTACGTGCGGATCTTCTCGCTGCGTTCGCCCGTCCCGATCTGCGCCTGCCGCGAGGCGCGCTGCGTGGCCTCGTCCGCCTCGCGCTGACGCTCCGCGAGGCGGGCGCGCAGGATCGCGAGGGCCTTCTCGCGGTTCTTGATCTGCGAGCGCGTCTCCTGACACACCACGATGATCTCGTCGGGCGTGCCCACCCGGTACGCGGCGCGCACGGCGGAGTCCGTCGTGTTGACGCCCTGACCGCCCGCGCCCTGCGAGCGGAACACGTCGATGCGCACCTCCGAGGGGTCGAGGTGCACCTCGGACTCCTCCGCCTCCGGCAGGACCGCCACCGTGACGGTGCTGGTGTGGATGCGGCCCTGCGTCTCCGTGGCGGGCACGCGCTGCACGCGGTGCACGCCGCGCTCGAACTTGAAGGCGCGGAAGGCGTGGTCCCCCGTGATCTCCGCGACGAGCTTCGTGAAGCCGCCGAGGTCGCTCTGGTTCGCGTCGAGCACCTCCAGCTTCAGGCCCGACGTCTCCGCGTAACGTTGGTAGACGCGCAGCAGGTCCGCCGCGAAGAGCGCGGCCTCGTCGCCTCCGGCGCCCGCGCGGATCTCCAGGATCGCGTCCTTCGGGTCGTCCGGGTCGGTGGGAAGCAGCAGGAGTTCGAGCTCGGATTCCAGTTCCGAGAGGCGCGCCTCGCTCGTGGCGAGGTCCGCCTCGGCGAGCTCGCGCATCTCGGGGTCCGCGAGGAGGTCGCGCGCCTCGTCGCGTGCGCGGCTCAGGTCGCGGTACTCGCGCCACAGCGTGACGATCGGCGTGAGCTCCCGGTGACGGCGCGTCACCTTGAGGTAGCGGGCGTTGTCGGAGATCACCGCCGGGTTCGCGAGGTCACCCTCGACGTTGTGGTATTCGCGCTCGAGGTCCGCCAGTCGGTCGGTCAGCACCCTCGTGGACCTCCGGGAACTCCGGCGTGAAGCGGTGTATTCGTGGACATGGCCCCAGTGTAGAGCCTGACATCGGGCTTACGTTGGCGTGTCCCGCGCGGGCGTTCACGCGAACTTGGACCTTCCGCGGGGCCTCTCGCGTCCGACGCTGGCGGGGCGGCACACTGGGGCATGGCGACTCAGCGGACCCTTCGGCTCGGGATGCTCGGCGCGGGCGGCGTCGGCGCGGGCGTCCTGAAACTCCTGCGCGAGCGCGAGAACCGCCTCACGGCGCTCGGCGTGCGCTTCGAGCTCGTCGGGGTGCTCGTGCGTGACATGGTGCGGCCCCGGCCCGTCCCGGAGGGCACGCCCCTCACGACCGATCCCGGCTTCCTGGACGGCTGCGACGTCGTCGTGGAGGTCATGGGCGGCGTGGAGCGCCCGCTTGAGCTCGTGCGGGGCGTGCTGGCGTCGGGCCGTGCGCTCGTCACGGCGAACAAGGCGCTGCTGTGCGAGGCCTGGGACGAGCTCCGCGCCCCCGCCGAGCGGGGCCTCGTGTACCACGAGGGGAGCGTGATGGCGGGCACGCCCGTCGTGACGGCCCTCGCGACGACGCTGCGCGGCACCCGCGTCACCCGGCTGGAGGCGTCCCTGAACGCGACCTGCACGCACGTCCTGCGCGCCATGGAGGGCGGCGCGTCCTACGCGGAGGCCCTCCATGGCGCGCAGGCCGAGGGC
>NZ_KI912639.1:60048-61800 GCF_000519345.1 Deinococcus pimensis DSM 21231
CCCCGAGGAGACCCCGTGACCAATCCCCTACCCGCAGACTGGACGCCCGCCCCCGCCGGGTACAAGCACGTCGTGAGCGTCTCCATCGGCAGCAGCAAGCGCAACGCGCGCGAACAGACCGAGGTGCTCGGCCAGAAGTTCGTCCTCGAACGCATCGGCACCAACGGCGACATGCGGCGCGCGGGCGAGCTGCTCGCCACGCTCGACGGGAAGGTGGACGCCTTCGGTCTCGGGGGCACCGACCTCTACATCGTCGCGGGCGAGCGGCGCTACACCTTCCGCGACATCGCGAAGCTCGCGGCGAACGCCCGCGTCACGCCCATCCTCGACGGCAGCGGCCTCAAGCACACCCTGGAGCGCGAGGCCGTACGTCTGCTGGAGCCCGTGGTGCACTGGCGCTCGCGCAAGACCCTGATGGTGAGCGCCGTGGACCGCTTCGGCATGGCCGAGGCGCTCGCGGAGGCGGGCGCGGACCTCGTGTTCGGCGACGTGGTGTTCAGCCTCGGCATGAACGTGCCGCTGCGCTCCATCCGTTCGCTGCGGCGCACCGCGCACACGCTGCTGCCCGTCCTGACGAAGCTGCCCTTCCAGTGGTTCTACCCCACCGGGGAGAAGCAGGAGAAGTCCGTGCAGGGGCCCGGCACGCGCTACTACGACTGGGCGGACGTGCTCGCCGGGGACTTCCTGTACATCCGCCGCTACGCGCCCGCGCGGCTCGACGGCAAGACGATCCTCACGAACACCACCACGCCCTCCGACGTCGAGTGGGCCCGCGCGGCGGGCGCGGCGCGTCTCGTCACCACCACCCCCCGCATCGGCGGCCGCACCTTCGGCACGAACGTCATGGAGGCCTTCTTCGTGGCGCTCGCGGGTCAGGGCCGACCGCTGACGGAGAGCGAGTACCTGGGGTACATTCATCAGGTGGGCTTCAAGCCCGAAATCATGGACCTGCAGGGCGACCCGGCCAGCGCCGGGACCGCCCGCGTCGAAACAACCGGAGGAAGTGCATGATCAGCGTCACGGAACTGCGCAACGGAACGAAAGTCGAGATGGACGGCGGCCTGTGGGAGTGCCTGGAGTACTCCCACCTCAAGATGGGACGCGGCGGCGCGAAGGTCGTCACGAAGTTCCGCAACATGGAGTCGGGCGCCATCGTCGACCGCACCTTCAACAGCGGCGAGAAGCTGCAGGACATCTACGTGGAGGGCAAGCCGATGCAGTTCCTCTACAAGGACGGCGACGACTTCATCTTCATGGACATGGAAACCTACGACCAGCTGAGCCTGCCGCCCGTGCTGGCCGGTGACGCCGCCAAGTTCCTCAAGGAGAACATGGAGGTCGAGGTGCAGATGTTCCGCGAGAAGCCCCTCAAGATCACCCTGCCCAACCAGGTGATCCTCACCATCACCATGACCGACCCCGGCGTGCGCGGCGACACCGTCTCGGGCGGCACCAAGCCCGCCACGCTGGAGACGGGCGCGGTCGTGCAGGTGCCCCTCTTCGTCGAGCAGGGCACGAACGTCCGTGTGGACACCCGCACCGGCGAGTACCTGGGGCGCGCGTAATGAACCCCGAGGACCTCGCGAAGATCCTCGAAGCCCTCACGGCCGCCGACGTCCGCGAGTTCAGCCTCCGCAAGGAGGGCGAGTACGACCTCAGCATCAAGCGTGGGGCGGAGGTCGTGCACGTCGCGCCCACCGTGATGGCGGCCCCGCAGGTGGCGGCGCCCGCGCCCGTCGCGGCGGCGCCCAC
>NZ_KI912639.1:61900-64859 GCF_000519345.1 Deinococcus pimensis DSM 21231
CACGCCGGAGGCGGCGCCCGCCGCGCCCACGCCGAGCGCGAAGCCCGGCACGCCCGTCAAGGCGCCCATCGTCGGGACGTTCTACGCCGCGTCCTCCCCGGACGCCGCCGCGTTCGTCAAGGTCGGTGACCGCGTCGAGGTCGGACAGGTCATGTGCATCATCGAGGCGATGAAGCTCATGAACGAGATCGAATCCGAGGTGGCGGGCACCGTCCGCGAGATCCTCGTGAAGAACGCCGAACCCGTCGAGTACGGCCAGACCCTGTTCATTGTCGAGTAAAGCGTTCAGCCGTCAGCGATCAGCGGTCAGAGGTTCGATGGAACCGTGACACTGGAGCTGACGGCTCTTCGCCACCGCCCGACAGGACGACTGACCGCTGAAAGCTGAAGGCTGACTGCTATGTTCAAGAAAATCCTGATTGCCAACCGTGGAGAGATTGCCCTGCGCGTCATCCGCACCGCGCGCGAGCTGGGCGTCAAGACGGTCGTCGTGTACAGCGAACCCGACGAGGGCAGCCTGCCCGTCCTGCTCGCCGACGAGAGCGTCTGCGTCGGTCCCGCCGCGAGCACCGCCAGCTACCTCAACGTGCAGAACATCCTCTCCGCGGCCCTCATGACGGGCGCCGAGGGCATCCACCCCGGGTACGGCTTCCTGTCGGAGAACCCGGACTTCGCGGAGATGTGCCGCGAGCACGGCATCGTCTTCATCGGCCCCACCCCGGAGAGCATGCGCGCGCTCGGCAGCAAGGCGGGCGGACGCGAGATCGCGGCGGCGTCGAACGTGCCGGTCGTGCCGGGCACGGGCGTCATCGAGACGGTCGAGGACGCCCTGCTCGCCGCGAAGCAGATCGGCTACCCGGTGCTGCTCAAGGCCAGCGCGGGCGGCGGCGGACGCGGCCAGAAGGTCGTGCGGACGCAGGAGGAACTGCGCGCCGCGTTCGGTCAGGCGCGCGAGGAGGCCCGCCTGTACTTCGGTGATCCCGCCATCATCATGGAGAAGTTCCTGGAGGAGTTCCGCCACGTGGAGGTGCAGGTGATGGGCGACGGGCAGGGCCACGTCATCCACATCGGCGAGCGTGACTGCTCCATCCAGCGCCGCAACCAGAAGCTCATCGAGGAGGCGCCCAGCACCCTGCCGGACTCGCTCCGTCAGGAGATCCTCGCGGCGGGCGTGCGGCTCGCGAAGCACGTGAACTACGCGGGCGCGGGCACACTGGAGTTCATCGTGGACCGCGACGGCAACTACTACTTCATGGAGATGAACACCCGCATCCAGGTGGAGCACTGCGTCTCCGAGATGATCTCGGGCCTGGACTTCGTGCGGATGCAGCTCGAGATCGCGAGCGGTCAGCCCCTCACGATGCGGCAGGAGGACGTGCGTCTGCGCGGGCACGCCATCGAGTGCCGCATCAACGCGGAGGACCCCGACAAGGACTTCCGCCCGGCCGCCGGCAAGATCGAGAACGTGCACTTCGCGGGCGGTCCCGGCGTGCGCGTGGACAGCCACGCGTACAGCGGCTACAGCATCCCGCCGCACTACGACAGCCTCATCGGGAAGCTCATCGTGCACGGCGACGACCGCGACCACGCGGTGCGCCGCATGAAGCGCGCGCTGGAGGAGACGGTCATCCAGGGCCCCAAGACCACCATCCCCCTGTACGTGAAGATCATGGACAACCCGTTCTACAAGCGCGGGGCGGTCATGACGAACTTCCTCAAGACCCGCATGGAAGCCTGAGGAGCGCAGGGAAGCAGAGGTGATCGCGTGAAGCGGTCACCTCTGCTTTTTTCAGGTCGACTCCTCCGGGCCCGTCGGGCAATGTTGCCCGTGCAACACCAGACCATCAACTCGAAATGGACCTTCTCGCGCCTGATCTGATATGTCAGCACTTTCACCAAAAAATGATGGTTTTATACGGCTGGTTCAATCAGATAAATTTGTTTAAGTGCAGGCATCTTTCTTTTGAAAATATGAGTTTTCGGGTCGGTCATGGAATGAACAAGAGTGGCTGCGTATCACGGCCACTCTTACTTTTTAGTATATCTTTCTGTCGCTTGATTCGATCCTTAAGCACCTCTCAAGATGAGTGATGTTAATGACCGTCTCAATAGATTCGTCTGAATTACCTAATTCGTCCACTAGTACAGTAACCAATGTTAATACACTGGACGCGAAGATGCGCACAAGGAGAGGCGCATCCACTTTTATGAAAGAACCAAAAAATATCAGTAAAACTCCTCTTAAATTCATAATTCGGACACCAAAGTAAAAGTTATCTATAGTCTGTCACTTCCCCGGAGGTTGACAGACAAAAGCGCACGGCTCCCACTCCCGTCTGGGTGCGCGCCGACACACTTCCCCTTGAGGCTCCTCGTGTCTACCACAACTTCTCGTCCGTTGCGTACGCTCAGGGAACCGAAATGTCGTCGAGCAACGCCAGCCGCCGAAAAGCACGGGAAACGGGGCGAAGTCCAGCCGGAGTCCACCGCCCTGGCTGAGAGACCGCGAGCGCTGCGAATTCCCAACCACGAGAAAGGGAGAGGCCGTCGCCTCTCCCTTCTTCCAATCGTCGGTGCGTCAGCCCTCGCCGCCGCCCCCGTTGCCCTTGCCGCGCCTGCGGCGACGACGGCGGCGGTTCTTGGCGTCCCCGCCCTCACCACCGCCCGCGCCCTCCGGCGCCTCCGCGCGGGGCTGGGCCTCCACGGTCACGGGCTGCGCCTGCGGCGCGCGGTCGCCGCCGCGCCCACCGCGTCCGCCGCCGCGACCGTCACGGCCGCCGCGTCCGCGTCCGTCGTTCTGACCGCCACGCCCGCCGCCGCCTTCACGACGACCGCCGCCCTGAGGTTCGTCCTCGCGGAGGTTGTCGACGCTCCAGTCGCCGAAGTACATGCGCTGCACCGTCACCGCGATGGGCCGGTTGTGCTCGTTGCGCGGCCGATCGAGCGTCACGACGCGGCG
>NZ_KI912639.1:64959-66112 GCF_000519345.1 Deinococcus pimensis DSM 21231
GGGCGTGGTGCGCCGCCGCGAGGCTGTCGCGGGCCAGCACGAGGTCGAGGCGGTGCGCGCGGAGCTCCTCGCGCAGACGCATCACCTTCTCGCGGCGGCGCGCGCCCGTCACCTCGCGGATGTAGACGGCCAGCACGCGATCCGGGAAGCGCGCGACGACCTCCCGGTAGATCTCCGGGTCCTGCTCGCCGCTGTCGCCGACGAGCACGAAGCTCAGGTCCGGGAAGGTCGTGAAGAGCTTCCCGATGGCCTCCAGCTTGTGCCCGCCGTGCTGCGAACGCAGGATGCCGAGGTTCCAGTCCCGCAGGAAGACCGGACCGAGCGGGATGCGGCGGTACTCCAGGAACGTCCAGATGACGTCGAAGAGGTTCCAGGGGCTGCTCGACACGTAGAACACGGGATTGTCCGCGCCGCCGCGCGGGCCGCCCGTGAGGTGCCGGTACAGCGCGCTCACGCCGGGAAAGGGGAGGCGGGTGTGGGCGTTGGCGAACAGCACCGTCGCCAGCATCTGCCAGAGCTTCGTCGCGCCGGTCACGACGACCGTGTCGTCGAGGTCGCTGATGACGCCGAAGTCCGCGCCGTCCACGATCCGCACGGGCGCCGTGGCGGTGGCGTCCCGCCCGGGCAGTTCCAGGACGGCGTCGTGCCAGCCCGGCGTGAGGGGCGCCTCGGGGCGGAACTCCAGCGTGAAGTACCCCTCGTCGTCCGTGAGGGTCGAGGCGACGGCCCCGCCGAGCGTTCCACGCACCGTCGCGCCGCTCACCTCGCGGCTGTTGAAGCGCCGCGCCACCGCGAGGAAGTTGCGCAGCCGCGAGTCGCGCTCCGTGGAGACGCCGAGACCACCCGAGCGCAGCACCCGCCCCTGCACGCTCACCTTCTCGGGCGCGCCGTAGCCGCAGAACGCGCTGATGACGTGGGGCCCCTTCCAGCGCGCGGGCTGGACGATCCGGTCGACGCGGGCCTCCAGGCGGTCGTTGAAGCGCATGAGGAAGGCGATGAGACGCGACATCACGAGCATCAGTCTAGGACAACCCCGCCGCGCGTCACCTTCACCCGGACGTCACGACTCAGCGGCGGCGCGACGTCACGGCCCGCACCACGACGTCACCGAGGGCGGGCGCGAGCCGGTCGAGCGCCGCGAGTCCCGCGTACC
>NZ_KI912640.1:0-1162 GCF_000519345.1 Deinococcus pimensis DSM 21231
CCCGGTACGCCAGCACCACCCGCGCGCCCCGCGCCCGCAACCACAGGCGCAGGTGCCGCGTCACACCCTCCGACACGTCCGGGAGGGCCGCGCGCGCCTCACGCGCCCACGCCCGCCACTCCACCTTGGTGGTCACCTCAGCGGTAACGCGCGATGTCGCGCAGGTGCGCCCCGTACGTCGGATTCACCCGGAACTCGCCCCTCAGGCCATGCAGGAAGTACAGCGCCCGCTTCCCGTCCACCGTCCGCCTGGCATTCAGCACGCTGTCGAGCGCCGCCTGCCCCGGCAGGTTGATCGGCCCCTGCGGCAGCCCCCGACGGGTGTACGTGTTGTACGGCGTGTCCTTCGTGAAGTCCCCCGCGTAGCGGTCGAGCTCCGGCAGGTCCTTCCCGAGCCCGTACGCCACCGTCGGGTCGGAGCCCAGCGCGATGCCGTCCTCCAGCCGGTTCAGGAACACCCCCGCGATCACGGGCATCTCCTGGTCGTTCGCGGCCTCCGCCTGCACCATGCTCGCCAGGGTCACCCAGCCGTACACGTCGAGCCCGAGCGCCTTCGCCCGCGCCACCCGCTCCGGGGTGAACTCGTCGTTCATGCGCTTCACCATGCCCTCGGCGATCTCCCGGGGCGTCGCCTCCGGACGGAACGGGTACGTCGCCGGGAACACGAAGCCCTCCAGCGACCCCTTCGCGTACGGGCTGAGCTTCACGTCGTTCAGGGCGGCGCGGAGGTCGGCGGCCTTCCCGAGACCCGCCGCCTCCACCAGCGCGGGCACCTCCTTCAGGCGGCGGCCCTCCGGGATCGTCACGTACCGCAGGCGCGGACGGCCCGGCTTCGCGAGCACGCCCGCCACGTCCAGCGTGCTCATCTCACCCGACACGTCGTACAGGCCGTCACGCAGGCTGCCCGCCGTGCCCTGCACGCGCATCACGGCGCGCAGCGCGTCCGCCGAGCGGATCACGCCGCGCGCCTGAAGGTCCGCCGCGACGTTCGCGAGGCTCGTGCCCGGCTTGATCTCCAGCTCCACCTTCGGGCCGCCCGTGGGCCGCACCAGCGAGTATCCGTACCACGCCGCGCCGCCCGCCGCGAGCACCGCCAGCACCAGCAGCACCCCCAGGACCCGCAGGACCGTCCTCACGGCGTCCTCGCCATCGTCACGGGCGC
>NZ_KI912640.1:1262-1827 GCF_000519345.1 Deinococcus pimensis DSM 21231
TCGCCCGGGAGGGCGTTGCCGCTCGCGCCGGTGCCGCCCTGTCCGCCGATGTCGGAGCCCACGGCCCCGCCGCCGCCGAGCCTGGAGTCGTGCGTGACGCCCTCGCCGCCGTCGGCCTGGCTGTCCGTGACGCCGCTTCCGCCCTGCGTACCCTCGCCCTTCCCGGTGGAGGGGTGGAGCGAGCCCGTGCCTGAACCGCGTGTCCGTTCGTCCTGATCGCTCATGTGCTGCCTCCCTTCGTGCCCACAGGCTAGGCGGGCGGCATTTGCGCTTCCCGGCGTCCGCATGAGCGGACGTTTCGATTCGGGGCCACACTCTACCGTCCAGCTGGACGGTACACTCGACCTACCGTCCAGCTGGACGGTCACGGAGGACCCATGAGCCGAGCCCCCGACGAGACCCGCTCGAAACTCCTGCACGCCGCCGCCCGCCTCATCCGCGACCAGGGCGGCGCCCGCCTCACCCTCGACGGCGTCGCCGAGGGCGCCCGCGTCAGCAAGGGCGGCCTGCTGCACCACTACCCCACCAAGGACGCCCTCGTGCGCGGCCTCGTCCAGGAACTCGC
>NZ_KI912640.1:1927-2272 GCF_000519345.1 Deinococcus pimensis DSM 21231
GACCGCGCCCGCGCCTCCACGAGCCCCGCGCCCGCCGCCGGGAACACCGAGCGGCGCAGCACCCCGCCCGCGTGCGTGTTCTCCACCAGCCCCGAGAACGCCACCTCCCCCGACGGGGAGCGCGCCACGGACAGGCTCAGCTCCCGCGTGAAAGGCACCAGCCCCTCCAGCACGCACGGCACTCCGAAACGCGCGAAGGCCTCATCCAGCTCCGCCTGGGACGAGACGCGCGCCTGCCCCTTCCCGTCGTACCCCAGCTCCGACGTCTTCAGGAGGCCCGCGCCGCCCACCGCCGCCAGCGCACCCCGCAGGTCCGCCGCCGACTCCACCCGCACGAACGGCGCC
>NZ_KI912640.1:2372-8694 GCF_000519345.1 Deinococcus pimensis DSM 21231
CGACCTCTTCGAGCTCCCCCGCCCCCCCCGCTTGGAAGGCGAACACCAGCACGACAACGCCCGCCTCGCCCTCGCCGCGCTCCGCGTCCTCGGCGCGTCCCCACGGGCCCTCGACGCCGCCCTGAACGCCACGCACCCCGGACGGCTCGAACGCTTCCGCGTGCGCGGACGCGACGTCCTCCTCGACGGCGCCCACAACGCCCACGCCGCCCACGCCCTCGCCCACGCCGTCGGCCACGCCGTCGGCCACGCCGACACCCTCCTCTTCGGCGCCTTCGGCCGCAAGGCCGTCACGGACATGCTCGCCCACCTCCGCGGGATCGCGCGCGCCGCCGTCTACACCACCCCCGGTGAACTGGCCGCCGACCCCCACGCCCTCGCCCGCGACTGGAAGGGCGCCGCCGCCCCCGACCCCGACGAGGCCCTGCGGCTCGCCCTCGACCTCACGCCCGAGGGCGGCCTCCTGCTCGTCACCGGCAGCCTCCACCTCGTCGGACGCCTCCGCCCCCGACTGCTCGCCCCACGGGAAGAAGAGTAGGGAGCGGTCCGGGCGTCCGGGTGTGCGGCGTCACGCGTCTCTGTAGGCATGGGAGTGGCCGTCCAGCCTTTGGTCTTCGCCGCCCGGAGCGGTCCGGGCGTCCGGGTGTCCGGCGTCACGCGTCTCTGTATCTTGAGCGTCGTACGCCCCGGGACGGCCCGGGGCTCATGCCTCGTCCATTGGCGCGTCTCTGTATCTTATTGGTATGCCTCTCGTCATCCTCGTCACCCTCCCACCCGACCGCGCCACCGACCTCGCCCGCGTCCTCGTCGAGGAGCGGCTCGCGGCGTGCGTGAACATCGTCCCGCAGATGACGACCGTGTACCGCTGGCAGGGTGACGTCGTCGTGGACGCCGAGGCGCTCCTCGTCATCAAGACCGAGGAGGACCAGTACGACGCCCTCGAACGGCGCGTCACCGAACTGCACCCCTACGACGTGCCCGAGATCATCGCGCTGCCCACCACGCGGACCCTGCCGTCGTACCTGTCATGGCTGCAGGACAGCGTACGCTGATGAGTGGAGAGACGCGCTGACGGCCGGTGCAAAAGCGAGGGGCCGCCCCCGAGCGTACGACGGCAGCTGATGAGTGGAGAGACGCGTCACCGCCCAATGCATGAGCCCCGGGGCGTACGCAGCCCAATGCGGACGGCCCCTGCCCGCCTTCACTTCCCGAAGCGCAGCAGCGTCCCGCTGCCGTAGTCCGCGACGTACAGCTCACCCGCCTCGTCCTCCCCGAAGGTGGAGATCTGATCGTTCGTGTCGAGCAGCTCCCGCGTCGTCCAGCGGCCGTTGGAGGCGCGTGACGCCGCCCAGACGCGTCCGCTGGCGAAGTCGCCGTACACGTAGCGGCCCACGAGGTCCGGCAGGGCCTTGCCGCGGTACACGTACCCGCCCGTGATGGACTGACCTTCCGAGCGTCCGTACGTGACGACGGGGTCCACGAGGGTGCCGCGCGCGCAGTTCGAGGACGGGTCGAAGCACTCGTCACCTTCCTTGAGGCGCCAGCCGTAGTTCTCGCCGCCCCTGCTGGCCTTCGGCTGGAAGTTGACCTCCTCGAAGCGGTTCTGCCCGACGTCCGCGATGAGCAGGTCGCCCGTGCGGCGGTCGAAGCTGAAGCGCCACGGGTTGCGCAGCCCGTACGCCCAGATCTCGGGCCGCGCGCCCTCGCGGTTCACGAAGGGGTTGTCGCGCGGCACGGCGTACTTCTCGCCGCTCACGTCGACCCGCAGGACCTTCCCGAGGAACGTGCCGAGGTTCTGCCCGTTGTTCTGCGGGTCGCCGCCGCTGCCGCCGTCCCCGAGGCCCACGTAGAGGTAGCCGTCCGGGCCGAAGGCGAGCTGACCGCCGTTGTGGTTCGCGTAGGGCTGCTCGGCGCGCAGCAGCACCGTGGCGCTGCGCGGGTCGGCCGCGTCGCCTTTCGCCGTGTAGCGCGCGATGACGGTGTTCCCGTCCCGGTCCGTGTAGTTCACGAACAGCCGTCCGTTCTGCCTGAATTTCGGGTCGAACGCGAGGCCCAGCAGGCCCCGCTCGCCGCCCGCGCGGGTGAGGCCGCTCAGGTCGAGGAACGCGCCCGGCTGGAGCCGTCCGTCCTTCACGACGCGCACGCGGCCGCCCTGCTCCACCACGAAGAGCCGGCCGCTGCCGTCCCCGGCGTTCGTGACGGTGACGGGCCGCTCCAGGCCCGTCACGACTCGGGTGAGGCGGACGTTGCCGTTCTGGTTGTTCTGCGCGACCACCGGGATGGTCAGCAGGGCCGACAGGGCGAGGGCCGCCCCCAGGAGAGCTCGGACGTTGCGCATGGCCCCATCATCGCCCGCGAAGGTGAGGAAGCCCGAGGTGGACGCCCCCGCGTCCGATGAAGACGGGGTGCGCCGACACGGAACGAGGGGACGCCCAGCTGGGCGTCCCCTCGTGTTCACGCGCTCGTTCAGATCACGAACTCGCCCGCACGCATGACGGGCTCGCGGCGACCGTCCGCGTACACGCCGTCCACGTCCATGTCGGCGCTGCCGATCATCCAGTCCACGTGGATGAGGCTGTCGTTGCCGCCCTTCACCGCGAACTGCTCCGTGGTCATCTCCGTGCCGCCCTTCACGTTGAAGCGGTACGCGCTGCCGATCGCGATGTGGCTCGCGGCGTTCTCGTCGTACAGGGTGTTGTAGAAGAACAGCCCCGAACGTGAGATCGGCGAGGAGTGCGGCACGAGCGCCACCTCACCGAGACGGCGGCTGCCCTCGTCCGTCGAGACGAGCCGATCGAGGACGTCCTGACCGCTGCGGGCGGTGGCCTCCACGATGCGGCCCCCCTCGAAGCGGATGCGGATGCCGTCGAGCAGCACGCCGTTGTACGACAGCGGCTTCGTGCTGACGACCACGCCGTCCACACGCTCGCGGTGCGGCGCGGTCCACACCTCCTCGGTGGGGATGTTCGCGGTGAACTCGATGCCGCTCGGGGTCAGGGCGGCGCCGCCGCCCCACACGTGATCCTCCGCGAGACCGACCGTCAGGTCCGTCTCGGCGCTATGGAAGTGCAGGGCGTGGTACTGCTTCTCCGTGAGGAGCGCCTTGCGGTGGTGCAGGCCCGCGAGGTGCTCCTTCCAGGCGCCGACCGGGTCGGGACGGTCCGCGCGGGTCGCGGCGAAGATCGCGTCCCACTGCTGCCGCACCGCCATCTGCGCGTCCGACTCGGGGAACATGCGCCGCGCCCAGTCCGTCACGGGCGCCGACACGAGGTTCCAGTTCAGCGCGTTCGTCATGACCTTCTGCGTGTACGGCTTGCGGTACGCCGCGAGCGTCCGCTGGTGCGTCGCGACGCGCTGCCCGTCCACGTTCGCGAGCAGGTCCGGGTTCTCCGCTCGGATGCTGATGACCGCGCCGCCCGCCTCGGCCGTCTCGATCTCGGCGTCCACGCGCCAGCGGCTGATCTCCTCGAAGGAGCCCTCCGGCGCGAGGGAGAAGCGCGCGAGGCGCACGTCGTCGTCGTCCCAGCGGACGTCCGCGAAGCTCGCTCCCGCCGCGTACGCCGCTCGCACGATGGCCCGCGCGAGCGGCGCGCACTCCACCGGCGACTGCACCAGGAGGCGCTGGCCCGCGCGCAGTCCCGCACCCACGCGCACCGCGAGTTCCGCGTAGTTCGCGAGCTTCTGGTCGAACGTCAGGTCCTGCTCGGTGGGTTGTCCAGTCATGTCCGGCAGGATACTCCAAACGCGCGTTCGTTGCGCTCCCCTTGACCGAACCCCGGTTCTTAGCTATATTCCCCTTTGCTGGGCATCGAGGCGTAGCGCAGCCTGGTAGCGCACTACCTTGGGGTGGTAGGGGTCGTGAGTTCAAATCTCGCCGCCTCGACCAGCAGAGAAGTCCCTCCTAGAGGGGCTTCTTTCTTTTTATTCCAGAGGCCCGGGGCTCCACCCGATGTGGAAGCTTCAGGCTTCTTCGAGGCCCGCACGGTGTTCGCGCAGGTTGAACGTCCGCGGCCCCCTCGAGCCGTTCCGTCCGGTGATCAGGCACTGCTCGGGAGGCCCAGGCACGCCTCGGCGATCGCCGTGACATGACGAAGGTCCGTGCCACAGCACCCACCGAGGACCGTCAACTGCGGCTGTCGTTCGAGCAACCGACGGTACAGCTGCCCGAGTTCGACCGGATCGCCCGCGTCAAGCTCGGTCATGACGTCCAGCTCCGCATGACTGCATCTCGACGCGTTGGCGCGCACTCCACGAACACGCCTCGTCCAGGGGGACGACTCCGTCAGCACGGACGCGAAGTGATCCGGGTGGGCGCAGTTGATCATGAAGTACGCCGGGTACCCGCCGGTCATCGCGTCGACGGCTTCGACGGCGGCTTCCAGCGAGTCCCCCGTCGGCAGACGCCCATCGGTCTCCAGGGTGAACGACACGGCCACCGGTACCCCCGCCTGCGCCGCCGCACGCGTGACCCCTGCCGCTTCGTTCACGTTGGTCATGGTGAGCGCCGAGATCATGTCGACGCCCGCGTCGGCGAGCAGGCGTACCTGACGCGCGTGGTAGTCCGTCGCCTCCTCGACGCTCATGATCCGCCCGGGATCGTAGCCGTCACCGCGGGGACCGACGCAGCCGCTGACCACGATGTCCTGCGTGCTGCCGAACTCCCCCCGGAGACGGTGAAGCATCTCGACGGCAGCGACGTTGAGCCGGTCGAGTCCGGGTTGGTCGAGACCGAGTGGCGCCGCCCAGTCGGGGCTGGCGCGCCACGTGGCGCTCTCCAGGATGAAGCCCGTGCCGAGGCGGCGTGCGAGCTCCAGGTAGGGACGGTAGTACCCTTCGAGCGCCGCGCGTCCGGCATCGTCGGCGAGGAGGACGATCGACGCGAACGAGGGGAGCTCGACGCCTCGGTTGAAGAGCAGGTCGGTCTCCAGCCCGCCGTCGGTCAGCACGCGGCGTGTGAGCTGAGGAAGCAGTCCGGTCATATCGTCCTCCATTCGGCGGCAGGGATGGGGCGACGTAATGCAGGGAGGAATCAAGCGTAACATGCGCCGAAGACTGCTCGGACGCCCGGCACCCGGTCAGGCCGTCCGCGTGGGATCGGCGTGGACGTTCACCCGTCGGGGCGCGGTACGATCCGACTGATCACGACGCCACGTCCCGAGCCGTTCGGTACGCTCACCCGTTCACGTTGGAGGTCCCATGACCGTAGAGCCGCTTCCCGTCCGATTCCAGGTCCTCTCCACCCCGCATCTGGCCGACGCCTGCCTGCGCCTCGGCGTTCCCGTGCGCTGCGGACCGAGCGCGCTGCGTCCCGTGCTTCCCGGGGGCCGCGTCGCCGGGCCCGTGCGGCCCGCCCGGCACTTCGGCAGCGTCGACGTGTTCCTCGAGGCGCTCGAGGGGGCCGCGCCCGGTGAGGTGCTGGTCGTGGACAACGGTGGACGCTTCGACGAGGCCTGCGTGGGTGACCTCGTCACCCTGGAGGTCCAGCGCGCCGGACTCGTCGGGATGGTCGTCTGGGGCCTGCACCGGGACACGGCGGAACTGCGCGACATCGGCCTGCCGGTGTTCAGCCTCGGGGCCCTGCCCACCGGACCGCTGCGTCTCGACCCCCAGGAGGAAGGGGCGCTCGCCTTCGCGCAGGTCGGTGAGTTCCGCGTCACCGCGGAGGACGTGGTGTTCGCGGACGACGACGGCGTGCTGTTCGTGCCGCGACGTGACCTCGAAGCCGTCGCGAACGCCGCGGAGGCCATCCGGGACGTGGAGCGGCGTCAGGCGGCCCGGATGCGGGAGGGCCGGAGCCTGCGGGAGCAGACCCGCTTCGGGGCGTTCCTCGCGCGGCGCGCGCGGGAGCCCGGCTTCACCTTCCGGCAGCACCTGCGGGAGCTCGGCGGCGCCATCGAGGAGTGACGTTCGGAGTGACGGTCAGCGGGGTTCGCCCACGTAGAAGACCAGCGCGGCGGGCAGGTTCGATCCGCTGGCCGGAACGAGGCGCAGGTCCAGCGTGTCCGTGCGGGCCCGCCAGAGCAGGGGCAGCACGGACGGATCGGTGAGGGCGGCGCCCTGGCCGATCAGGCGGGTCGCTGCGCGCGTGCCGTCGCGGACGTCGAGCAGGCCCCGGTAGCGTCCGCCGCGCGTGGAGAAGCCCAGGGTGCGTCCCCGCGCGCCGCGGACGCGCAGGGTGTAGAGCACGCCGAAGTTCCCGAGCAGGGTCTGCGCGTCTCCGGTGAGGGCGTCCCGACCCCGCAGGGGCAGGTCCGGGGCGCCGCCGACGGTGACGCGCGCGGTCCGCGCGGGGAGCGTCACGTCGAGCGTGCGGTTCGCGTGG